>DAOTUZ010000041.1:0-8871 GCA_034437295.1 Anaerolineae bacterium | reverse complement strand
GCTGATTGTTTTCTGGTTGATTGGCAGCAGTACTTGAGCTGCCCTGTTTGCTGCGATTGTTGTTTTCAGACGGCATGGTTTAAGCTGCCTAACGGCGTATTCGCCGCTTCTTTATATTGCTAACCTGCTTAACCCATCGCCCGCGTTCGTGGTGGGTCATCGAGATGATTTCGTCGTGACTCCAACCAAGATTTACGGCGATGTAGGCTACCTCCTCATGCAGGCGTTCGAGGGGGTAGCTTACGATCCCCCCATGGGAGGCGTAACCTCGTCAAACTCATGCCCACAGTTAGGGCATACCAGATGCACTATAGGCATTTCCAGATCATTGATATGCCGGTACAGCTCTTGTAAATAAGCCAGATCGGCACTGAACAGTTCCTCGATAATTTCAGGCGTGATGCGCGGCAGCGTCCCTAAGCGGGTGATGACCTGAGAAAGCAGCACCACTACGAGATAGGCTTCATTTGCCCGAACGCGAGGGTCGCGCAGAGGGGCGATCTCATCCTTAGCCGTTGCCAGCCGCATCGTGCCGTCACGGTGCAGGTTTCCCTGCGTATCTATGTAGCCCCGTGGAAGCTCGAAAGGAAATTCAGTTTGCGGATAGCCATTTGGCATCATCAGAATATTCGCCCCTGCTGCGCGTCACATTAACCCGATTTACAGTTCACGCTTGTAGTTTTCGAAGGTCAGCGTGACTTCTTCCATCACAAAGCTGTTAGCGTCTGCCTGGAACTGTGGGCCGCTGACTTTGCTGGGCCACATATTCACAAACGACCACTGTGCGGCAGGCGTACCTGAGCGATCCAGCGCGGTGATAGTGGCGTTCTTGCGGGCAGTCGAAATCTTGCCTTCTTCCACCATCTTACGCCACGTCCAAATTTCCATGTTCTTGGTGATGCCAGCTTTTAAGGTCACATCCGTAAACTTCAAGCGGCCAGGAACCTTCTGGATCACTTCCTTGCCGTTCTGGATGATCTTCTGCTCCACCAACTCGTTCTCGGAACCAAGGCCGCTGATTTCCTGAAATACACCGGTCAGGGAGCCTTGCGTTTCGAGGGTGAACGCAAACCCTAATAGAAAGTCGCTTTCACGTGCCATTTGTTCATGTCTCCTATGCTGAGGTTATCCTCAAAATACAACGTTATGTACTAACCCTGTGCGTCAGGGCCAGCCCACTGGCTGATACGGAAGATTACGAATTCTGCTGGCTTGGTGGGGCACATGCCGATTTCAACGATCAACTGGCCGACATCGCGCACTTCGGGCGGGTTGGTCTCTGCGTCACACTTTACGTAGAATGCGCGATCCGGGGTTTCACCGAACAACGCACCGGTACGCCAAACCAGCGTGAGGAACGCACTGATATCACGGCGAATACGGCCCCAAAGCATCTGGTCATTGGGTTCAAACACAACCCACTGTGTGCCGCGTTCGATGCTTTCTTCGACCATGTTGAACAAACGGCGAACGTTGATGTACTTCCAGCTCGGATCGCTGGAGAGGGTACGACCGCCCCAAACGCGGATACCACGACCGGGGAAGCTGCGGATAACGTTTACGCCAATCGGATTGAGTGTGTCATGCTCACCTTTGGTGACGTTCACACCGAGGCCAAGCGCGCCGCGTACGATTTCGTTGGCGGGAGCCTTGTGAACACCACGGGTTGCATCGGTGCGGGCATAGACGCCAGCCATGTGACCAGAGGGCGGAACCATACGAGTACGGCCACCTTTGCCGGTCATGTCAGCAATTTCAAGCCATGGATAGTACAAAGCGGCGCGGGTGCTGTCATAATTGACCTGCAAGCGCCATGCCTTCATGTCTTGCGGCATAAGATTCGGCGGGCAGTCGAGGACGGCGAAGCAGTAACGCACGCCTTCGCAGTAATCAATTACTGCCTGCTGAACGGCCTGAACGCCCTTAGCGTCAACTTCGCCAGCTTCATAGCTGCTCATCAAGTCTGGCACCACCAGCATGGTGATGTCGTCCAACGGCTCCAGACCGGCCATGCCGAGGCGTTCTTCAACGCTGCCCTGATAATCAGCGAGGGTGACGGCCTTGGTCTTGATTTCACCGCCAGAGAGCGCGTAATCACCGGCTGCGGCGACGATCTCCGCCTTAGCGACAACCTTGACATCTACCAGCTTAGATTTCGCCTTGACGACAGTTTCAACATTGTTGTCGCCTTTTCCGGTGGTGACACCTTCATAGGTTTCAACAGGGTTGCCGTTCACGTTGATGACCAGCGTGAAATCTTTGGCGCCCTCGGCCGGATTCGGCTTGACTACCGCGCTGATATTGTTGCCAGCGGGGCCGCCCGCCTTGGCGGACAGTTCCAGCAACGTACCGCCTTTGGCGTCGCCGGAGGGCAGGGCAACCTTCGCCGCGGTTGCGGCGTCGGGATCGGCGGATGCGCCCAGCGTCTTGATGCTAACGATGTAGCAAATACCGCCGCCATTGTTGAAATAACCATAGACCGAGTCCGGCAAGTAGGCGCCTTCAACGAAGCCACCGAAACTCTTGACGTACTGCGCCCAATTTGTGACGAGCGTAGGTTTACCGAGTAAAGATACAATCTCACCATCTTTTTCGGTTGACGCGCGCTCGGTATAGCCGATGAACGCAGCCACAGCCGTACCAACAGCTTCAATCGGCTTTGTCCCCTTGTCGACTTCCTCGACATAAACACCCGGTGATAAATAACTCGGTGACATCTCTCCTCCTAAATAATGAGCAATCAAATATTACTTGCAAAACACCCATGATGAGGGTGACTCGCACAACCCGGAAATGTTACTTGCGCTTCTTCTTCGCAGATCCACTTGCATCGCCATTTGATCCCGATGGAAGTTCATGCTGCTCACGAAGCTCGACATCCATAATATCCATCTCTCGCGATTCTGGAGACCATGAAACACCAATGCGAATGTCGGTTTCGAGAACGAGCGGCGACTCAAATGTCGTCGTCCGATCCAGCGCCAGCGTAACGACTGCGGTAAAGCCCAACCGCATCTGATTATTGAGCACACTCCATAAATCAGACATATTCGGCATGCCGGTGGGCATATTTGCTACCAGCACAGGAATGTTATAAAGCTGTTCTTTGAGCGCGCCCTCACAGGTAGCGGGATTAAGCTCCGGAATTTGCGCTAATGCGCCGAGTGCGCGCCATAGAAGTTGGTGTTCGTCTTCAACTTTGCGCGCCCATGCGGTGATCAGATAGGTGAGGTCAAGGCGGATCGGCGGGAATTTGCGAATGCCCATATTGACTTCCGGCACCATGCGCGGGGCCATCGTCCGCATCTTGAGATTTTCCTGAATATCGAAACACCAGATATTCAAGGTTGGGCGGCTGATGCGCGAAGACCAATCGCCGTTTGGCTGCTCAAAAGAAATGTCAATATCATTTCGGTTGAGCCGACCCTTATCGTACATGAGTTTTTCGAGCGTCTTATCAAGATCTTGAATCATCGCTCAATCGCCGTTTCGCTAATAATCATCATCTAATAAGCGTCCCATTTTCTGATGTTCGCGCTTGATCGCATGGCGCAAATGCGACATGGTGATTCTTCCACCGTCAGCGGCGGCTAAGTATGCCGATGCAATGGCAGCATTACGAATATTGCCACCCGCCAGCGAAAAACGGTCTGAAAGTTCATGTAGATCCACGTCCACTCCCAATGGCGCTTCCGATGGAAAGTGTGAAACCCACAGCTTTTCCCGATATTCGCGCTCTGGAAACGGGAAATCCACCAGAAAGCTTAAACGGCGCGTAAATGCTTCATCTAAGTTTTGTCGTAAATTCGTGGCTAAAATGGCTACGCCTTCATAAACTTCGAGCTGTTGAAGCAGATAAGCGACTTCGAGATTGGCATAACGGTCATGCGCGTCTTTCACTTCAGAGCGCTTACCAAAGAGGGCGTCGGCTTCATCAAAGAACAGGACAGCATTGCTTTGATGTGCCTCATCGAAGATGACGCTAAGGTTCTTTTCGGTCTCACCGATGTATTTACTGACTACAGCGGAAAGATCAATCTTATACAGCAGTAGGCCAAGGTCATGGGCGATCACTTCTGCCGCGAGCGTTTTGCCGGTGCCACTTTCCCCGGCAAACAGCGCGGTTACGCCGGGTGCGGCGGCCACACGATGGCTGAAACCCCACGAGTCGTTAACGATGTGACCGTAACGAATGCGGGCGCAAATTTCGCGCAGTACCTCAATTCGATCTGGCGGAAGGATGAGATCGCCCCAGTTGAAACGCGGGACAATACGTTTGGCTAGCCGCCCCAGTTGTAAGCTGGAATGTGCCTGCGCGCCGGAAATCAGATCTTCGATAGTTACAGCGTTACCACGCGAGGCGGCAATATCGGCAGCCGTATGAACGGCCAGCGAAATTTGAGAACCAGTGAGTTTGAATTTACTCGCCAGTTCATCTAACCGCGCTTCATCGAGCGTTACATGGCTGGCATCTAGGGCTTCACGCCATGATTCAAAACGTATCTCATAAGACGGCAGCGAGAATTTGATTCGCAGCATTTTTCTGGCGCGACCGGGATCGAGCGGCTCGAAGGACTCTGCCCCGCATAGAAAAACGACTTGGGGGAAATGTTCAACTGCTTTCCATAAATCGGCGGGTGGCTGCAAGTCGGATTGACTTAAACAGGCGTCCCAGTTATAGAGTAGCAGCGCGGCATTATTCAGTATGGCTTCGCGCAGCGCCAGTTCCCACGCCAGTTGAACGGAAATATCGAGATCTTTGAGCAGGGCAAGATCGGCGGTGACGAGCGGCATCTCAAACTGCGCGCAGACGGTTTCTATTGCCGATTTACGCCCGCTGCCATTTGCACCTTGCAGATGAACAATGGGCGGGCTGCCTTGTAAGGCGCTTTCCAAGGCATAACGCAGCGTTTCCGGGACATCTACAATGCGCTTCTTCAGCTCTGAAGGGGATTGTAGGGTTGTGGTGTGCTTCAAACGCAGATCAACGGTGCTATCACCGAGTAGATAGAGAACAATGCGATGGTCAAGTTTTAAGTGATGGGCAAGAAATGTTGGGTTAACTTGCCCGGGATCCGGCACTGCTTCAAGCAGATGATTTGCGCGGAGTGGGCGGTCTGGTTGTAGGCGTTCCCATACTGTAAATCGCTCTACGACATCGCCGCCCAGAAGGTTAACCATCAGGTTAACGCTTGGGCGGCGTTGGGAAACATCATCCTGTAGATAGGCGTAAAGGCGGTCATAACGCCTATCTACCTCTGGCGCAAGGCAGACTAATAAAATGTGACAATCTAACGCGGTTAAATGAAATAATCTAGCGAGATTTGCAATGGGGTTTTCGTTCGCCAGCGGCATCGATTCGACGGCATTAAAGAGGCGTTCACCATCCCATAGGCCGCTTAGCGCAGGGGTGGATAGATGATTGACCACTTCGTCATCAGTGATGACCAGCCCCCGAAGTGCGTCGGTTGGGTCAAGACCCGCGCTCTGGGCGCGCGCTACGGCTGCGCGGATAAGATCGTCAATCCACGAAAGCGATTCTTGAAGAACCCGTAAGCTTTCGACTTGCACAGCTTTCCTCGAAACTCCAAGTTACTGAAATGAATCGTAATATAGGCATATATTGAACGAATTTCACTGTACACCAATACAGAAATCTCGGCAACTAGCGCGCCTGTTAAAACTAGTAAAAAATCAGGCGTCACGCATTGGGGCGGGTATACCAATGCGTGACGAGATCTGTTTGGGGATGAGACTGCGGGTTAATCGGCTTTTGCCGTGATCTCTACTTCAAGGCGTGCTGCATAGTTATCTACTGTCGCGCCGATGCTAATTACGTCGCCAGAGGTCAGTTGAATTGGCGTACCAGAGGCTGCGCGGGTGTTATTGATGAATACCGGCACCGACGCCCGCTCTTCGGCCTGCGCCCACCACGTGTTTTCAGTGGCACGATAGAATACGCGAAGCTGACGACGTGAAATGTTTTTGAATGCATTCGGATTGCCAGTACGTTCAACGAGTGAATGGTAGAGGTCTACTTCCAACTCAGGGTCTTCAATCGCGGATTCAGGGCGTCTGCCAATGAGCTTGATGTCGTCTTCGGGGCCGCCGATCAGTTCATATTTGCGTTCGGCATTAGCGAGGTCTTGCAGTATCAGCATATTCATTGCGTAGGACTGCGAACGGGCCGCGTATAGAAATTCATCGCTGCTGAGCGTAATCTCTTTTACTGGCGTGAGGGGTGGAATGAGCCGGAGAATGTAGATTTCGTATTCAGTATTGATATCCATATTCATGTGCGCGGCTAAACCAGTGATGATCTGGCCGAACGGCACATTTTCGGAGACGTTTAAGGCGGCGCTTTCGCGTTCTACGCCCGCCTGAATACGATAAGGTGTATTTCCGCTTTCAAGATAGACAATATCATCTCGTGATTGGACGGTTTCAGTTTCCATCTTAATTTCAACGAGCGGGCGAAAGGCGGGATTGGTCGGCTCTTCGTTGGCGCGATAGATCTTCAACAGCGACGAATCGCCCAACGGGATACGATCTGCGGTCAACTCATATTCGTTGATCAACAAACGGGTGCGGCCGGTTCGAGAGGCGTACCATGTTTTGGAACGCTCATCAAATTCCAGCCGCATCGTATCACGCGAGACATAATTCAACTGCTTTGGCGAGATGAAGTTACGTAGATCAATATCCACATCGCGATTGCTATCCGGCTTGCCAATAGACAGCACTTTTTTCCCGCGGGATGAGACATCAACATCGCCCATGCTGAGGCGGATGATCTTATCGCCGGGATTGAGCGGCGACGGAAGCTCCGCCTGTGTTGGCTTTGAGGTGGTGATGATTATGCGGTCACCCGCTTGAATATCCACATCTTGAAGCCGCTGGGTAGGCTGCACGGGGCGTGCCAGTTCCAGTGTGCCGGTATCAATATAGGATTCCTGCTGCGACAGGTAGCGGGCCACATTACCAACCCGCATCCCGTCGCCCAGACTTAGACTATAACTATGACGCTGCCTTACAAGTTTTGCTGAAACGCGCATTCAGCCCACCTTTTACAGATTCGTCTTGACCAGATCTGAAATGTCCTGCTTCTGTTCGGTCGAGTGGAAGACGAGCTGATAGCTGCCTAACTCGATGTCTGTCGGGTTTTCCAACTTCACCATTGCCAGCCCTTTGTACAGCTTTCCGGCAATTTTGGAGCGAACTTTCGGTTTGCGATTGGCGAAATACCAATTTTGCTTGCGCCATAAAATAGCGCCATGCTGCCGTGAAACATTGGCATCGTCTTCAAGCTGAATGTCGTTGCCTGAACCGCGCCCGACGTACATGGTCTTCTTAGTGAGCATGTAGGTTTGGCGGCCAGCTGTGCCACGACTGACGGTGACGCACATCAACTGGGCGGGTAAATCATGTTTGTCTGCGCCAGCGATGGTACGCTTGATGCGCGTTTTGCGTATCTGCTTGAATAGGAAGAAGTCAACCAGCAGCAAGAGTACCGCGAGGATGATCGGCGGAAGTGGGCTTTTAGCGACTTCCTCGATAGAGAATGCCGGTTTGGGCGCAACGCTGATCACTAGCGGTGAAATGGACTCGCCTAACAGCGGGTCGCCTTCAGTTGTTGAGGGAGCGGTGGCGCTGATCAGTAAGTTCCAGCCTTCTTGCCCTTCCGCAGGTGGAAACAGGTTGTTGGCGATGTTCTGAATATCAGGAATTTCCAGCACGGCGGTGTTATTGGCAACCTGTGCTGTTCCGATAGGGAATGAAACATCAGGGTTACTGGCTTCAGCGGCGCGGAACTGAACTTCACCCATATTCTGCGTCACATTACTGGCTTGAATGGTGACGGCGCCGGATAACTGGGTCGTGCTGCCAGAGGCGGTTGTCACAGATAACGCGCGGCGGGTGAAGAGGTTGAGAGTCGGTGTGGTTGCGAGACGCTCACCGCTGCTGTCACGCAGTTCTACGCGCACCGTATGGCGGCCCGGATCGAGCGATTGGGGATCAAACGGGAAGATGGCTTCTGGACTTTCGGATGTGATTTCGTCATCCAGCCAGAAAACAAACTGCGCATCCAGCGGAAGCTGGTCGAACGGTTGCACCGCTACTTCGAGGGTTCCAGACTCATTGATGCGTGAGCCATCAACGATATTAGTAAAGGCTACGGCAAACTGCGGAAGTTCATTTTCACCTTCGACGCTGCTTTCAGCCGGCGGCGGCGGGCAGCTTACGCGGTCAGTCAGAGTACCGCCGCTGTTAGGCTCAACAGTGATGTCAAAGGGGATAAAGCCAGTTTCGTCGGGAGTCTGCCCGGTCAAATCAACCGAAATGATGACTTCGCTGTTGAGCACATTCAGCACGCGACCAAAGATATTGGTTAGCCCGGCTTCAATGGCTTCCGCGCGCTTATCACCATCATAAGCGAAACCAAAGCCGCGGGTAGCATTGGCTAACGCGAACAGTGCTTCATCGTCTGGCGTGTCTGAAAGATTGTGCAGCGCAATCGGGATGATCTGTGTATGCGAAGCCTGCGCGCGGGTGATTATTTCTTCAGGAGTAGCCTGTTCAACCTGAGGCGTGGAGTCGGTAATGACCAGCACGACCTGACGGTTCGGGCTGTTCGGTTGAGTAGCCTCTAGTCCGGCGAGAATGGCATCATTCAGATGATTAGGGGAATCTTGGGCGCTGAGGGAAAAAAGAAGATCGTTATACAGGGCGTTTTTGTCATTATAAAACTGGCTGATGTCGCTGGCGACTTGGGCGAAGGTGATCAGCGCGACAGAATCTTCAAATGGCATCGGCGAGAGCAGTCCGGCGAGAAGGGAGTCGCGCACTTGCTCTAAAGGCATGGTTGAGGTG
>DAOTUZ010000040.1:0-24398 GCA_034437295.1 Anaerolineae bacterium | reverse complement strand
CTTCGATAGGCAATGCTGCGGTACAAAATCGGCTGATCAAGGCGGGGATTCAAGAAGATACTGCGCCGCCCGAACCGGAGCCGGGCGCAGTATTTGACGAAATTTACCTATAGTTTTGCCTCCTTAACGCCCACTACCCTGCGCAGGGGTTACATTTAGGGTAAGCTCTCAACTGCCTATTGAGAATGACTCTGTTTGTCAGATCGATAAGCAAGCGCCGCCCGATCAACACCATTGGGATTGTGATGCCAACTATCAAAGACGTAGCCCGCGAAGCCGGCGTCTCTATTGCCACTGTTTCCTATGTTCTCAACAACAAGCAAGATGCGGTTAGCGAGGAAACACGCGCTGAGGTATGGAAGGCCGTCAAACGGATTGGTTACATGCCGAACGTCACTGCGCGCAGTTTACGCTCAAGCCAGAGCCGGCTGATCGGGTATGCGTGGCATCAAGTGCCGGATGATCAGGTGAATCCAGTGCTGGATCAGTTCACTTATTTTCTGGCGCACTATGCCGAGGAAGCGGGCTACCATATTCTGACATTCACACAGTCGCCAGAAAACCCGCTGCCAGTATATGACGAACTGCGCCGCAGCGGGCGGGTTGATGCTTTCGTGATCAGCGGCACAAACTGGGGCGACAAGCGCATCGGATTTTTGCAGGAAAATAACATTCCTTTCGTCAGCTTTGGGCGAGCAGATCCCGGATGGGATTTTGATTGGGTAGACGTGGACGGGGCATCTGGCACACGGCAGGCGGTAGATTATCTGGTATCGCTGGGACATCAACGGATTGCTTTTACCGGTTGGGATGAAGGGTCACTGGCGGGCACGCATCGTTTGGCGGGCTATACGGAAGGGCTGGCCGCTGCCGGGCTGAGGCTGCTGCCCGAATGGGTGTTTCACGGCTACCACAATGAAATGAGTGGCAGCGCCGCGCTCAAACAATATCTGAGTTTGCCTGAAGATGAACGGCCTACCGCCGTTGTTGCAGTGAGCGATCTGGTGGCGATTGGCGTAAAAAACACCGCCGAACAGCTAGGGTTGGAAGTGGGGCGGGATTTGTCGTTGATCGGCTTTGACGACTCGCCATTTTCTCAGTATTTACACCCGCCGCTGACGACGGTAAACCAACAGGTGAAGCAGATCGCCAAGTTAATCGTAGGCATCCTTGAGGGGCAATTGAGCAAGCCGGGGCAAGCCCGCGAGTTTGTTCATGAACTGGTTCAACCCAAACTGATCATTCGTGGAACCTGCGGCGCCCCGCCAAATGGACGAAGCAAGAGCTAGTGTTAGGCTGAAAGCGAATGCGCCGAGGCATCAGGGTATTGCAGGGGATTTATTAAGCAACCGCCAGTATATCAGGATTTCGTGGTGGGACGGGCGAAGCGACGGGACATTCCATGGTAATTTTTGCTACTACCGCAACACTGTAATAAAATCACTTTCAATGTAGACTTGCCTGCATGAACGGGCTGCATAAATCCAGCGTGTTCATAGAGCAGGCATTTGTTTACCACAAATATTTTGTTGGATGTAGAAGGAGTTAGGTAATGAGAGCATTACGTATTGGTACTGCGGCGCTCCTCTCAGCGCTGGCGTTAGGGATGGCGCTGCCATCTTTCGCGCAAGACGGGGGGATCAGCACTTCCGAGCCACTATCCGCAAACATGACCGTTTCGGATGATGGTTTGATCACTTATGCAGCGGAGAGCTGCGATTACGGCGGACAGTTCCTCTCGATCTCGGCACTAGACGCCAACACAGTACAATTCCAGCTTTGTTTCCCTGACCCTGCGCTTCCTTCAAAGGTTGCGTTCTCGGCGCTGGGCATTTACCCGCTGGAACATCTCGTTGCAACCGGTGGTGGCGGCGAGGCACTCTATCGCAATCCGGTTGGCACAGGCCCCTATATGCTTGGCAACTGGGAACTGGGCAGTGAAATTTCGATGACCGCTAACCCGAACTACTGGGGCGAGCCGGCCCATGAACCGAACCTGATCTTCCGCTGGAATTCTGAAGCGGCTGCCCGTTTGGTCGAACTTCAGGCTGGCACGGCGGATGGCATTGACAATCCCGGCCCGCTAGATTTCGATGTTATTGCCAATGACCCGAACCTAGCGTTGTATGAGCGCGCTGGCACGAATGTGTTCTACGTCGGCATGAACAATACGATTGCGCCGTTCGATAATGTGCTGGTTCGGCAGGCAGTTGCCCACGCCATTGACAGACAGCGTATCGTGGATAACTTCTATCCCCCGGGATCAATCGCCGCGACTCAGTTCATGCCCCCCTCAATTTTCGGGTACACTGAAGAAGTTGAGCCGTTCCCCTACGATCCGGATCGCGCACGCGAACTGCTTGCCGAGTCGGGCGTGCCGCTGCCAATCGAGACAACCTTGAGCTACCGCGATGTGGTGCGTGGCTACCTGCCGCAGCCGGGCGTAGTGGCAGTAGACATTCAGACCCAGTTAGCTGAAGTGGGCATTAATGTCACCATTGACATGCAGGAATCGGGCACATTCCTTGACAACGCAGACGAGGGCAACCTGTCCCTACATATGCTTGGCTGGGGCGCAGATTACCCAGATGCGACCAACTTCCTAGATTACCACTTTGGCGCTGGTTCCAGCGCCCAGTTTGGCGATCACTTCCCGGAATTGACCTCCATTTTGCAGGAAGCGGCAGCGCTAGCGGATCCCGATGCTCGCTACCCACTTTATATGGAAGCAAACACCCTCATCCGCGATCTGGCGCCCGTGGTGCCGATTGCACATGGTGGTTCCGGCACAGCGTTTGCGGCACGCATTGAAGGCGCACACTCAAGCCCTCTGGGTAATGAAGCGTTCGCCGTAATGTCTGACCCAGATGATGACAATTTGATTTGGATGCAGAACGGCGAGCCGGCAGGTATTTACTGCGCAGACGAGACAGACGGTGAAGCTCTGCGCGTATGCGAACAGATTAATGAAGCTCTGCTGGCATACGAAGTGGGCGGAACAGAAGTGATCCCCGCACTCGCAGAAAGCTTCGAGGCCAGCGATGATCTGCTGACGTGGACGTTCCATCTGCGTGAAGGCGTGACCTTCCACGACGGTTCAGGGCTGGATGCCAACGACGTAGTTATGAGCTATGGCGCCCAGTGGGACGCAGCAAACCCGCTGCACGTTGGCCGCGATGGCAGCTTCACTTACTTCCAGGCCTTCTTCACCCAATTCCTGAACGCGCCTGCGGAATAGTTCAATAAAAGTTCAAATCAGTACATAGAGGCGGCCTATAAGCCGCCTCTATCAAAACGAGGTAATACAGTATAGGGGCGGTTCACGAACCGCCCCTATAGCATACAGCAGGGTAATTTGATTCATGTCCACCTTCATTCTACGTCGTATCATCCTGACAATCCCGGTGCTTTTCGGGATACTCGCACTCACATTCTTGCTAACGCGCCTTATTCCCGGAAGGCCATGCACAGCAATTTATGGGGAACGGGCGACAGAAGCGCTTTGCAGCGCATTTGACGAACGCTATGGTTTGAATGATCCTTTGGGGCAGCAATTTTTCGAGTATATTGGGCGGGTGATGACGGGCGATCTGGGTGACTCAATCCGGCTATCACGGCCGGTCGTTGATTTACTGGCAGAACGTTTGCCGGTCACGGTTGAACTTGCCCTTGCGGCATTGTTTTTTGCGGTCATTATTGGCGTTCCCGCGGGTATTCTTTCCGCCTATAAACGCAATACCCCGGCGGATTACTTCACGATGATTATTGCCAATATTGGCGTTTCGATGCCGGTATTCTGGCTTGGGCTTATGCTGGCTTATTTGTTCTCTGTCGTACTGCGTGACACTCAATTTGCGCTGCCGCCTTCTGGCAGATTAGATGCTGGCACTCAAATTGTGCCATTTTTTGTACAGTGGGGCTTGGTGGAGGATGCAACAACGGCATCTCCGATTCTGGTGTTCATCTCACGGTTGTATACTGTCAATGCTATTTTGACCGCTAACACCGCCCTATTCACCAATTCAGTGCGGCATTTGATCCTGCCGGCCATTGCTGTTGGCACTATTTCGATGTCAATTATTGCGCGTATGACGCGATCAAGCGTCCTTGAAACTCTGAATCAAGATTATGTTCGCACGGCGCGTGCCAAGGGTTTGCGAGAATTAACGGTTGTGATGCGCCACGCCTTTCGCAATTCACTTCTGCCCATCATCACGATCATCAGCTTGAATTTTGGCCTGCTCATTAGCGGCGCGGTGCTGACTGAAACTATCTTTGGGCTTACCGGTGTAGGGCGAACCTTATTCGACGCTATTTCCAGCCGAGATTACCCGCTTGTGCAGGGATTCACCTTCTTTATAGCTTTTGCTTTTGTTCTTATTAATCTCTTCGTCGATATCCTTTACGGTTATCTCGATCCACGCATCCGCCTAAGCTGATCAGGCCGAATCATGACTACCGACGTAACCATTCCTAAGCTTCAAGCGGCGGATATTCCAACAGCAACACGGCGGCCACAAAGTATGTTGGTCGAAACATTCCACAATCTGAAACGCAATCGCAGCGCGATGATAGGGCTTGCGATTATCAGTTTCATGCTCGCGCTGGCAATATTTGCACCGGTGATCTCGCCTTACAATCCGCTTCAAGCGATGATGGATCGCGAAGATCATCGTGGATTGGGGCGACTGCCGGGACGCGCTCCATGCATTCACCTGCTTGGTTGTACACTCGAAGAACCCGAACATTACATGGGGCTTGACTTGAACGGGCGCGATATGTTCAGCCGGGTGCTGTGGGGTGCGCGCTATTCGTTGGTGGTTGGTATCGTTAGCGTCGCCATCGGGATTACCTCTGGCGCGATGGTGGGCATGGTTGCCGGATACGCCAGCGGTTGGACAGATGACATTCTGATGCGGTTGATGGACATATTACTGGCGTTTCCGGCGCTGATTCTAGCCATCGCGATTGTCAGTTTTGCGGGGCCTAGTCTTGAGAATGCCCTGCTGGCGATTGCTATCGTCAGCATTCCAGTTTATGCCCGCCTTGCCCGCGCGAATGTGCTTTCGATCAAGGAAATGGAATTTGTGACGGCTAGCCGCGCAGTTGGGGCGAGCCATAAGCGCATCCTCTTCGTCCAAATTATGCCGAACGCGCTCACTTCATTGATCGTACAGGGGACGCTTGATGTTGGCAGCGTGGTGCTGACGGCGGCGGCGCTTTCATTCATCGGGCTAGGCGCGCAACCGCCAACGCCGGAATGGGGCGCAATTTTGAGCGAAGGCCGCAATTACGTGTTCACCAGCCCACATCTGGTGTTCTTTCCCGGCATCATGATCATGATCACGGTGTTAGGCTTCAATCTGCTGGGCGACGGCCTGCGCGATGCGATGGATCCGAGGCTGAATAGGAATTAGGGGGAGCATCCTCACCCCCTACCCCCTTTCCATCGCGATAGAGAGGGGAAAAGATGGCGGATGGATGAATGAAAGGCAGTTGGAGGGGGCTAATCTAGAATCATATTCACAAACTGATCTACTGAGAGGTGGCGACGCTCAGCTTCAGCCTGAAGGCGGGCGAGTGTTTCGGGGGAAAGGGAGATTGTGATGTCATAATTATGCTATTATAAGTTTTCATGGCATTACAACGTAATTATGCGCCGGACCTTTATTTATTAAAACTTGAAGGAGTTTGTCTAGTGGAGGTTGAATTGGTGAACGAACAATGTCAAGAAAGCTATTTGTTCCTTCAGCAAATGCCTCTTCCGGCGCTATTGCCCCTGAATAAAGTTTCACATGTGGGAGATCTATTATGTTCTGCGAATCAGATCTATCGCTTAAGTCATACGAAAAACTTAGCATATTAACATCGTCTGTGTGAGTACTTACAAACCGCCTAATATTTATACCAGTTGAAGCGCTAATGTAATCTACTAATACATCTTGCACTACCCAAACACATCTACCACCCCATCCAATCGCCACTTCACTTTTCACAAGTAGTTGGCTAACCATTCTCGCCCATACTTGCCTATAGTTAATTCCTGGGCCATTATGGGGTTTTCCTAAAATCGCATCTTCAAATGATTGAGGTATCGTTGTTCTTTTCTTTTTGTTTCCTCCCGAAGTGCTGGATGTCATTATTTCAATAATACTGGGAGATCCTATAGGAAAGTCTTCAATCATATCTTCAGCATTTAAGATGTAACCCACACGACGAAGTAAATCTTGAAATGATTTTAAACTTCTTTTGTTTGTAAGTTTTTCGGATTCAATGAATTTAGAGGCAAGATCTAAAAAATTTACTGAAGAAACAGGCATAAGAATATAGTCAAAGGTATAATCAAATGACTTGTCAATACCATCCCTCTCCCCCTCATACTCCACTTTAACTTCAGTCCAAACCCCTAGTTTAGTCCCAGAAGGGTACGACAGTAATGACAAAGCCTGTCGCTCAAGATGGCTTTGGTATTTTCGAGTACCTATCGCTTCTCGTCCCAAAACAAGTAGCCGACGCGGGCAAACTATCCACGGGGATTCATCTGCTCTAACTCGAAGGGAGCAAACACCAGCAGTTAACTCTTTCATGTTAGGATATATAGCCTGCAATTCCGAATGCTCTTTTAGATTAATATTTGACTGGTACCGGTTCCCTCCGCCGTCACAAGGAAGAGCCATAAAGGGACACCATGCATTTGCGCGATCTTGCTGTGCCTCTAATGAGTTGTCGTTTAGACCGTGACCAAAAAGCTCGAAGATTGTTGACATTCTAGAATCCTTGAAATGGCGGTGGCTACGGCTTTGGCAAGTGGTGGTGGAACAGAATTTGCGACCTGCCTATGTTGATCTAGATATTTGACCCGACCAGATCTACTCCGTATTGGCCCCTTTAAAATATAGCTATCTGGGTATCCGTGTATACGCATATATTCTCTAGGAGTTAGTATACGGTCTTCAGTGGGATGAAAAAATATCTCCCCACCACGCAAAGTAATTGAGGGTTCGTTTGAAGCTAACCGGCGAAATTTCGTCGTGTCTTTCCTTGTTAGGCCCTGTATTTGCTCAGCAGGAAGTTGTCGCTGACTTGAAAGCCAAGCTCCCTCAGGCACTCCATGGATTCGCCGTCTATCACCCGCAGGTGTTACATCCATGTGACTATCTTCAGGCGGTTCAGCCTTATTTTTAATAGAGGGTGGCCGAAGGTCAAATAACACATCTCCCACAGTTACATAAGTCGGTGAATTAAACAGTGACTGCTCATGTGGTTGATGGGTTGGTTCAGGAAAGTTGAAGGGTTTTTCGCTGTTTTTAAGTCCAACGATAAAAACTCTTTCTCTCAATTGAGGTACACCATAATCAGCAGCTAAAACAACTTTCCAATTCAACGTATAACCAATATTATGCAGTTGCAGGATTAATTCTTCCAGAACCCCCCTACGCACCCCTTTCGAATCTTTTGCGCTTAGTAAACCTTTGACTTGCTCAATCATTATCGCTTTTGGTTGAAAAGCCTCAGCAAATCGAACCATCTCAAATAGCAGAAGCCCACGTTCATCTTCCAGCGAAAGTTGCTTACCAATTTGAGAAAATGATTGGCATGGAGGTCCTCCAAAAAGTAAGTCAAGTTCGCCACTATCAATATTTAACTGCAACATCAAGTCGTATGGGTCAATACCACGAATATCTTGCTCTATCACTAAAGTTTCACGTCGTTCGCGTAGAACAGCGGAACGCAATGTCTCACAAGCAAATGGGTCAATTTCAATACAAGCTAAGACATCAAATCCAGCTTGAATCACCCCTATATCCATTCCACCAGCGCCAGAGAATAACGATAGAGATCTCATTTGCTCTCCAGAAAACAACTTATCTTAGCTCTTAGCAGGGGTTTATTTTTAGTTTCACATTCCCAAATAACAAGTATATCCCATCCCATATTCCTGAGCTTCATATTATGTTCAATATCACGTGTTATATTCCCATCTAATTTAGGAATCCAATATTCTTGACGCGAGTTAGGTCGTCTATTATTTGGACATCCTTCATGTCCATGCCATAAACACCCATGAACAAATATAACTTTTTTGCGTCGTGTGAACACTATATCAGGGCAACCTGGCAAGGACTTTACATGAAGTCGATATCGATAGTCCATACTATGCAGCAACCGCCGAACAATTAATTCTGGTTTGGTGTTTTTACTCTTTACCCGCCGCATTACCGCGCTACGAGTGGTTTTCTCAACGTTGTCCATAAGTTGGTTGTAACAAATCATGCTATTAAATAGATAGAAATCCGAGATGGTTCTTACACAATTTCACATCCGCCAAACCCCGAATCTCGTTTCGCCTACCCCATTATTCAGGCAGGCGCTGAGGGCTAAGGCCAGTACGCGGCGGGTTTCGGGGGGATCGAGGATGCCATCATCCCACAGGCGGGCGGTGGAATAATAGGGGCTGCCTTCGCGCTCATAGGTCTGCAAAATGGGCGCGCGGAAGGCATCCTGCTCGGCGGGGGTCAGGTCGGGCTTGGCTTCGCGGGCAAGCTGATCGCGCATCACGGTCAGCAGCACATTGGCCGCCTGCTCGCCGCCCATCACGCTGATGCGGCTGTTGGGGTACATGAACAGGAATCGCGGCCCGTAGGCACGGCCACACATGCCGTAATTGCCGGCGCCAAAGCTGCCGCCGATGATCACGGTCAGTTTAGGCACGGCGGCATTGGCGACGGCATGTACCATTTTGGCGCCATCTTTGGCGATACCGCCGGATTCGGCTTCGCGGCCAACCATGAAACCGGTGATATTTTGCAGGAAGATCAGCGGCACGCCCCGCGCACAGCACAGCTCGACAAAATGCGCGCCTTTCAGCGACGAATCGCTAAACAGCACGCCGTTATTGGCGATGATGCCAACGGGCATGCCTTCGATATGGGCAAAGCCAGTGACCAGCGTCGTGCCATAATTGGCCTTAAATTCCTGAAAACGGCTGCCATCTACAATGCGAGCGATCACTTCGCGGCTGTCGTAGCTTTCGCGGAACGACGCTGGCAGTACACCGTATAGTTCGGCGGGATCGTAGGCGGGCGGCTCTGGCGGAAGCATATTTAGCGGGTTGTGCTTGCGGCGGTTGAGCGAGGCGACGATGCCGCGCAGTATTTCGAGCGCGTGGGCGTCGTCTTGCGCGAAATGATCAGCGACGCCGCTCTTATGGGTATGCACGTAAGCACCGCCTAAATCTTCGGCAGAAACATCTTCACCGGTGGCGGCTTTGACCAGCGGCGGCCCACCGAGAAAAATGGTGCCGGTTCCCTGCACGATCACGGTTTCATCGCTCATGGCAGGCACGTAAGCGCCGCCGGCGGTGCAACTGCCCATCACCGCGGCGATCTGGGGGATGCCTGCCGCGCTCATGGTCGCCTGATTGTAGAAGATGCGGCCAAAATCGTCGGCATCGGGGAATACTTCATCTTGCATCGGCAGAAACGCGCCGCCGCTGTCCACCAAATATAAACAGGGCAAGTTATTTTCGAGTGCGACTTGTTGGGCGCGTAGATGCTTCTTGACGGTGATCGGGTAATAGGTGCCGCCTTTGACGGTGGCATCGTTAGCGAGAATCAGGCATTCAACGCCGCTAACCCGCCCGATGCCCGTCACGATCCCCGCGCTGGGGGTGGGATCGTCGTAAAGTTCCCAGCCTGCAAGCGGCGCAATTTCGAGAAACGGCGAGCCGAGATCGAGCAGTTGATTGATGCGATCCCGCGCGAAAAGTTTGCCCTGTGCGCGCTGGCGCTCTAGATATTTCGCGCCGCCGCCCTGCCGGACGAGGGCGAGGCGTTCGCGCAGTTCTGCGGCGATGGCGCGGTTGTGCGCATCGTTGGCGATGAACGATGGATCGGACACGCGGAGTTGGGAAAGTATTTTTGGCATAAATATTTAGCCCTCTGGTAGGTTACACCCCCACCCGTTTGCGAATCATGCTGGCAACCCAGCGGAGTTCGTCAAGGCGTAACAGCGCCGCCATGCCGATGTATACCGCACCACCGGCCATTGAGGCAACCATCACCAGCAGCAGCTCGCGCAAGAACGACGAACTGCCGATCAACTGTTCAAAGATGGGTTCGGCTAAATAGGCGACCAGTCCCATGACGGCGGCGGCAAGACCGGCTTTGAGCAGGGTGATCATGATGCGCTGGTGACCGTATCCCCCGATGCGGCGGCGCAGCAGCACGGCGCTAATCAGCGCATGGGTGATGTGCTTCAGGCTGTCGGCAACCATCAGGCTGAACAGGCCTATGGAGGGCATCAGCAGAATGGCGACCAGCATATACACGCCAAAGCTGGCGAGGCCGATGAGCGCGGGCGTGAGCGTATCCTGCCGAGCGTAAAAGGCGTAAACCAGCAGTAAATCTACGGCGGCGAACGGCAGGCCGAACAGGTACAGGCGAAGCGCGGCGGCGGTGATGGCAGATGCTTCGGGGGTGAACTGGCCGTGCTGGAATAACAGCGTGACGATGGGCGTGGCTAAGACGAACAGGCCAACGGCGGCGGGCAAAATAAGCGTGATCGCCAGCCGCAAGCCAAGGCCGAGCGTGTCCTTAAAAGCCTGCGTATTCTCGCTGACGTGGGCGAATAAACCAGCGGCGGCATCATCGGCTTCTATATCGGGCGTGTCTAAGGCGATCAGGGCGGCGAAACGCGAGAGTGTGGGCAAAATGGCGATGCTGATAGCCGTAGCGACTAAACCCTGCGGAAACTGGATCAGCGTGGTGGCCCAATTCATGTAGCCAAGCGCGCCGGGGATGGTATTGCTGGCGAGATTGTAGCTGAAGGTACGCACCACCAGCGTATCAATGATCAGCGTGAACATGACCGGCGCATATAGTTTGGCGATCTGGCGGACGGCGGGATGACGCCAATTGAACGATGGGCGTAATTTCGCGCCGCGCAGCCCCGGCAGCAGCAGCAAAAATTGCGCGATGGAGCCGATCAGCCAGCCAAGCGCCGCCGCCTGTATCGCGTTGGGTGGGCGGCCAATGGTGAGCGCGACGAGGCTGTTGGGCAGCAGTTCTGGCAGCACCTGTACCGAAGGCACGGCAAGAAACGTGATCAGCACGATGCACCCGTTGAAGACCACGCCGGCCAGCGCGGGCAGGGTGAACTGATGTAACGCATAAAGTGCGCCGCTGATCACCGAGAAAAGGCCGAGAAAGATCAGCGCGGGCGCGGTGAGTTGCAGCAGCGCGGCGGCGAGATTGGCGGTGGGCGGGTTATAGCCGCCGCCAACAAAGCCGATGATCTGCGGGGCGAGCGCGATAATCGCCAGCGTGAGGACGGCAAGAATGGCGGTGAGCAGGGTGACCAGCACCGACACCGTTTGCCAGAACGCTTTGAGGCCGTTTTTGGCTTCGTTCTCACTGAGTACCGGCACAATGGCGCTATTGACGTGGCCGGCAACCAGCAGATCATAGATGGTCTTGGGGACGATGGTTGCGGTGTAGAAGGCATCCACCGAAGAAGATGCGCCAAACAATGTGGTGATCATCACTTCGCGGGCCATGCCAAGCCCGCGACTGGCGATATTGCCGAGCGCCAGAATGCCGGTGGCACGGGCAACGCGATCATTGGTCTCCGCTTGAGCCGAGGGCGGGGCTGCATTATCCGGCGGCGCGGGTTCGAGATCGGCGGCTGCCGACGCAGGCTGGATATTGGTCAAAGCGTGAGCGCCTCATTCGTGCAATCAGGGCGTAAGTCTAGCACGGAGGGTGGAAGTTAGGGAGATGGCGCATTTCAGGCGGTAGGCAGACGGCGGCAAAGCTTACCCCACAGCAATGCAAAAGAGCATGATACAATCGGCTGCATATCAGGATAAAAGAACGGATTTTGCAGATGCTGCGAAAGGCATCTTTTTTCTATAGCGTGGGCGCAGTACGCCGTATCGCCATGGTGATGCTTACCCTGCTGGCGCTCATTATGGTGGCAGGCTGCCAGCCATCTACGCCCGAGTCTGAGCCGATTGATCGATTATGGAATCCTGATACGGGCGCGATGATTTTCCGCGCAGATTATGAGCAAGCCTTCCTGCCAGAACTGGCGCGGATCAGCGAAACAACGCCCTGCACCGTGTACGGCGATGGACGGGTGATCTGGGTGAACGAGCTGGATGCCTTCAACAGCGAAGTGTTATTTGACATTGTTTCTGAGGAACAGATTCAGGCGTTCATTAACTATGTCGCTTTTGACGAGAATTTCTACGCGCAAACTGCTGGCGCAGCCGATTCCCCTATGGATGAAGGGTCGCCGCTGGTTGAGACGATCATAATGGATGTTGGCGGTCAGCGGCACATCGCAGATAATTATGGGGGATGGGACAGCGGCTTTTTTGAGCGCGTGTTGGCGGCCTGCAAGTTTATCAGCAGCGCGCCAATTCGTTTTGAGCCTACCGAAGCATGGCTAACGGTGCGCGAAGTGGACGCGATTACTGACGCGCCTTCGGTTTACTGGATTCCCGACGAACACGGCGGCCTTAGTCTTGCGGCACTGGCGGATAATTCAACACAACCGCAGTGGGTTAGCGGAACAGGCGTTACTGAACTATGGCGGATGCTGCATTCTCTCTCTTATATCACCCTGTATGGTGAAGGGGAACGGTTCTTTCAGATCGGGCTGCAAGTGCCGGGCGTAACCCGCGATTCGCCTGCGAGACCGGAAAATGCCGGAGAGTGAAAGCAGGCGGCCTTCAGAGGGGGTTTGAGATCGTTCTGTGAGCAATGTAAGCATGAATAGAAAAAATACGGATAGTGAAATACAGCCACCAAGCACACTGGCGGAGGCGCTGGAATTTGACGACAGCGATTTGGCGGCGAACCGCGCAGGTAGATTGAGCGATCATCAGCGCGCGCGGCTGCGGCAAAGCTGGTATCGTGGGCTGGGAATTAGTTTTGGCCTCATCGCTTTCGGGGTATTAACGGCAACCGCATTTCTTTTTCTAGGCTGGCGAACCCAAACCACGGTCTTAACGCTGGTGGGTATCACCCTCACATTCTTCAACGCGGCGGTGGTAGGGCTGCTGGCGCAGGCATATCTACGGTATCGCGGGGATACTCAAGCTGGCACGGTCACCAAGCTGGAAGGATCGGCGGCGCGAACCCTAAAAATAAACGAACGCGCCCGCAGCGCCGCCTATTTCGTGAAGATTGGCGAGCAGGAACTACGGGTCAACAAGCCGGTCTTCAACGCATTTCACGATCACGGCGTATACTGCATTTATCGCGCAGCAACTTCTAAGCAAATACTTTCTGCGGAGCAAATAATTTCATAACCGTCCGGAGCAATACGCACAGAATGGTCACCCATGAAATCCATCAGGGTTTTGATCACATTCATCGCCGTCTGGTTCCTCACTTTGCTTTTATGGGCAACTTCTGCCCCGCAGGTTAACGCACAGATCGCTGCGAACCCGACGGCGCAATGGATTCACGCGCAGATTAACGACTGGCGGATCGGTTTGGGGCTGGCGCCGCTGGCGCTGAATGACACGCTAAACCGCATGGCGCTGGATCAGGCGGCTTATGTAGCTTCACTGCGCTATGTGCCAGATAACATTCATGCCGGGCGAAATGGCGAAGGCCCCCGCGTGCGCGCTTTGTATGATACCTATCAATGGCCGACCTATGGGAACAGCCAGCAGTTGGTGATCGGTGAGATTACGTGGATCGGAACGCGGGAAGATGCAATAGCCTTCTGGCATGAATCGGCCATTCACCGGCAAACGGCGACCAACGCATGGTATCGAGAAGTGGGCGTGGCGGCAGTACCTAAACGGGATGGGCGCGGATATGTGATCGTGGTGGTGCTGGGCGCAGAACCGGGCGTGCTGCCCGCGATGGCCGATCCTGTACAGGGACGCTTATTTCTGACCAATGATCACTACCCACGCGGAAATGGGCGCTTCCTGGCAGAACAATTCCGCCTTTTCGACGCTCAGGGACGGATGATCAGCGATTGGCAGGATTGGCAGCCTCAGATTCCGCTGCCTGCGGGGAGTAGATCGCTGTACGTGCTGTATGCCAATGGCGACAGGCAGGCGCTGACCGAAGTCGATTTAGACCCCGCGGATATCCCTTTGCCGGCATATGAAGCGGCGTGGCAAACTGCGATAACCGCGAATACAGGGCCAACCGCCACGCCTGCGCCAACGGCAACACCCACGCCGCCGCCGATTCCGCATATCCGCCTGACCTATGATCGCAATGTGCTGACGCTGGTGAATACCGTGAACAACAGCGCCAATGTTTTACGATTGGTGCTGGCAGCCTCCGAAGGCACACAGCGATTGGCGGTGCGCGATTGGAACGCCGGATATATTCGGGGGACATTGAACGCACTACCGCCATGGAACTGCCTGCAAATTGCGCCAGAAGGGCGAAGCGTCGCCACGCCAGCGGAATGTAGGCGCAGCAGTTTGACACTGGCACAGGCTAATCAGTTATTATGGCGATCTGATTTCGTCGTGCTGCAAAATGAAACGGTGATCGTCAACTGCCGCGCAGATGACGGCGTATGTGAATTTGATTTGCCGTGAAGCGCGCATACAGCGCGCCCTATCTAATACGGTAGTCCCATGACGGCATGGCAATAAATGCGTTAGAGTAGCGCCATGTCTATTAAAATTATTGATTCCCCCGAAGCGGCGGCGGCGGCGCTGGAAAAGGCACATCTTCTCTCAACAGAGATGATGTACAAGCCGCGCCCCGCCGAAAACAATGCGCGGCAGGTCTTTGATTCTGCCTTTCGGGCGCGGTTGGCGGCGCTGAATCATGCCGATGCTGTGCTGCTGATGGTGAACGATGCAAATACGCTGGAAAGCCTGCGCGTATTTGCCGAAACCTTCCCCGAACCCCGCTGGGCTGCCGCCGTTGTTAACGCAAAACCGCTCGGCCATTATCGCCCTAATCCACCGTACCAATGGGAATGGGATGATCCCGCACACTGGATGATTTTTAAGACCAGCGACCGTTGGGCGCGGATTGATTTTGCGATGCGTACTGCGGCGATATTGAGCCAGGATGATTCGGGCTTGCTGCTGATGCCGGCGCATGATGCTGTATATGGGCGTGATCTGCTCTCTCAACTTGAAAAGGTCGCACAGTATTACGCCTGTGACGGCATACCGGCGGCGGTTAGCCCGTTTGCGCCGGATCAGCATACGCCAACTGCGGGCGCTGTTTACGAGCGCAATGTGAGCGCGGCGATGAATGCGGCCTTCGCGCGGGATTCAGATATGCGCCGAAAGATACGCCGCGACGATCTTCAAGCCTTCTGGGGCAAGATGAATATGCTGCCCTTTGCCATGTGCGCGGCGGTGTTAGGGGCTGTATCTCAAAAAGTATGGGAAGATGATAAAGAGATTGATCGCGCAATTCGGGACTGCGGGTACTGTGCGCGGGCATTGTGGATCGATGATCAGGGCATATACCGTCAGTCGCCGCCGGTATTCACCCGGCAGGATTTGAAACGGGTGATTGAGCGAACGCTGCACTATTCGCTGAACATTCCGACAAACCCCTTAGGCGCAAGTTCGCTGAACCGCCCGCTGGATGCTCAGGGGAAACTGCGGCAGTTATTTTCACCACAGTTCCGGCGCGCAAACCGCTTTGCAGAGACGCTGATTCGGGAGTGCATGGCAGAAATAGAGGCGCGCCTGAGTCGTTATGGCGTTTCGTGGGTAGATTGGGGCGACTATCGCTATGTGGTACAGGTGGGCGATCCTGATGTTGAAGTTTGGAAGAAGATATAGTTCACCCATTATTTCATCGGTCATCCGGGCAGAAAATTTCTGCTAAATCTACATGGAACTAAACTGGATGAAACATCGTCTTGTTTGTTAGAGAGGAGAAATAGTCACATGTTCAGGAAAGTTTCATTGTTAGTCATGGCATTACTCAGTTTACTGGTTGTACAAGCGGCATTCGCTCAAGAAGCAACTGAAGAGCCGGCAGTGAATGCGCTGCCGTTCAATATCGAGACGGTTACAGCAAGCAATATCGACTCCAATATTCAGTTGGATGTAGTGGCGACATGGCCGACGGGTTGTGAAGGCCTGCCGGTGGTGCTTACGCAGACGGTTGATCAAGATCGGATCACTGTTGAATTGACGCAGGAAGTGGCGCCGCTGCAAGCATGCCCTATGGTTCTGCGCTTTTTTGAAGGGCAAATTTTGATTGCCGGCGACTTTGCGCCCGGCCTGTACACCATTGATTTGAACGGCACCGCTACTGAAGTACAGGTAGGCGATCCTTCAGATGCCACGCCGTTCCCGGAAGTTGCAATTCCGGCAACTGGGCCGGCGATGCCGATTCAGGTTGAAGAAGTATTTTCTATCGCCACAATGTCTATCCCCGCGCAGGTGCGCACCACTGTGACCGGCACACTGCCTACAGGATGCACGGGTTTCCCGATTCAGATTTCACAGCGCATTGAAGGCGATACGGTTGACATCACGCTTAACCAGATCACGGCGGAAAATGCGGCCTGCCCGGCGATGATCGTGCCGTATCAGGTATTGATCCCGCTGTGGGGCGCGTATGATCCGATCCCGTCAATTACCGTCAATGGCGTTCCCGAATTTGGGGCTGATGGCGGTGGAGCACAGGCTGGTGGAGAAGAACGACTACCGATCACTGTTGAAAGTGTTCTGCCACTAACCACCCGTTCGATTCCAGCACAGGTGGTGTTGATTGTAAGCGGCACGCTGCCCACAGGGTGTGACGACCTACCGGTTGAAGTGACGCAAACCCGCGACGGCGCGAACGTGAACGTGGAGATCGTCCAGATTGTTCCTGAAAACCAAATGTGCACGATGGCGATTGTTCCCTATGAAGAGTCTATCCGTTTGGATGGCGAGTTCTGGGGTGACACCTTCAACATCACTGTGAATGGTTTCCAAGTTGAACCTTTACCACTCGGCGTTGAATAACTAAAAAGGAAGTAGGTGCGGCGATGAAAACACGTTATGTAATGCTGGTGACTGCCATCATCATTATGCTGACGACAGGGACAGTAGCTTTTGCTCAAACTACCGACGACCCGGTACCAGCGGAAGGTGGAAACCGAGAGGGCATTGCGCTGACAATTTACAATCAGGGGACTGCGCTCGTACAAGATCGCCGCATTTACACCCTAGCATCCGGCATCAATTTGCTCAACTTCACCGATGTAGCGTCAGGCATTGATCCAACTTCGGTGCAGTTTAATTCACTGACTGAGCCGGACGGGACGCGGGTTCTGGAACAGAACTACGTGTACGATCTGGTAGACAGCGCCGCCTTGATCAATCGCTATATTGATCAGGAAATTCAAGTAGTGACGATGGATGGCGAAAGCTTCACTGGCACGCTTTTAAGCGGACAGGGCGGTGAGATCATTTTGCAGAGCGCAGATGGTCAGGTGTTGGTGATCGGGCTGGCAAATGTGCGCGATCTTCGCTTTCCCGATCTGCCGGGCGGTTTGATCACCCGGCCCACCCTACGCTGGATGCTGGAAAGCGCGGCGGAAGGCGATCAGGAACTGGAACTCACTTACCTGACCAGCGGGATGAATTGGTCTGCGGATTATGTGCTGCTGCTGGCACAGGACAGCGCTTCGCTGGATCTAAACGGTTGGATCACGCTGAACAACACCAGCGGCGCAAGCTTTGAAGATGCCATCGTGAAGCTGGTTGCGGGCGATGTGAACCGACTGCCGGAATATGAGCAGGTAGCACGTGGCGACATCATGATGGAGGCGGCCCCAATGGCAACCTCTGCGCCGCAGGTTTCACAGCGTGAATTTTTTGAATATCAGCTCTATGAGATTGAACGCCCGGTTACGGTCGCTAATAACGAAACCAAGCAGGTAGAGTTCGTCAGCGGCAGCGATGTACCAGCAAACACGTTCTTTGTCTACGACTCCAGCCCGCTGTATTACGGCTATCTGGTATCGGATCAATATTACGGGCAGAATGGCATCACCGATGTGCAAAGCTGGCTGGAATTCACCACCGATGAAGAAGACGGGCTAGGCGCAGATTTGCCGGCAGGGCGGGTGCGCGTGTATCAAGAAGATATCGACGGCACGGCGCTGCTGATCGGGGAAAATACGATTGCACACACGCCGCAGGGCGAAGAAATCCAGTTATTCCTTGGGAATGCCTTCGATCTGGTGGGCGAGCGCACACAGGTGAGCTTCCGGCAGATTGCGGATACGGTGATTGAAGAAACCTTTGAGATCCGCCTGCGTAACCAGAAAGATGATGAAGCGGTGGAAATTCGCGTGCCAGAGCATCTTTTCCGCTGGACGAACTGGGAAATTCTGGATGCTTCCCATGAATATACTCAGTTGAACGCCAACACGATTGAATTTCGCGTCGAAGTGCCGCCGCAGGGCGAAACGGTGATTACCTATACGGTGCGGTATTCGTGGAGGTGATTACCCTCCCCGCCCCCCTTTCCCCAGAGGGCGGGGAATGACATAACGATGAAGTTGGAGGGCGCAGAAAACTGCGCCCTTTTCTTACATAATTGCGTATAAATGGATACCATTCAGGGTATTGAGATAAAGGTATTGAGACAATGCACGAAGTGACCGGCGGTGAACGCCGCCATCTCGCATTGACCATTTACAATCAGGGCACATCGCTGGTACAGGATCGGCGTCTGTTCACGCTGGCAAAGGGCGTGAATCATCTGAGCTTCACCGATGTTGCAGAGCAGATTGATGCCACCTCTGTTCAATTTCTCTCGCGTACTGATCCGGCTGGCACAGGGGTAGTTGAGCAGAATTACGCTTATGATCTGGTTGATTTATTTGCCCTGCTGCGGCGCTATCTTGATCAGAATGTGGAAATCATCACCGAAGATGGGACGCTGTACGGCGGCGTACTGCTCAGTGGGCGAAATGAGATCATTTTGCGCGCCGACAATGGGCAGATTGTCGCTATCGCGCGGGATAAAGTGCGCGATCTGCGCTTCCCCGATTTACCCGGTGGGCTGATCACCCGGCCGACGCTGCGCTGGCTGCTGGAAAGCGAGACGGGCGGCGATCAGGAATTAGAACTCACGTACCTGACCGGTGGTTTGAATTGGACAGCCGATTATGTGCTGCTGCTTTCTGCCGGGAAAGATGCGCTGGATTTGAACGGCTGGATCACGCTGAATAACCACAGCGGCGCGGCTTATGAGCAGGCGCAGGTGAAGCTGGTGGCGGGGGATGTACACCGGATTATGCCAGAGATGGCTTCTTTCGATGCCGCGCCCAAAATGTTGAGGGCTGCCGCGCCAGCGCCAGCGGTTGAACAGCGGGAATTTTTTGAATACCAGCTTTATGAAATTAAGCGGCCGGTGACGGTGGCCGATAACGAACAAAAGCAGGTGGAGTTTGTGCGCGGCGCGGGGGTGAAGGGCAAGCTGATCTATACGGCTGAAGGCAGTCGCTACTTCAACCCGCCGCAGGAAACCCCGGCCTACGTTACCGGCGAACCGTTGCAAATTTCGCAGTATCTGGAATTTTCAACCGGGCATGAGGATGGCCTGAATGCCGATCTGCCGCAAGGGCGGGTGCGGGTGTACCAGCGTGATACCGATGAAGCGGCGCTGTTGATCGGGGAAGATAGGATAAAGCACACCCCCAAAGGTGAAACCGTGCGCCTGAAATTGGGCAGCCCGTTTGATCTGTTGGGCGAGCGCACGCAGACCGATTACCGCGCAGTGAGTAAAAACACGATTGAAGAATCGTGGAAACTGAAGATCACCAATCGCAAAGATGCCGAAACCGTTGAAGTGCGGGTGGCGCAAAAGTTATACCGCTTCAATGAATGGAAAGTGATGCAAAGCTCGCAGCCCTATGAAAAGCTGGATGCCAATACGTTGATGTATACCATCACCGTGCCGCCGCAGGATATTGCGGTGGTCGAATACCGGCTGCGCTACTCGTGGTAGGCGGCCTATGACCAACCCCCGCGAAATACTGGCTGAATATGGCCTGTCACCGAAGAAAGCCTTAGGCCAAAACTTCCTGCACGATCCCAACGCCGTCGAGAAGATCGCTTCCATCGGTGTGCTGTCGGCAGAAGATGCGGTGCTGGAAGTTGGGCCGGGCGTGGGTGCGCTAACTGAAGCGCTGGCGAAACGGGCGCGGCGGGTGGTGGCCGTAGAGTTAGATACGGGCTTGAAGCCGATTCTTGAGGATCGGCTGAAGCCATACTCGAATACCGAGATCGTCTATGGCGATATTCTGAAGCTAAATCCGGCTGAATTAATGGGCGCGGACGCTGGAAATTATGGGGTGGCAGCCAATGTGCCGTATTACATCACCAGCGCAATTTTGCGGCATTTTCTGGAAGCCGAAGCGAAACCGCGCCGCTTAACGATCATGATGCAGATGGAAGTGGCGGAAAAGCTGATCGCCAAACCCGGCGATATGAGCCTGCTCACGGTGAGCGTGCAGTATTACGCACAGGCGCAAATTGTTGTGAAGTTCCCGCCAGCGGTCTTTTTCCCACGCCCAGAGGTGTATAGCGCCGTCGTTTGTTTAGATGTACATGAAAAGCCGCCAGTAGATGCGCCAGAAACGGCATTTTTTCGCGTGGCGAAGGCCGGTTTCAGCCAGAAACGCAAACAGTTGAAAAATTCACTAGGCAGCGGGTTACACATGAGCGCAGCAGAGGCGGGTGAACTATGCACAGCGGCGGGCATTGACCCGCAGCGCAGGCCGGAAACACTGACCTTACAGGAATGGGGTGCGCTGGCGCGGGTGGGGGTGGGGCGAAACCGTTAAGTTCCTACGTCCACACTTCTAGCGAGACGATGCTGTTCATGCTGCCAGCGCGGGTGTAATAGACGATATAGCGCGTATCTTCCTCAAAGGCGTCATATACCATCTGATTAACGCGGAAATCCACGTCATTGATCACCACCATGTAGTATTTGTTGGTGCCTTTGGTATAGCCCATGCTCAGTTTGGCTGTGCCGTCTACCGTCAACACCTGATTGGTAGATTTTCGCGCAGACGCAAGGTAGATGATCAAGAATGGCGTGGTCATTAAAATGCCGGTGATGCCTATCCCACCCACAAGCTCACCGATCTCACCCTCAAGCACGAAGAGGCCAATCACGAAAAGCGCGGCAGCAGCGCCAAGCACGGCCAGCAGGCGCGTTAAACAGCCTCTCGATTCAGCCCGCTTCACCTGCTGCTGGCGGGGGGAAAGCTCGCCGCGCCGGTTGTAGGAAATATCCCCAGATTCAAATTGGAATAGCTTTTCAAAATCTGCCGCAGCCGCCATATCCCTAACTCACTGGTGATCCCGAAGGCGCATGAAACACAGATAATATCACAGCGGCGCGTGCCGACCATGTATAGTATTCAAAGACCAACTGGCGGGCGTTTTCCGCTAAATTCTCGCGCAAAGCCGAATCCTCTTTCAGGCGATTGATCGCAAAACTGAAAGCCTGTACATCTGAAGGCGGCGCAAGCAGGCCATTTTCGCCATCACTGATCACCTCTCGAATTGAGGGCAAATCGCTGGCGACGACTGCGCAACCAGAAGCCATATACTCGAACAGCTTGATTGGTGAGGCATAGTAGGCGAAATGTTCGGTGAAAGGCAGCGGCAGTACGCCAATATCGAAAGCCGCCAAGTACGCCGGAACGCGATCTGCTTTGACCTGCCCCGCATACAGGAAATGGCTTTCAGGCAGGCCAAGTTCCAGCCATTGGCGGCGGTAGGATTCAGCGATCTCGTCTGGGCCGCCAACCAGCGCCAGATAGGCATCGGGAATGTGCGCCAAAGCCGCGATCACCGTGCCTACGCCCTTATCCATCGCCAGCGTTTGTAATCGCCCCACATAGCCAACCATAAAAGCATTTTCAGGCCAACCAATGTCACGGCGGGCGGCATCCCGCGCAGGCAGATTTTCAAAGCGCGCGGCGCGTATGCCATCATGAGCGACGTGTACACGGGATCGATCCGCGCCCAAAGCGATCAACTCATCGGCCAGTTTGCGGGTGGTTGCGAAAGTGCTGGCGCGCTTCACGATCTGTCTTTGCGTCCAGCGCCCAAAGCGGCCTTTCGCCAGCGTGTGCGCCTCATAGCCCACTTTCAGGCCTTTAAGCCGGATCAGCGGCAGCAGCGCGAACAATACAGAAGCATCCCGGCTGTAGGCAAGATCGGCGCTGCAAAAAAGCAGGGCAATCAGCGCCGAAAGGGTGAAAGTAATCGTCTGAATGCCGAAAAATAACCGCGCCAGTAATCCCGTTTGGCCGGGGACCAGCGCGACCAGATCGAGCGTGGGCAGCCGCCGTAACTGAAAGATACGGTTCACGCCGTAATGCTCAAAAGCATCTGCGCCCCGCAGTTCGGGCGTATTCGTCCGCCTTGCCGCCCACAGCCTAACCTGCGCCCCCTGTTCCGCGAAAGCCTCACAGTTTTGCATGATCTGCAAGCCGTGCGCCTTTTCAGTGGGCAGGCGCACATTGGCGATATACAGCAGTCGGGGGGAAGTTGTGATCACCCCTCAATTCCCCTCAGCCGCTGGCAGTTCGCCGGTGTTGATCACGCTGACGAGACGGGGAATCAGCACATGCAGGCTGAAATGATCGATTACCGCCTGCCGCTGAAGCAGGCCGATGCGCTCGCGTTCTTCAACCGGCAAAGCGAAAATGCCGCGCAGCTTTTCGGCCAATACCGCCGCGTCTGTTTCGCTGTCGATCAGCAGCAGATCATTCCTGCCGATGAGCGCCTGCTCAAAACCGGGATTGCTGACGATGGTAGGGATGCCGCAGGACATCGCCTCCAGCGCGGTTTTATCGAACAGGCCGCGCGGGCTGAGATTCACAGAAACGGCGGCTTTTGAATAAGCCGCACGCACGCCTTCGGGGAGTTGCCCGCCGGTGAACTCGACACGATCTTCAAGCCGGAGCTTACCAGTAAGATCATGGAGTGACTGCTCATACGCGCCATCCTGACCGGGCGGCGTTCCCCCCACCAGAATTGCGCGGGCATCCGGCAGTTCTGACAAGGCGCGCAGCAGGGTTTCATGGTGTTTGGGTGGGCTAAGCCGCGCCACATAGGTGATGGTACTGCCGGCGCGTGAGCCTGAGGGCGTATAAAAATCGGTATCGGCCGCCTGCCCAACCACGCGCAGTTTAGGCGTTGGAAACGGGAAACTGTCGGGGGCGCTGGTCACGATGCGGCGGGCGATATTGCGGCCATAACGCGCCGTCCAATGGCGGCTTTTGTGGTTATACCAGATCGTGATCGGCACATGATGCGCGGCCAATAATGGCGCCCCCATGATCGCAAACAGCGGCATCATATGCGCGAAGCAGGCGTCATAACGGCGTTCGCGCAGCAGGCGATTCAAGATGCCGTAGAAATTGGCGGCGCGTTTCGGCTCGCTGAATCCCTGCTCTTTGCCAACTGAAAATACGCGCACGTTGGGCGCAGTTTCAAGCCGCCCTGCGCGCATGGTGATCACATCTATAAAGTCGTAATGCCGCGCAAATTGATTGATCCATGCCGTGGTGAAGGCGAAAATAGTATCGTCTATATCTGTCGCAAGGTTAAAAAGCAGCAGATTCATCGCATCCCCGCCTTGATCGCCTGCCGCCAGACGTTCACCCAGCGTTCGGGGTAGCCTTCGGCGTTGAAATTAGCCAGGGCGTGGCGCTGCCCGGCTTGCCCCATGCGCTTCGCCAGATCAGGATCGCGTAGCAGCGTAACGGCATGATTCGCTAAATTCTGCGCCACAGCCGCATCATCAGGCGCGTAAAAGCCAGTTTCGCCGTCCAGCAAAATATCCGAGATACCACCTGCGCCGGTTGCGACGGCGGGCAAGCCTGCCGACGCCGCTTCGCCCAGTACCCGCGGCACGCCCTCATACGCGGAACTCAGTAAATATACGGTCGCAAGCTGGTAGTACGGCGGCAGGTTTTCCAATGGCACCGGGCCAAACAGCTTGAGTTGATCGGCAATGCCTAGCGCTTTCGCAGATTCAGTGATGCTGGCGGCGCTGTCTTGAAAATCCCCGATCATCAGGAAATAGGCTTCAGGTATTTGTGCCGCAATCTTGCCGAAAACCTCCAGCAGCAGCGGTATCCGCTTCGCGGGAACGGGTCTGCCTACCCACAGCACGACGGGCGCGTTTTCGGGAATCCCCACTTTTGCGCGCATTTCGGCTAAAACGGCGGCATTAACCGGTTTCGCAAATTCAGCGGAAGCGGTGGCTAAAGGCAAAATGGCGATTCGATCTTCAGGGAAACCCAGCGCCTGCACATGGGCGCGGCTGGAGCTGGCGACTACGCGCACGTAATCAGCGCCGCGCAAAACCTGATGGGCGATAGTCAGCAGCGCGCGGTTTCGCAGT
>DAOTUZ010000039.1:0-8706 GCA_034437295.1 Anaerolineae bacterium | reverse complement strand
ATTCTGACCACTCAAGGTATAACGAACTTATCACGAGGCATTTTGTCAAACCGTCTTGCTTTCTGGATTGCTGTCCTTATTTTGCTTGCAGGCGCATTCCTCCGTTTTTATCAACTTTCGTCGCTGCCACCGGGATTGAATGAGGCCGAGATAGTGGATGCCCGTATCTCGGAAACGGTGCGACAGGGACGCCCCGAAATCTTTTTCAGGGTTGGGGATTATGGGCGAGAAGGAACCTACCCAGTTCTGCTGGCATCTTTTACGACCACGGTAGGCGGAGGGGTGCTAACCGCACGCCTGCTTTCAGTGTTTGCTGGAATGCTGGCAATGGCCGCCGTGTATGCGCTTGGCAAACGTTTGTACGGCGCCCCTTCGGGGTTGGCGGCGGTGGCGTTGATGGCGGTGAGTATGCTGCCGATTGTGCTTTCGCGGGCAGCAGTGGCTGAAAGTTTAACGCCATTTTTGACGGCGATGACCATGCTGCTGCTTTCGAGGGCGTACCCGATCTTTGGCAAGCCGCAGGCTGGAGAATCGACGATCACTTTTGCGATGCTGGGCGGCCTGTTAGGGTTGAGTTTCTATATTACGCCGGCCGCCTTCAGCAACGCGCTGACGGTCGTGATCTTCATCGCTTATTTGCTGATTACCCGACAGCATCTAACACGGCGCACGCTGAGTCATACATGGTTTGCTCTGGTTCTGCTGATCGTCATTGCGACGCCGTATTTAATCGCCAGCTTACAAAATCCGGGGGTTTCAGGGGCGGCGCGGGTATTTGATAACACCATCACCACGCCGATACAGTCGGTTATCGCAGGGGTGAGTGGTATTTTCTTCGTGGGCGATAGTAACCCGCTGTGGAACTTGCCGGAACGCCCGCTGCTTGATCTGGTCAGTGGGATGCTGATGGTGGTCGGCCTAGTGGTTTCGATACGCGGATGGCGGCAGCCCCGGTTTATGCTGGTGTTGATTGCGCTGGCGATGACGGCACCTCCGGCGCTGCTTTCCAGCACCAGTCCGAATTTCCTACGGATGGCATCCCTACTGCCGCTGCTGATGGTCTTGTTTGGCTTAGGCGTTACGGCGCTGTATCGCAGTTTACATTCGGGGGAAGCGCGAATGGTGGCGGCGGTGGCGCTGACAGGCCTGGTGATCTTCAATATTCAGTGGACGATGCGGGATTTATATGGCAACTGGCCTGCTGAAGAGGATGTGCAAGCGGCCTATAACAGCCGGATCGGGGCGTTTGCGCGTTTTCTGGATGATACAGTTGCCGAGTACCCGACGGTGATTTGCTCTGATACGCTGAGGCCTCCGCAGTCGCCCACCCAATTAACTGACCCGCAGTTGTTGGCGCTGATGATGCACAACCAGAGCGCGCCGCTGCGCTATGCGGATTGCCGGGCGGCGATAGTCTTTCCTGAAGGTGGGGGCGCGGCGCAGGCGGTATTTTTATCAGGCGAGACGATTGAGTCGGCAAACCCGCTGGTACAGGGTTGGCTAGAACGGGGAACACCCGTCGAATACGCCTTCATCCCTGAAGGGTCGGTGATACGCTTTGATATTGAGGATGTGCTGGCGGATACGGTAGGCGCGTTTACAACCACTGCGCCGGCGTCGTTTGCGCCGGAATCGCCGGGCGGCAACGACGTTGTGGCGATGCCGGTTCGTTTCGGCGGCAACATTACGCTGTTAGGCTACGTGCGGGCTTGGACGGAGACGCTTTTTCCGGGTGAAGTTTTTTCTGTGCCTACCTACTGGCGTATAGATGGGACTGTGCCGCAAGACTTACGGTTATTTACTCATCTTCAGAGCGATCCGGCGGCGATGCCCGTCGCGCAGACGGATACGCTGGACGTGCTGCCTAATACCCTGCAACCACGCGATATTGTGCTTCAAGTGACGGATATTATGCTGCCGTGGACGATTCCCGATGGCAGTTACAGCCTCTCGGTGGGCGCGTATGAAGATAATCTCGATGTGCGCTTATCCGTTTATGACGGCGATCAGGAACGCGGCGACAGGCTGTTCATTGGCGAAGTTACCGTCGGAAATTCATAAAGGCGTTTGAATGTTTGAAATTGTATTTTTGGGCACGTCTGCATCGGCTCCATCTATACGGCGGGGGCTGTCCTCACAGGCGGTGCTGGCTGGCGAACACCGCTTCCTGATTGACTGCGGCGAAGGGACACAGCGCCAGCTTCTACGCAGCGGAATCGGCTTTAAGCGGATGAATCACATTTTGCTCACGCACAGTCACCTAGATCATATTCTGGGGTTAGGTGGGCTGGTTTCGACTTTTGCGCGCTGGGAAAATTTGGAAACGCTGGATATTTATGGCAGTCGTAATACGCTGGAACGGGTGCATTCGCTGCTTTTTGGTGTGGTGTTGGGCTATGAACGCCTGCCGGTGGAGATCAAACTGCTGGAGTTAGATCCCGGCACATTCTTCACCGCTAAAGATTTTACAGTGACGGCATTTCCGGTGGTACATCGAAACAGCGGATCGCTGGGATACGTGTTTCAGGAAAATACGCGGCGCCCATTTCTCGTTGAGAAGGCAGCGGCATTGAATATTCCTGCGGGGCCAGAACGCGGCCAACTGGTGGCGGGGCAGGCGGTCACGCTGGCAGATGGGCGGACAATTCAACCGGATATGGTGCTGGGTGATCCTATTCCCGGTGCGCGCATGGTGTACATTGGCGATATCGGCCGTTTAGATAATGTGCGTGAGGTGGTGGCCGGCGCGGATACGCTGGTGATTGAAGCGACCTTCTTAGATGCAGATGCGGATACGGCGGCGCGCTTCGGGCATATTACGGCGGGGCAGGCGGCGCGATTGGCTTTAGAAACCGGCGTGCGTTCTCTGATTCTGACGCATGTTTCGCGGCGCTACCGTGAAATAGACATTATAGAAGAAGCGTGCAGTATTTTTCCTGAGGCGGTGGTCGCACGGGATCTGGATCATTTTGTGATTCGGCGTGGGCAGACATGCACTAAACTTTCACGAGAGGACAGCCGCGCGCGAAATTCTGAGCCTAATCTTGAGGCCGAAGAGCCGGACGCTTAACTTGCGGGCGCCCCCGCTTGATGCTTTAGGCAAAGGCGGGGTTATTGACACTTTGGCTCTGAAACTATTGTGAGAAACATCAAATTTTGTCTATACTGTAAGCTATTACTGTTTTTATATGACTTCGCAGGGTTCTGAGAGGACGATGATATGAAACGCAACTCGCGCTCGTTGGCAGTTCATCTGCTTCTGGTGTTTATCGCGCTGATGATGTTCGCTGCCGCGCTGCCTGCCTTTGCGCAGAACCCGGTTGCCAGCGTCAATACTGGAGCGGCGAATCTCCGATCTGGCCCCGGAGTGGCGCATGGCTCGATAGGCACGCTTCCGTTTGGCTTTGGCGTGAACCTGACTGCCCGTAACAGCATGGGTGATTGGGTGTTCGTCACATTGAATAATGGGGTGCAGGGCTGGTTGAGCACATCGGTGTTATTCACGGCCTACCCAATTGCGAACTTACCGATCAATGATGGCGCAGCCGCTTCGCAGTTGGTGCCATTTGCGACTGTAACTTCTGGATCGGTGAATATGCGGCAGCAGCCTGATCCGAACTCGGCGGTGGTGACGGTGCTTCCGCAGGGGCAGCGGGTTGACCTCCTTGGCCGCAACTATAATGGTTCATGGGCGCAAGTGCGCCTGACCAACGGCCAGACTGGTTGGGTGATCGCTGGCGGGATTAACGCTTCGGTGCCAGTTCGCAGTTTGACTCCGGCGGATGGATCGGTGGCGGCGCCGGTTGCCCCAAATGTAAATACAGGCAACAGCGGGCAAAGCGCGGGCGGCACTTACTATGTGGTTGTAGCCGGGGACTCGCTGTCACGGATTGCACAGCGCCATGGCGTGAGCATGTATTCGCTGATTGTTGCCAACAATATTGCGAACCCGAACCTGATATTTGCGGGGCAAACGATTTACATCCCCCGTTAGTGAGGCGATGTATTGACTTGTGAAGGGCGGCAGAAATGTCGCCCTTTTTTATTGCGTTTTTGTGAGACGTCTGACTTTATATCGTAAGTATGCCGCGCACAAATAAAAACGGGGCTGATTTCAGCCCCGTTTAATCACTGGAGAAGTCCCTTATTTGCCGCGTTTCCGTAGGAACGTGGGGATTTCGATACTCTCGTCATCATACACCCGTGAAGAACGATAGGGCTGCGACTGCGGGGCAGGCGGCGGATTCGCTACCTCAACTTCTTGCTGCTGGGGCTGTGAAGATGCCGCGGCAGATGTAGAGGTTGTTGGGGTACCGTACTGCTGCATGCTTGGCTGCTGCTGTTGTGGCTGAGCTGGCGGCATAGTTGAGACTGACGGTTGTGCCGGTACCTGCGGCCTGCCTGCGGGTGACGGCTGCTGGCCGCGGACTGCAGGTGTGCCGGGTTTGTTAAACGCAGGCTGTACGTCAGGGCGGTTCTTAATGCGGCTTTGCTCAAAGCCGGTGGCGATGACGGTTACGCGAACTTGATCGCCCATATTCTCATCAATTTGAGCGCCGAAGATCATGTTAACTTCAGGATGCGCGCTGTCCCGGATCAGGGCAGCGGCTTCGCTAACCTCAAACAGGCTGAGACCCGGCCCGGCGGTGATGTTGAAGAGAATACCGCGCGCGCCGTCTATCGTAACATCAAGAAGGGCGCTGCTAATGGCTGCTTCGGCTGCACGGCGGGCGCGATCATCCCCATCAGCGCGGCCAACGGCCATCAGGGCGGCGCCGCCTTCGCTCATGATTGCGCGGACGTCAGCAAAGTCAAGATTGATCAGCGCGGGAACGGTGATCAATTCAGAGATACCTTGAATGCCCTGCCGCAAAACATCATCGGCAAGGGAGAAAGCCTGCTGCAAGCTGGAGCGCTTGTCAGCGATTTGCAATAGACGGTCGTTCGGGATGACGATCAGTGTGTCCACTTGAGATTTGAGGGCATCAATGCCGGACTCTGCGGAAGTCTGGCGTTTTGCGCCTTCAAAGGTGAACGGGCGGGTGACGACGCCGATAGTGAGGGCGCCAAGTTCTTTGGCGATTTGCGCAACTACAGGCGATGCGCCGGTGCCAGTGCCGCCGCCCATACCGCTGGCGATGAAGATCATGTCTGCGCCGCGCAGCACTTCATAAAGCTCGTCGGCGCTTTCTTCGGCTGCCTTGCGGCCAATCTCCGGGTTGCCACCCGCGCCCAAACCGCGAGTCAGCTTATCGCCAATACGCACGCGCGTTTTGGCTTTGGAAAGCATCAATGCCTGATTATCGGTATTGACGGCGATGAAATCGACGCCCCCCAGCCCTTCATTGATCATCCGGTTGACGGCATTACTACCACCACCCCCAACACCGACCACTTTGATCGCCGCAAAATTCTCGCCCGGAGTGAGCATATCCATAGGTGCTTCCCTCGTAAGTTCAGTCTTCCCCAGAACAGGATCGAAGTGCGTGGTGCAACTACATTGTACTGACATTTTCAGCATTTAAGACTTAACGCAACTTTACCCAATTTTTCCCACAGATGCAATCTACGCTCTAAAAAAATAAGATGAAAATACTCCAAATTGGGCGCAATTTTGAAGAATGGAATTATGATCTTGTAAGACAAGGTTTGATACAGATGAGAAACGTTTGGAAATTGTATGCTAAAGCTTTCAAAATGGTTAACTATGTGGGTGAGAAATTCAGAATGAGCCAATAGGAAAAGGCGTTATTGGTTTCGGAATAAGCCATATTTCCTATTCTGGCATCGCAAAATTGCGCGATATTGGCCGTCAGCCTTCATCTGGCAGCAGGCGCTTGAACATATCGCCAAGGCGCTTGCCAATGCCTTTGGATGACCCACCCCCATTGCTGGCGGGTGAGGTGGTGGTGAGCGTGTCCATTTGCAAGCCCAGTCTTAAGAGGCCGATGCTGGTGCTGAATGCCGGACTGCGTAATATATCGGCCATGCCGGTCAGTTTTTCAGGGCGGGCAATACGAACCGGGCAACCGAGAACTTCAGCAGCCACTTCGCGGATTCCGGGAAGCAGCGCGCAGCCGCCAGTTAATACTGCGCCAGCACGCAGCAGATCATCATAGCCAGATCGCTTAATTTCGTTCTGTACCATCTCGAAAATTTCGCTGACGCGGGCTTCGATCACCATCGCCAGATCGCCGCGTTTGATCTCTTCGGGCATGCCCTCACCAAACGGCTGCACGAGGAAGGTTTCTGTTTCGCTAACGCCCTTTTCGCGGGCGAAACCATGTTGAACTTTAACGGCTTCAGCAACGTCAAAGGAGACATGCATCCAGTGAGTAATATCATTGGTGATCATATCGCCGCCAACGGGGATTACTGCTGAATGCCAGATCGTGCGCTCAACGAAGATGCCAATATCGGTGGTGCCGCCGCCAATATCAATGACGACAACGCCCATATCGCGTTCAACGTCCGTCAGCACCGCATCTCCGGAAGCCAGCGGGTTGAGGATGAAACGATCTGGGAATACGCCTGCTGCTTGCACCGACTGTTCAAGATTAGCGACGCTGGAGGTAGATACCGTGATGATATGCACTTCGGCATCCAACCGGAAGCCGTGCATGCCCAGTGGATTAGGGATGTGATCCTGCCCGTCCAATGAATAGGATCGCGGCACGACATGCAGCACTTCGCGGCTGTGCGGAATAGCAATAGCGCGGGCATTTTCGATAGCCCGATCCATATCCACGCTGGTCACGCCGCGGTTGCCGACTAAGCCGACTGTGCCTACGCTGTTGATCGAGGCCATATGGCTGCCGGCGAGGCTGATGAATGCGCGGCTGATGTCGTAACCGCTGACGCGCTCGGCTTTGTGTACAGAGGCGGCGATAGCTGTAGAAAGGGCAGTCATATCGGTGACGGCACCCTTTTTCAAGCCGCGCCCCGGCTCAATGCCAAGACCGACGATGAAGATATCTTCAGGGCGCACTTCCCCGACAATTGTGCAAACTTTGGTTGTGCCTATATCAATACCGACGACTAAATCACCCATAGTCTTGCAAAGATTTCCTTAACCAGTTAGAACGTCGAGATCCAGGGACGATCAGGATTGATGACATACACCGCGCGCGGGGTTACTCCACGCGCAAGCGCATCCTCAATAATATCACCATAGAGTGTTAATTTTTCAGGCATGCCGCTGCCAATACCCAACCACACTTCCCAACCACGGCTATCGTTGAAGCCCAGTCCGAAATCCGGGTGATAGCGCAGCATTTGTAAATCGGGCAGCAGCGATTGCAATTGAAGCGCCCCGGCGATTACCTCTGTGCTTACAGAAGCGCCAGGCGGCCCGTCCATTAAAGTATCGGCGGAAATACGCAGTAGGTCTTGCCTGTCTGTGCGCTGGCGCATGACGCGCCCGTTCACGTCTACCCACGTGGCGATTCCTGCCTGTTCCCAGACCAGCGCAGGCTCGCGTTCATCAATAATCAACTGCACCATTGGACTGCCCCAACTGATGTTGACTTGAGCATCAGCGACAGATGGGGATTGCAAAAGATTTTGGCGCACCTGCTGCGGATCAATCCAGAAAACATGAACGCCAGCGATACCTGAAAGGGCGAAAACTTCTCGATCATTGAGATATTCCAGCCCACCTACGGAGACGCTGTGAACGTAAAAAACATCAGTCGCAAAAAAAACGGCTAGCAAAATGATCAGACTGACCACAATCAGCCCGCTGAACAAACGCCAGGGAACATTGGCGCGGTTATTCACTTGCTGCGGCGCTGGGCGCTCCCCGGTATCAACACCAGCATTTGTTCCCCGGTAAATGGCAGGGTTTCTGCTGGATGTGCGCGAACGCTCTGAAGCGGGGCGGGCTGCGCGGCGAGTTTCGCGGGTGCTGGAGGCCATCGCGTGAATCACCGATTACGACATTGAGAATATGAAGGAATCATACACGAAAAGAGAGCCTACAACCAATTAAGGGACACAACGGTTTTCTTACCAGTCGCCAACAAATTCTACTTCTGGCTCGAGGACAACCCCCGTTTCCCGTGTTACGACATCGCGCACATGTTCGATCAGGGCGCGGTAATCTGCGGCGGTGGCGCCAGCGCTGTTGATGAAAAAATTGGCATGTTTGGTTGAAATCTGCGCGCCGCCAATAAGGGTACCTTTCAACCCGCAGCTTTCGATCAGGCGTCCAGCGTAATCGCCGGGCGGATTTTTGAAGATGCTGCCAAGGCTGGCGCCGGTGGGCTGTGAGTGTTTGCGATAAGCTACAAATTCGTCCATCGCAGCGTTGATCTTTTCAGGATCGGCAGGCTGAAGCGATAAGCTGACGTTCAAGACGATGAAACGGCGATCCGGGCGTTTTTTGAGCGACGAAGTGCGATAGGCATAGTTCAAATTCTGATTCTGAAGGGTTACCTCACCCTTTTCGCAATCGTAAACCTGCAATGCTGTGAGGATGCCGGCCATATTCCCGTTATGCGCTCCGGCATTGTTGACCGCTGCGCCGCCAACGGTGCCTGGAACGTTGGCCGCCCACTCAAGGCCGGATAATCCACGTTTAGCGCATTTCCGCGCGAGGGCAGTGAGGCCGTGGCCGCCGCTTGCTGTGACGCTGGTTTCTCCGAAATCCACCTGCATTATGCGATTGATGACCACCAGCCCCTGCACTCCCCGATCACTGATCAG
>DAOTUZ010000038.1:0-3297 GCA_034437295.1 Anaerolineae bacterium | reverse complement strand
TATCCATCAATTTATGTTCACATCGCCCTTGCACCCGTGGGTCGGGCAAGTCGCTGAAGCATTCTTCTAGGCTGCTAGCATAGTCGTAGTCCATCGGGCGCTCCTTTTTCGCCCATTATCTCCTCTTACCTCTTTTGAAGCGATTGCCCTGGTCAGCGAACCTGCGCTTTTCTTTGTTGAGCAAGCCGCTATAATCCGTTTTCGTAAACCACATTGATTAATTCACACAATTATGAGCATAAATTTTGATCACAGTCGCTATCTATCGCCGTTTTCTTGGCGTTACGGCAGCGAAGAAATGCGCGCTATATGGAGCGAGATCCATAAACGCCGGTTATGGCGGCGAATCTGGATCGAGATTGCCCACGCCCAGCAGCTCGCAGGCTTAGTAACCGCTGCTCAAGTGACCGATCTTCAGGCGCACGCCGATCAGATTGACATGGGCCGCGCTGAAGCCATCGAAGCCGAAATCCAGCATGATTTGATGGCTGAAGTCAAAGTGTTCGCGGAACAGTGTCCCATAGGCGGCGGCATCATCCATTTAGGCGCAACCAGTGCCGATATTGAAGACAATGCAGATGCGCTGCGCCTTCGCGATAGCCTCCGCTTACTGCTTCCAAAATTAGCGCGTGTTTTAGAGCGTTTCGCCGAATTAATGGTCACCTACGCTGACCAACCCGCGATTGCTTTTACCCACCTTCAACCGGCAGAACCAACCACTACAGGCTATCGTTTTGCACTCTACGCGCAAGACCTATTAGAGGATTATCAATCGCTAAAATCAATCACAGAGTCTATTCGGGGCAAAGGGTTCAAGGGTGCTGTCGGATCGCGCGCATCATACACGGATCTCTTTGAAGATACTTCAGTTACACCACAGCAGTTTGAAGACCAGGTAATGAATGCGCTTGAACTGCCGCCCTACCCCATTACAGGACAAACCTACCCGCGAAAACAGGACTACACCGCACTCGCAGCATTAGGCGGGCTTGCTGGCAGCCTATATAAATTCGCCTTTGATTTGCGATTATTGCAATCTCCCGTCATTGGCGAGTGGCAAGAAGGATTTGGCGCCAAACAGATCGGTTCATCAGCAATGCCGTTCAAAAGAAACCCGATCAACGCCGAGAAAATGGACAGCCTTGCCCGCTTCGTCGCCAGCTTAACGCAAACTGCATGGGGAAACGCCGCTCATTCGCTGTTAGAGCGCACGCTGGACGACTCCGCAAATCGTCGTGAAATTCTGCCATCCGCATTTTTAGCCTGCGATGAACTGCTGATCATATGCGAACGTATCCTCAAACGATTAAGCGTCAATACGCCTGCCGTTGCCCGAAATCTCGCCCAATATGGGCTTTTCTCGGCTACTGAACGGGTGATGATGGCAGCCGTTAAAAATGGCGCAGATCGGCAGGAAATACATGAGGTTTTGCGGCAGTTAAGCATGCAAGCGTGGGAAGCCGTCACCATCGGTGACGATAACCCGTTGGCGAAGCTGGTTGCAGAAGATGCGGTACTTAATAAATATCTTTCATCGGCGGCGCGCATGAGCCTGATGGAGGCCAGCAACCACGTAGGTGATACACCTGAACGGACACGGGCTTTTGCCGCGCACATACGAAAAACCATAGGATAAAACCAATATGCCACGCGCACTCTTTAGCGCCCATGATAAAACCGGTCTAGCAGAATTTGCCCGCCAGTTGATCAGCCTTGGCTGGGATATTGTCGCCAGCGGCGGCACGCAGCGCGCATTAAGTGATGCGGGATTACCGGTAACACCCATCGAGCAAATCACAGGGTTTGACGAACTGCTTGGCGGTAGAGTGAAAACATTGCATCCAGCCATCCATGCCGGAATTCTGGCACGCGATCGTGAAGACGATCTACAGGAATTGCGAGACAAAGGTTACGCGCCAATTTCGCTGGTGGTCTGCAATCTGTATCCTTTCCAGCAAACTATCGCCCGCGCAAGCATTACACTTCAGGAAGCTGTCGAACAAATTGATGTCGGCGGCGTAACGCTGATCCGCTCTGGCGCAAAAAATTTCATGCGAACGATTGTGATCTGCGATCCCAAAGACTATCAGAGAGTAACTGACGAACTGGTAGAGTCCGGTGCAACCAGTCTCGCTTTACGCCGTGAACTGGCGGTGAAAGCGTTCGCCCACACGCGCGATTATGACACCGCAATCCATGCTTTTCTCGCACAAGATACGGGTATGCCAGTTACTGCAACAGAGCTGCCCCAACAGCTTTCGCTTGGTATGAAACTACTTGAAACGCTGCGTTACGGGGAAAACCCCCATCAAATGGCGGCTTATTACAGCCGGAAACCCGCTAACGGCCCGCTTGGCGGCACAGTGTTGGGCGGAAAACAGCTTTCTTACAACAACATCATGGATCTAGACGCCGCATGGCGCGCAGCTTGCTCGTTTGTGCAGCCCGTGGTTGTCATCGTCAAACATATGAATCCCTGCGGTATCTCCACCGGCCCATCCCTTGCCGATGCATTTCCTGCCGCGCTCGAATCTGATCCGGTGTCGGCATTTGGCGGCGTTATCGCTGTCAATCGCCCTGTCACCGAAGATTTCGTCACCGCGCTCGGCGGCCTATTTATTGAGGCGATTGCCGCGCCGCAATTTGATGAAACTGCGATCAACTTACTGGCCTCATCCAGAAAATCATGCCGACTCGTGCAAATCCCCTCCGTTTACGACGGTACTGAATGGGAAATCCGCAGCGTACATCGCGGATTTCTAATTCAGCAGCCCGATATGGGCGACCCGGAACACACGCAGTTTCAAACCGTGACCAAACGACAGCCAACATCCGCCGAAGTGGAGATGCTGCGTTTTGCATGGAAAGCAGTTCAACACGTTAAATCGAATGCCATTGTCTTTGCGCAGGAACAGAAAACAATTGGTATTGGTGGCGGGCTGCCTAGCCGGGTGGATGCTGTCAAAATTGCCGTTGAAAAAGCTGGGGAACGGGCAAAAGGCGCAGTCATGGCCTCAGACGCTTTCTTTCCATTCCCGGATGGCGTTGAGGTGGCTGCTGCTGCGGGCATTACCGCAGTGATTCAGCCCGGCGGCTCAATTCGGGATGCAGAGGTCATTCGCGCAGCTGATGAAGCTGGTTTGTCCATGGTATTCACCGGCGCAAGGCATTTCCGGCACTAGGGCATTACCGGTTTGTTCTCGCCCTTGTCGCTCAGTCGGGGCTTTGCTATATTTACAGCATGTTGCCACCTTAGCTCAACGGCAGAGCAAACGCTTCGTAAGCGTTAGGTTTTGG
>DAOTUZ010000037.1:0-2836 GCA_034437295.1 Anaerolineae bacterium | reverse complement strand
TGTCGTTACGCGCAGTATTGAAAGACTCCGCCAATTCAGTCGCATTTTGCGTTGGCGCTGGCGTACTTGAGGCCACAGGAGTCAACGTTGTTGTAGGCGTAAACTCAGGCGTCGGCGTTTCAGTAGGCGATGGTGACGCTGTTGGCGAAACAATCGGTGTGGGGGATACCGTAGGCGATGGTGACGCTGTTGGCGTATTCAGCGCAGCTTCTGGATCGTAGCCAAAGAAATTGCGAATTTGTTCGTCTATTTGCTCGTCGGTGATCGTGATGTTGTTGGCCGCCGCATACTGCCGCAGCACTTCGTCATCAATCATCTGGTTCAAGACGGTGTTCCCAAGCTGATCGGGAACCTGCATCTCGTTGATCCATGTTGAATAAGGCGGCTGTGACGTCAAAAACTGAATGATCTGATCGTCAGGGATACCAATTGCTCGATACTGCCCGACGGCATTACTCAGCTCAATATTTCGTAGCGCGCGGGTCAGGCGCACTTCGCGTTGAAATTCGCCAACAGTAATATTCCGGGTGTTTACGGTGGCTGCCACTTGATTAGGGACAATCAGACCGTCAATAACAAATGCTGAAATCAGCAGCACACCCACGACAACACCCACGATGATCATGCTAATCAACAGGATGCGCTGAACGCGGGCTTCACGTTCGGCACGGGTGCGATACTCTTTGATCAGCTTGGGCTGCTGGCGCGCAGTGCTGGGCGTGCTTTTTGGTTGTTTTGGGTTTTGCGCGTCGCTAGGCTGACCGCTTTTTGCCATAGTTAAATTACTCCCTCAAGCGAAGGCAAGAAAAAGGCACAGGCCGGTTTCTGGCTGCGCCTTTTTTGAAAATTAGTCGGTTACAATGACAAAGGGCAGCAGTGCAAGGTGACGAGCACGCTTGACTTCGCGTGCAAGTTCACGCTGGCAGCGCGAGCAGTTTCCAGTCTGGCGGCGCGGCTTGATCTTACCGGTTTCGGTAATGAAGCGGCGCAGTGTATCTACTTCTTTATAATCAAAGCACTTGCCGGGCGGGCAGAAAACTTGATTCCGGAAGCGCCCACGTGGGCCACCACGACGGTCGCCACGATCAGGGCGGTCGCCACGATCAGGGCGATCACCGCGATCTGAGCGGTCGCCGCGATCAGGGCGATCGGAACGTTCTCCGCCGTCACGCGGGCGGTTTTCAACTTCTCTTTCGTCAGTCACAGGTCAGTTCTCCTGATGGTTTAATTGCTTATTGGCTAAAAGGCGTAATCGCTATCATCATCTTCGCTAATGTAATCGGTTTCACCCTGTGATCTACGATCTCCGAGCATAATCAGTTCATTAGCAACCACTTCAGTTCGAAAGTGCTTTTTTCCCTGTTCGTCTTCCCACCCGCGGGTTTGCAGGCGGCCTTCAAGATAAACCTGCTGGTTCTTTACCAGATGCTGCTTGCAAATTTCAGCAAGCTGCCCCCATACCACAATATTGAACCATTCAGTCTCTTCACGACGCCCGCCGTCTGCCGAAACCCATGTGCGGCTGGTGGAAATACTAAAACTAGTCACCGGGCGTCCATTGGGTGTGAACCGCATTTCAGGATCACGGCCCACTACGCCGATCAGGATGACTTTGTTTAGTCCACGTGGCATTGATGCTTATCCTGAAGCCGATACGATCATAGGAAACTGGATACTATTCTTCGGTGCGAACCACCAGATACCGCAAAATGTTGGCCGAAATGTTCAGATTGCGATCCAGTTCGATCAACGCCTTCGGCTCTAGCTGTGATTCCATCAGCACGTAATAACCTTCGCGCTGATTGTCAATCTCGTAGGCTAGCTTCTTGCGTCCCCATCGATCAATCTTCGAAACCTGACCAAGTTCGTCAGCTTCAATCCAGCCGCGCACCTGATCAATTGTATTATTGACAAGGTTCTCATCGGCATTGTCCAAACGGACAATAAACGTAACTTCGTATGCACGTTTCATCGGGGGTACTGTATTCTCCTTTCCCCGGGATTGCCCTGCATGGCGTGGATGCCTGCTGCAAGACGGAAAGTGTGTGCGTTGGCACAACATATTTACATGCCGCCGCGCATGTTACCTGAAAGCAGGTATAGATTCAACGGTGATTTATGCTGTCCGTCGTGGAAAATGTATATCAGCGAATCATCATTGCGCCGGCAGGTGCCAGTTGAGCATTCAATTCCGCCGGCTCCTGGCTTCGTGTTCTCGCAATTTGTGAGCTTGCCAACGCCAGCGCAACCACCAGCCAAAACAGCGTAATTGCCCCCTGAAAGTCAGTCCGGAAGAAATAGAGATCGGCCACGGAATTAATGAGCACAGCCAGCAGCGCCGCATGAACGCCCAGATGCAGCGGCCAATGGCTGTCATCGCCTTTCGCGCCATGTCGCCAGCGCCAGCCAAATACAAATACTGCCGCCATTGTGCTCAGGAAAATACCCACGCCCACCAGCCCGATCTGATTCGCCATGATCAGATACATGCTGGCGACATCCGTATATAGGTCTATGCTGGGTGAGCCAGTGAATCCGATCCCCGTGATCGGATAGCGCATAATCAATTCAAGCGAATCGCCATATTCGCCTAATCGCATTTGTGTGGCCTGATCCTGCCCGGTGAAAGCTTCAATGAAGCGCGTCACCAGGCTTTGCGTTTGCGGCAGAATCAAAATGAACCCTGCGGCCAGTGCCAGCAGTACCCAGAATTTCCTAAAACCTTTGAAGAAACCGATGGCGACTAAGGCAACTGCAAACGCCAGCATCGAAGCGCGAGAATAGGTGAGTACCATCGCCAGCGCAATGATCCCTTCAGCAACCCACAGCAGCCACC
>DAOTUZ010000036.1:0-25119 GCA_034437295.1 Anaerolineae bacterium | reverse complement strand
ACCAGAACTCACGGCGGGCAGGCGTGCGAAAGGAAAACAACGCGAAGGTGAGGGGAAGTAACCCTACATAAAAAGTCCATTCGGGGAACTTGAATGAATTTGGCAGCAGCACTTCAAATAAGAAGGGCAGAGGCAGCGCCAGATAGTTTGCGTTGGCTAAACTGAACGCCTGCCGCGATTGATAAGGTAAGAATGTGAGCAGAGGAAACAGCATGAATGCGGCGGCGCCAATCAGCGTAACCAGCATCAGCGCGCCAACGCCGGCTAATTTCAACAGTTCTCGCGGGGCGTGCCGTAAGCTTAGGGCTTGAAGCAGCCCATAAACCGCGACCAACAGCCCTAAATATAGAAAATTAACGAAGTTCAGGGTGAATAATAAGCCGCAGCATAGCCCCGCCGCGATTGCCCACTGAAATGATCGCTTATCAATCGCCACGCGGATGCATGCTAGTGTGAGCGGCGTCCAGCACAGCCCGGCGGTATACCCCATATCGCCAACAATATTGGCGCTGATGCGCGGCGTGAGCATGAAGATAACCGCCGCTAGAAATGCGGCATATCTGCTGGTGGGCATCGTCCAGCGTATCAGCAAATACATGCCAATTCCGGCGATCCATAGGCTGAACGCATTAACCGCGGCGAACCCCTGAAACAGCGAGATCGGCAGCAAAATGGCGAGTGAGATCGGGGGATAAAGCACCCGTGCCGATGGGTTGCCGATCAACGGCATGCCGCTCATGGTAGTTTCCCACCATAGAGGGAATTGATGGATGTCGGCAAATGACTGCCGCACATATTGCGCTGATGTCCAGTTATAAGTGACCAGATCGCTGCCCAGCCCGGATCGCGGCCACATCACGGCATCCGGCGCGGCTAAAAAAGGCGACATGAGCAGAACTGCCAACACAGCGAAAATAAGCGCGGCGCTCAAGTCGGGATGATGCTGAAATCGGGCGAGAAATGCCGTCAGCGAAAAGCTATGGGCATTGATGCTGCGCATATATCTCCAAACGCATATCAGGCATATCTATCGGAATTTCGCAGCGGGTATAGCGGCTGTTTAATAATTCAGTCAAAGCTGCAATTTGTTCGTCCTCCGTTTTACCCGGCACAATGGCGACCCACACCCGCGGCGCATTCCCGACAAAGTTGCGCAGCCGCTGTTCAAAGGGCGCATCATTTTCCTCGTCAACTGTAGATAGCAGTGAAATATGCAGCGGTGTGCCGAAGAAGTAATAATGCAGCGGCGCATTTAGCCAGTCCTCAATACTCGCATTTTCCAATCGGAAAAGTATGGCGTCATCCGTCGCTGCCCGCTCATTGATCACCTCAATGGCCGCTTCAAACCCTGGGCGAGAAATTGAGGGGATGGTCCCCGGAAGGTTTTCTGCGAATCCGCTGTTGATCGAGAGATAAATCCCCATCCCCAGCCACAGGATACAAATAGACACTTGCAGCCAGCGCCAGCGTTTGATTTCTAATAACCCTGCTGCTGGCAGCAGCAAGATCGGCGGCAGCATCGCCATCATCAGGCGAATATGAAACAGGAAGGGGACGAGATGATTGATGATTAACGTGATCGCCATCCCCCCAAGCAGCCACCACCATAAATACTGTACCGGTTTTTCCCGCCAACGCCTTAGCGTCAGCATGCTTAGAATGGCGACGATCAGAAGCAGCCAGTTGGTATAAGCGGCGCCAGCGGCTGTGAAAATTTCCTCTACGCTCAACCCGCGTGGCGCGGACAGCTCCAATGACACATATTTGAAGATCACCAGCACCCATGGCAGATAGATTGATCCTGCGATCACAAACGGGAAGATCAGGCGCTTCCAAGCTAGATGCCGCCGCTGAAATAACACATGGAATCCAGCTTGCACAGCAAACCATATTTGCCCGAATGGGTGACTGTATAAGAGTAAGATCAGCATCAAAGCCAGCCCATAAGTGAGGCGGCGCTCTGGCTTTTTCAGCGCCCGCCAGTATAGGGTAGCGGCGCTGCACCCGATTAAAATGTGTAGGGTATAGCCGCGTAGTTCATGCAGGTAATACAAATAGAAGGCTGAACCACTCATGAAAACGGCTGCGAACAGCGCAAATTGGGGCTTTTGCGGCTGCATTTCCCGCGCAAGGCGATAGATCATGGCTATCGAAAGTAGGCCAAACAGCCATGAAAGTGCCCGCCCGGCGAATGGTGACCAGCCTGCGACAGCGCCCCATCCCGCCAGCGTGAAATTGTAAATCGGCGGCCAGGTGCTGCTCGCGGATACCCTGAAAGCGATATCCAGTGGCGACAGCGGCCCGAAATAGGCGCCGCCGCTTTCATAGATGGAGTAGATCTCATCAATCCAGAGGGCGTCTAGATTTAGGCTGCGGGCGCCCAGCCATGCGGACAGTAGCAGCAGTGGAATGACTGCCAACCAGATGTAACTGCGGGGACGGGACATACTTAAACTTTACAATCAGCTCACAAGCGTATTGTAGGGGAGAAATATACATGGGAAGGCTTGAGTTAATTGGGGTGACGCTCAAAAATGGGTGTTATTCGACAATTAGCGTATACATTGGTCGCCCTGCGCATACAGCGCAACCTGCATATCCGGCAGATCTACAGCGATTGCACATGGCTGATAGCTATCGGTGATCAGCGCCCTCAATGTCTCCATTTGCGAATCTGCCGCTAAACCCGGAATTTCCGCTATCCATAGGCGCGGCGATTCGTCAATAAATGCCTGTAACCGCTGCTCAAAAGGAATTTCAGAGAATGAGCGATCATCAATTAACACGTCATCGCGGGCATTGACCATTGAAAGCAGCGAGAAATGCAGTGGACTGCTGTAGAGATAATAGTCCAGCGGCGGCGCATATAAATATTCCACGTCTTGATCGGCTAACCGAAAGATAATTGCATCTTCAGGGCGGGCATGTTGCTCGATAATGCCTAGCGCCGCCTCAAAGCCGGGGCGGGAAATCATGCGCAGCGCCCCCGGCAAATCACTGGCAAATGTGGAGTGAAATGAGAGATAAACACCCATCATCAGCCACGCCGCGCAAATGGCCGCTTGCATCCAGCGCCAGCGCTGAAGCTGAATCAGCCCCGCCGCCATTAGCAGCATCAGCGCGGGCAGTATCGCGATAAGATGCCGAATGTGAAATAAAAATGGGATTAAGCGGTTGATCAACAGCGTAAGCGCCACTAGGCCGATCAGCCACCACCATAAGAATTGTATCGGGCGCTGGCGGATCAATCGCAAGCTCAGGATACTTAAAATCGCAACTGGAATCGTCAGCCAGTTTGAAAAGGCCACCGCCGCTGCGCCTAATATCAATGGGGTGTCAATTGCGCCCGGAATTGAAACATCCTGCGCCGCTTTGATCAGCATGAAGGCCAGCCATGGCGCATAAAATAGCACCGCGACTAGAAACAGGAACAAAACCCGTTTCCACTGTGCATTTCGCCACTCGAATGCGATATGAAAACCCGCCAGCATCGCAAACCATACCTGCCCGACGGGATGGCTGTATAACAGTAGTACCAGCGCCGCTACAAAACCAATTTGCGCCAGCCAGCTCTCTGTTCTTCTGATCAATCGCCAATATAGTGTGGTTGCGATCAGGCCGAATAAGACGTGAAAGCTGTACCCGCGCAGTTCGTGAAAATAATAGAGGTAGAAGGCCGATCCGCTGATAAATACCGTGGCGAACAGCGCAAACTGGCGCCTCTGTGGCAGTAATTCACGAGCAAGCCTGTACATGACGGCAATCGCCAGCAAGCCTAGCAGCCATGATAATACCCGCGCTGCCAGCGGCGTCCATCCTGCCAGCGCCCCCCATCCCGCTAGAAAATAGTTGTAGCCCGGCGGCCATACTGCGTAACCCGCCACTCGCAAGGCGATATCAATCGGAGATAATGGGCCGTACTGCGCGCCACCGCTTTCAAAGATCGAATAGTATTCATCTAGCCAGATCGCGTCTGCATTTAGGCTGCGCGCCCCCAACCACGCGGCGTAAAGCAGCAGTGGGATAATAATCAGCCAGTGAAAGTTACGGGGGCGAGCCATATATCATATTCCCGATGTGGTGATCGCATTGCTTCGTTTCTAGCCACCCGCTAAGCGCTTTAGTTCGTACAGTTTAGTCAGGGCTTCAATTGGGCTTAGGTTGTCTACTTCCAGCGCTTGCAGCATAGTCACTGCTGGGTTTGCTGCTTCCTGCTTGGCTTCAAGGCTGAATAGATTCATCTGATCAGGGTTGGGTTTGGCGGATCGACTGCGGCTGCGCGCTGGCTGTGTTTCATAATTACTGCCTTGCTGCTCAAGGTGTTGCAGCAGTTCGCGCGCGCGATCTACTACCGGGCGCGGCAGCCCGGCTAACTGCGCGACATGTACCCCGTAGCTGCGATCTGCGCCGCCGCCAACCACTTTGTGTAAAAAGACGATCTGTTCGCCATCTTCGCTCACCGCCACGTTATAATTTCTTGCGCGCGGCAGCACGTTAGGAAGCTCGGTCAATTCATGATAATGCGTGGCGAATAACGTGCGGCAGTTCAAGCGTGGGTTATTATGCACGTATTCAATCACCGAACGGGCAATCGCTAATCCGTCATAAGTAGATGTGCCGCGCCCCACTTCATCCAGAATCAGCAGACTGCGACGGGTGCTGCCTGCTAGAAGCCGCGCGGTTTCGATCATTTCCACCATAAACGTACTGTAGCCGGCATGAATCTCATCTTGTGCGCCGATACGGGCGAAGATTCGATCCACCATCCCGATAGTAGCCTCATCTGCGGGTACGAAGCTGCCAATCTGCGCCAGCAGGGTGATGATCGCTACCTGGCGAATATAAGTGGATTTTCCGGACATGTTCGGCCCAGTGATGATATGAATCCGGTTCATGCTGTCGAAATGGGTATCATTAGGTACATAGCGTAGGCCATCGCTCAAAGTGTGTTCGACCACCGGATGCCGCCCGGCGCGAATGATCAGCAGATCATCTTCAGTCAGGGTAGGGCGGCAGTAGCCTTCACGAGAAGCCACATCGGCCAGCGCGCAGAACACATCTAGATGCGCCAACGCGCGTGCGGTATCCAACAAGGATTTGCTGTGTTCGCATAATTTCGCGCATAGCTCAGCAAATAAACGGCGCTCCACTTCAAGAATTTGTTCTTCGGCATTCAGCACCAGCGCTTCATAATCTTTTAGCTCTGGCGTGATATAGCGCTCAGCGTTGACCAGCGTTTGCTTGCGAATGTAATCGGGTGGTATTTTGCCGGTATTTGAATGGCTGACCTCAATGTAATAGCCGAATACCTTATTGAAGCCTACTTTAAGCGAGCTGATTCCGGTTCGCGCCCGTTCTTGCGGCTCTAAGGCGGCAATCCAGTCCCGCGCATCTTTGGTGGCGTGGTAAATGCCGTCTAGTTCTTCAGAATATCCGGGGCGAATCACGCCCATATGATTCAGGTTTGCAGGCGGTTCATCGCTGATCCCTGCCCGAATTTCATTGACCACTGGCTCGCAGGGGTTGAGCCGGTCATACAGCGCCAGAAGTGATGTGTTGCCATTGACAATTTCACGGATGACCGGAATAGTCTCCAGTGTTTGCCGCAGTGCCGTCAGATCACGGGGGGTGGCGTTCTGAATTAGCAGTCGGTTGGTCAGCCGTTCAAGATCGCTCACTTGTCGCAGCGCTTCCCGAATCTGCGCTCGTAAAACTTCATCCTTCGTCAATGTCTCAACCACGTCTAATCGCGCATTCAGGCGCTTCAACTCTAGTAATGGTTGGGTGATCCATGTCCGCAGTAAACGCGCCCCCATCGCGGTGACCGTGCGATCCAGAATGCCGAGCAGGCTGCCTTTTGATTGACGGTTGCGGATAGTTTCCGTAAGTTCTAGATTGCGCCGTGTGAACGGATCCAGCACCATGAAGCTGGCGGTAGAATATGCCCGTAAGCTGGTTAGTTGTGCCAGCGATCCGCGCTGTGTCGTTTGAACGTAGAACAACACCGCCCCCGCCGCGCAAACGCCAGCGCTCATCTCGCCGACGCCGAATCCTTCCAGCGTGCTCACATTAAAATGTGCGCATAACAGCGGCTCGGCGCTGCTGCGTTCAAAATGCCAGTCATCTACCGGAGTCAGGTGAATATGCGCTGGAAGCGAAACGCCGCGCTCAACCCAGCTTCGCGGCATCAGCACCTCTCTGGGTGAAAGCCGAGCCAGTTCTTCTAAGACCAGCACCCCGGCATTTTCGCCAGCAAGCTCAGTAACCGCAAATTCGCCCGTTGAAATATCTGTATAAGCCAGCCCCGCGCGCTGCCATACACCGGAGGCAGGATCGCCAGTGGGGAATATCGCCATCAAGTAATTTTGATGCGCATCTGAAAGCAGTTCCGGCTCAACCACAGTGCCAGGAGTCAGCACACGGGTTACTGCGCGTTCGACCAGCCCGCGCCCGTCTGGCTCAGTCACCTGCTCGCATACGGCGACGTGATACCCTTTTTCAATCAACCGTGCGATGTAGGTTTCTACGGCATGATGCGGCACGCCGGCCATCGGCACGCGCTCATTTTTGCTGACCGGGCGGCCTGTCAAAACGAGATCAAGCTCGCGTGCCGCGATCTCAGCATCCTGATCGAACGTTTCGTAGAAGTCCCCCAATCGGAAAAGCACAATGCAATCCGGATGTTGTTGTTTGATGTTTAGATACTGCTGGCGCAGCGGGGTTACAGTGGCGCTAGACATTATGGCAAGACTTCCTAAAACAAGGCAGAATTGAACTTGACAGCCATACAGCTTCTTGAACATAAATTCTAACTTGCGCGCTGCGCTCACGCAATTTCAGGTGCAATTATGACAGACTACGTTATTGGCGTTGATTTAGGTGGTACGCGCCTTCGCGCCGCGCTCATGGACGATGATTTAACCATACATGCTCGCCATGAAGTATTGACCGAAGCCAGAGATGGTTTTGATGCAACATTCGGCCGCATAAAACAGCTGGTTCGCGCCGTTCTGCCTGAAGCTCAAGGTAATAATGACGCCTTGTTAGGAATTGGCGTGTCCATCCCTGGCCCTACCAATCCCTTCAAGGGAATTGTTGAGTTAGGCACAAATCTGGCGGGTTGGCATGATATCCCGCTGGCGAGCCTATTACAGGATGAGTTCCACACCCCGGTATTTCTGGGTAACGATGCTAACGTTGCGGCGCTGGCAGAGGCCACCCGCGGGGCTGGTCGCGGCTATCGTCATGTCATTTTCGTCACCGTCAGTACCGGCATTGGCAGCGGCATTATCGTTGATGGACACCTGCTCCTGGGTAAAGATGGGCTTGCCGCTGAAGCCGGGCATATCGTGATGCAGGTGGATGGTGAATTCACTACGCTCGAAAAACAAACCGCCGGCCCCTCGCTGGCGCGTCAGGCGCGCGCGCGTATTCAGGCGGGTGAAACCTCGCTCATCTCCGAACTGGTGAATGGCGATTTAAGCAAGATAAGCGGAAAAACCGTCGGAGAGGCGCTTCGGGCCGGTGATGTGCTGGCGGCATCAGTCGTGAACCAAGCAGGTACCATACTGGGCGGAGGCATGGCAAGCATGTTGCATCTCTTTAATCCGGAGATACTGATCTTTGGCGGCGGCGTCAGCACCATTGGCGAGCCACTGTTTGCGCCTATGCGCGCTGCGATTGAAGCCAACTGCATCGACAAAGCCTACTGGCGTAATTTGAAGATTGAGATGGCGGCGCTCGGTGAAAATGTCAGCTTGATTGGCGCAGGCGCGCTGGTGCTCACACGCGGCGGTGTTGAAGACTTAAGCGCTGTGAAGGCTGCGCTGGACGACTAGCGTTTTATATCTGCTTGCCTTTGGTGGGTGCTTTGCTATTCGCTTTGCGGTCAATATCGCTCTCTTGACGAAACATCATCGCTGACCAGGTGTCATCCAGGGATATCAGGCGAATACCGCCCCAACCCTTGTTCGTTACCACATCCCAGCCTTTGTCACGGTTGATGTCTGACTTAATTTTCCCCGTTCCTTTCGGGTAACACAACCATAGTCGCCCGCCGGGTTTAACCGCAGCCATGGCATGCGCTGCCAGAGTATCCACTTCCGCCTGATTCTTCAGGAAACCCTGTACAACGTCATAGGTGCCGTTCGCCGTTGTATCAATGACTACGCCTTCAGGAAGCGGTAAAAATTTTTCTAGATAGCCTTCGGGCGCATTGAGTACCAGCATTCGATTTCCTGGTTTGATGTACATTTTTTGGGCAGTTGTCTGCGCCATCTCGGAACCTCTGTCTTTTCTTGAACGCAATTTTAGCCCCAAAACGCTAATCGTTATGTACATTGCATCAGCATTTCGTTGTATTTCCATCAAAATTCGCACTCACGAATTGTATAGCCTCTCGCCTGATGCTAGACTTGACGGCATGTTATCCCTATTGGATTTTCGCGTTCGCCAGCGTGATTTTTTGCTGGAAATTTCTAAAGCGATTACCTCGCGCCTTGACCTAAACGAAGTCTTAAAGCGTGTCGTGAATGCTTCTGTCGCCATGCTTGCCGGTCAGGTAGGTATTATTGCCCTGCGCGATGATCGCGGTGAATATCACATTCAAGCGGTGCTTGGTGTGCCTAAAGAACAGATTCCTGATCTAAACACGCGCTTAATAGAAGTGATTCAAACTGCTAGCGCGCGCGATTCTGAACTGGTGAATACCCATTTGCGCGAAATGGCTGCGGTGATTGATAAGCGATTGATCCAATCTTTTGCCATTCCCCTCGCGTTCGGCGGGGAGGCGATGGGATTGATGCTTGTGTTCCGTAACTTTCAGGGCGGCGCAACGCCAGATGACATTCAGGTGCTGCAAAGCTTTGCCGATCAGGCGGCTATCGCAGTACACAACGCCCAGCTTTATGAGCGTATGAATTTTGATCGCAAGCAGTTGGCGGCGGTGATCCAGCACAGCGCCGATGGCGTCGTCATTCTTGACGCCGCGCTGACGATTTTGAATTTCAATCACGCTGCCGAGCGCATGACCGGGTGGACAGCATGGGAAGCGCTGGGTTTGAAAGTAGATGAGGTGCTGACCTTCGCACATGTTGACAAGGGCGATCTTCATAAGGCGCTGGAAAAGGGCTGGCCTTATCCCGATCAACAGGATGCTGATGATACGCTTTATGTTGAGGGCGATTTGCTGCGCCGTGATGGTCTGACGACCAGCGTCGGTATTCAGTATGCGCCGTTGTTCACCGATGATGGCACGTTAGCGAATGTCGTTGCCAACGTGCGTGATATTTCCAATTTTCGGCAGGCGCAGCAGATGCAAAATGTATTCATTTCAACCGTCTCTCATGAACTTAAAACGCCTGTTGCCCTCATTAAAGGGTATGCCGCAACTTTGCGCCGTGAAGATGTGACCTGGGATGAAGCCTTTGTACGTGAATACAGCGGCGTCATCGAAGAAGAAGCGGATAGGCTCACTGAACTGATTGAGGATTTGCTCACCGCCAGCCGCATTCAGGCAGAAAGAGGCCTCACGCTGATGCCCAGCGATATGAATATCGCTGAAATAGCCCGGCGCTCTGTGGCACGTTTTCAAACACAGACCGATCAACATAAATTTGAACTTCATTTCCCCGCTGACTTCCCGCTGGTACAGGGTGACGAAACCCGTTTCCGGCAGGTGGTGGACAACCTAATAAGTAACGCTATCAAATATTCACCCAACGGCGGTACGATTGCGGTTGGCGGTACGGCGGATAGAAATATGGTATCCCTGTATGTGCGCGATCAAGGCGTAGGTATGAAAGAAAGCGAAATGGATCAGATCTTTGATCGTTTCTATCGCGTGGATGGCGCGTTAAGCAGGAAAACACAGGGTACCGGGTTGGGGCTTTACCTGTCTAAGGCCATCGTTCAAGCGCATGGCGGTACGATTCGTGTCGAAAGTAGTCCCGGTAAAGGCAGCACCTTTTTTGTAACACTTCCAGTAAGCTAATCATGAAATGGAGGCGAAATGCCCAATCAAACAAATGTCCGCTGTCCTAACTGCGGAATCCAATTTGCAGCGCCAGTTGAAACGGTCATTGATGTAGCGCAAAACCCGAACGCGAAAATGCTGCTGCTGGCAGGTTCGCTGAATGCTTTCCAATGCCCAAATTGTGGCAGCCCGGTTCGCGTTGCCACGCCGTTTCTATATCACGATGGCAGCAAAGAACTGCTGCTAGTGTTTGTGCCGCCGGAACTGAATTTGCCAAAGACGGAACGGGAAAAAGCGATTGGCGATTTGATGCGTGAGTTGACCGCTGCGCTGCCGCAGGGATCGTTCAAGAGCTATATGTTCCAGCCACGGGAATCCCTGACGCTGCAAGGGTTAGTAGACACGATTTTGCAGGCCGATGGCGTGACCCCGGAAATGATGCGGGAACAGCGCGAACGCTTGTCCGTGTTGGAATCGCTGCTTAGTGCGCCCGAAGAAACCCGCCAGTCCATCATCGAACAGAACGACTCTAAAATCGACACTCAACTCATGCAAACACTTAGCTTGCTGCTTCAGCGCATGGTCGCTGAAGGTCAGGTTGAAATGGCACAGCAGCTTGCGGACGTGCAAGAACACCTGTTGTCGTTTTCCAGTTTCGGCCAGAGCCTGCTGAAGGAGGCTCAGGAACAGGAAGCAGTCATGCAGGAAGTTGCGCAGGCCATCAATCAGCTTGGATCGCAGCCAACCCGCGCAGATTTTCTGGCGCTGGCAAAACAATATGCTGGCGATATGCCGCGTTTACATGCATTGGTCGGATTGATTCGCCCGGCTTTTGACTACGAATTCTTTCAGAGCTTGACCGCCGCAATCGGGCAAGCCCCGGCAGATGAACGCGAAGGATTGGAAACGCTGCGCGATCATCTGCTTCAATTAGCGCAGGACGTAGACGCTCAAACACAGGCCATGATTGCAGATGCTACAAAGCTGCTTCAGATTCTGGTCGGCGCGCCGGATGAACAGGCGCTGGAAGCTTTGATTCACGAAAACGTTGAGGTCATGGATGAAGCTTTCCTCAGCGTGTTGTTGGCGAATTTGCAGCAGGCCGAGAACCAGAATAATACGGCAATGGTCGCCAAATTATCTGGCATTTATGAACATGTGTTGGCGATGCTGCGTGAACAGATGCCGCCGGCGCTGCGTTTTGTAAACGAGCTGTTGGGCGCGCCATCGCCCGAAGAACAGCAGCGTATGCTAGATGAGAACGCAAAGACCTTTGGCGAAGCATTGTTAGCTACCATTGATGCCGTCACAGAAGCGATGGCTGCGCGCGGCGAAGAAACTATTCTTCAACGTTTGGCCGATTTGCGCAGCGCGGCCGAAAGCGCATTAGCGTAAGATGCGCTAGCATGACGGGTTGTGCTCTTCTTAATCCCAACGCTTGCCCTACACATCATGGTAAATTGGGCGGCTCTTTTGTAAGCTTTGCTTTTATGGCGAACTGCGCTTGTGTAGTTTGCCTTCGCTAAGACACTTGAGGAGCAAATCTATATGGCAGCAGCGAACCATTCTACGCACCGCGCTTTTAAGGCCGGTCTTTTTGTCTTAATTGCCACGGTCGCCATGACACTGGTTCTTCTTGGTCAGTTCAACGCTGTTCCTGTTAATGCACAGGCTGCGCCGACCTTTACACCGGCTGATCAGTTGACCCGCGCCTATGAAGCTGTACGCTCTGCGTTGGAACAACGTTTCAATGCCACGCTGCGCCCGGTGGCAAGCTATACTTGGGAGCAGATGGAATTTGTCAACGGGATTGACGATTGCACCACCAACGTCGAAGCCCCGCGCCCCCTGTACTACGGTTGGCGTTTTGTGCTGACCGGTTTTGATGGTCTCCAGTACGAAGGCCGTTCTAGCTTCGACGGGACAATTATCACGACCTGCGACGAAGTGACGGCGGGTACAGTGGCAGCCGCTTCATCCGATAGTTCACTACCCCCGCCGGTTGCCGGTTCGGCCATGGTGGGTGGTTTTGAGCTTGGCGGTCATGCGTTGGAACTGAATTCCAATACCGTCAGCCTGATGCAGCGGTCAGGGATGACCTGGGTCAAGATGCAGCATGAATATCGGCTTGGTCAGGACCCCAGCGTAGTTGCCAGCATCATCAACAATGCGCATGCACAGGGCTTCAAGGTGCTGGTGGGTATCCCCGGCGAAGCTTCTGAAATGGGCGACTTCAACAGCTACATCAACAACTATGCCACCTTTGTCGCGGGTGTCGCTTCGTTGGGCGCAGATGCGATTGAAGTTTGGAATGAGCCAAACATTGATCGTGAATGGCCGGTGGGCAGCATCAATGGCGCCAATTACACCCAGCTTCTGGCCGCCGCCTTTAATGCTATCAAGGGGCGCAGCCCCAGCACATTGGTGATCAGCGGCGCACCCGCCCCGACTGGTTTCTTCGGCGCGGCAGGCTGCACGGCCAATGGTTGCAATGACGATGTGTTTATGCAGCAAATGGCCGCTGCTGGTGCAGCCCAATACATGGACTGCGTTGGCTTGCACTACAATGAAGGCATCGTTTCGCCAACCGCTACCGGCGGCGATTCTCGAGGTAGCTATCCTACCTATTTCTTCAGCTCAATGCTGAATCGTGGTTATGCTCCGTTTGGCGGCGTGCCTGTATGCTTCACCGAGTTGGGCTTCCTTAGTCCGCAGGGTTTCAATGAACCGTTGCCCGGCTCGTTTGCCTGGGCGCAGAATACCACGGTTGCCCAGCAGGCCCAGTGGCTCGCAGAAGCCGCAGTTGCATCGGCTAACAGCGGGCGCGTGCGTATCATGATCGTCTGGAACGTGGACTTCCCATTCTGGGGTTCAGACCCCGCGGGTGGTTTCGCCATGTTCCGCCCAGATCGATCCTGCCCTGCGTGCGATTCGCTTGGCGCTGTGATGCAGTAGTGGCATAAATTATCAGCTCAACTATAAAGCGTAGGGCGCAGCTTGCTGCGCCCTACGCTTTTCTAACCTGATTTGCTAAGAGTGTATTTTTGCTTCAATAGTAGTTTTTCTCCACCAGAGGATTCCCTGATGAAACGACAGTTGTGGGTGCTAACTGCGGTGTTGTCGTTGCTGTTCGCCACGATGATCGACGCGCAGCCGCCATCCGATCCTTCTCGTGTATTTGGCGTTATCGAAGCCTACTATCGCCCTGGTGAGGCCGGAGCTTTAGGCGCAAGTTGGGATCGTATTATCTTCAATTGGAATCGCTTTCAACCAAGCAGTCCTGATGAGTTCGATGCTTCTAGTATTCCCGATAGCTTTCTGAATGATGCAGCTGCCGCGAATCGCCAGATCGTCGGCTTGATTAAAAGTACGCCGTTCTGGGCATCCACGACGGGTACTCCCGCTGGTGTCCCATCAGGCTTAGATCTGCCCTTTGATGATCCCGCCAATGTATTTGGCGCTTTTGTTCGGCGCCTAGTTGAGTACTACGCGCCGCGTGGCATTCATCATTGGGTGATCTGGAATGAGCCAGATATTCGCCCCGGTGAAGGTAGTGTCGAATTTGAAGGTGAACTTGAAGATTACGCCCGCCTTTTGCAAACCGCCTATCGCGCTATTAAATCTGTAGATCCGTCGGCGCATGTGCAGTTGGCCGGGTTGACGTGGTGGTACGATGTGAATCACTACCGCGAACCCTATCTTGCCCGTCTCTTACAACTTCTAAATCGGGATGGACAGGCGCGTGCCAATAATTTCTATTTTGACGGTATTTCCCTCCATATTTACTTTACAACCTCATCAGTGAGAGAAATTATCGACGCCAACCAGCGGATTTTGCGCGCCTTTGGTTTAGGTGCGAAAGACATCTGGTTGAGCGAATTTAACGCCAGCCCGCGCCGTGATCCCGCCGCCGCCATCGGCTCCCCATTTCAGGTATCGTTGGAGCAGCAGGCAGATTTTGTCGTGCAGGCTGCCGCTATTGCGCTGGCTGAAGGCGTTGACCGGATGGCCGTTTATCGCCTCTGGGACAACGACTTTGTACCCGGCCAAACCGAGCCATGGGGCTTGCTGCGGGCAGATGGTTCGCCGCGCCCGGCTTTTCACGCCTATCAGCAGGTAATTCAGCGCATGAACGGGGCAGGGCAGGTGACTTACCTTCAGCGCGGCGGTGGCGAAATGGTCATGTTCCAGTTTCCGGATCGTACTCTCTATGCGTTTTGGAGCAGTGGTACAGAACCCGGCGAATTTATCATCAATGCCGCTGGAGTATCTGAACTTGGCGTGGTGGATGCCGCGCGTAACCCCGTTGAAATACAGATGGTTGATGGGCGTGTGGTGATTCCTGCGCCGGGTGCTGAGATGATTGACATGAACTTTGTTGTAGTTGCCGGGCCGGTACGCATTGTTGAACTGCCGGGCGGCCCGCGGTCAGTCAGCTATCGTACTGCTGCTGGAACCAGCACGCTTTATTGAGCGCTGCCGCGCCAACACCCTCCTTCTTGCTGCGTGGGGGAGGGCCGTAACACGGATTTGGGGTGAGGGGCGACGATTTTAATTGACCCCTTAGTGATCCCACTCCCACAACCAGAGATTGCTGAAAGTGCAGGTTGTGTCCATCGGGACATAATTGATCGCTGCCGCGCCAACTTGCCCAGCTTGTGAGGGAATATCAAGTGAGCCAGCGCTGATACCATCCACATAATAATACAGTTTGTCGTCATCTGAGATGATCAGCAGATGGTGTCTGCCGCGCCCGGCCCATGTACGATTTTCACCGAATAAGTCGGGTTCAAACGTATCCTCGATACGCCGTGAAATGCCAAATCCGCCGGTCTCATCCAGAAAAGCAAGCGTAAAGTTCGAATTATCCTGATAGTGAAACACGAGTCCACAGCCAACTTCTGCTTCTACGGATGATTGGATATTCACGGTGGCGCCCATGGCAAAGTTGCCGAAGGATGTCCCCTGTCCTAGCAGCAGATAGTCGAATCCGGGGCGTGTTAAGCTAACAGTGGCTTCCGGCACAGTTAATACCATCACACCGTTTGCGCCAGCAACATGGCGGCGAACAACCGCCTGAGACATGGTGGCCGCATCCCCTAAAGTTATCTCTTGAGGGATGATCGGCTCGCCATTGAGCAGCATTGGCTGCGTGACTCGCAGCGTATCGAACACTGCGGTAGTCAGGCTGGCGCTGTTGGATATTGTCCCCGCAGTCAGCCCGATAGCGCCGGGGCCATTGAGCGTCAGATCGCTTACGTTGCCTACAAAGGCGTTGTTGTAGAAAAAGTCAAAACCGCTGCCTTTTGCCATCAGCATCAGCGAAAACTGTGCTTCGCCAGCGCGAATTGCCGGATGTTCGCGCCAGTCGCTAAGCACCGAGCGCGTGCCATCTTGAATCAGCGAAAACCGCCAGCGCCCCTGACTGTTGACTTCGTATAGATAGTAATTCTCGCCTTGCCGCCGGGCAATTATCCCCACCAGCCATCCGGCGCCATTGCTCACTGACGTCACTTCGATACGAGCGGCAAAATTGGCAAGATTACTGGATTCCTCAACGGCGCTGCCGCGTGTTAACGTGCCGCCAACTTGCAACTCAAGCTGCCCGTTTCCGACGGTTAGCGTAGTTTCTTCGCCAATCGCTGTCCAGCGCCCGCGGGTGTTGAAGTCATCGCTCTTGATCACCTCAGCGAATCCGTTAGTGAGGAGGATGGCGTAAGCGCCGGAACTGCCGCCGTAACCCGTAACGGTGACGGTGTAGGTGTCTGTGCGTGGAATCGTGATCGCCTCAATGACCGATGCCGTAATCGCAGGGTACGCGGCGTCATCGTTGCCGATAATCTGTTCGCCAGAGCTGTTCATCAAGGTAATGACCGGGTCTAATGTTCCGCCCGGTTGAACGGCTATTGAGATGACCTCGCCAGCAACAGCTGGAAACGACCATTGATCGGTACCCCCGCCTGCAATACTGCCCTGTGCCGGAACATAGGGCTGAAGTGTGCTGGATTGCCCCTGAACGGCGCTGAAGGCGAGTGCCGAAAGCGCAAGAGCTGAGCAGATTTTTAAGAAAAGGGTGCCCATTCTGGAAATTCGGCCTTAATCTGTTCTACAAAGCGAATGAAGTCGTCGTCGGTCATTTCGGCGCCAGATACCCATCTGAACTCTTCGGCCGCTCGTAAACGGCGTTCTTCTCCAGCAGCGCGTAAAGTTGTTTCCATAATTGGGTGCTGCTGCTTGCCGGACTTTTTTTTCTTGCCTTCCAGCAGTTTGAATTCAGGTGTTGGCGTATAGGCTTCAGCCTCTTTTGGCGACAGAAAGGTATAGGCAGTAATCACCGCGTTATCGCCTTCCAGCCCCAGCGCATACATCCACCATCCCTTAGGGATTCGTGCGCGTTTGCGTACCTCAAAGCGCCAGAATAATGGCGTAACTGGCTGCCCGGCATGCAGTTCTGATTCGTTTACCCCATGCTTAATCACACGGACGGCATCTGAGGCAACTTCAATGACGCGCCCACTGCGCCAGCTTGTCTTTAAACGGCGATTGATTAGCTCAGATAGGCCATAAGCACCGAAAAATCCGATCAGGATCGCCAGTAAATTTAGACCATCAGAAGAGAAAATAGCGCCAGCAATCAGGCCGATAACCACCCATAGACCAATAAATGCCAGCAGAATGACTAGTCGCAAGTTACCATGTTCACGGTCTACGTGGTAAATCGCCGCGTTTTTGGGGCTGTCTTTCGGCAGGATACTGCTCATTAAGCTTCTCCGCCGGGTTTACGTGCGACAAAGATGACACGCCCGCCCCGTGAGCTTGTGGGATCATAAGGCTCAAAATTAGGGTGAGTCAATGCGCTAAGCGTGAAACCTGCTCGCGCCAGCAGTGCAATCACAGCCTGTACTGGAAATCCGCGCCTTGTCTGGTTGGCGTCATGGCGCATCCAATAGCTTTGCTGGCGGCTGAAGATGACATATCTGGTCAGGCTGGCCTGCCGGTCAAAATCGAACTCGCGCGTTCCGTAGACCAGAAGGTCTTCATCGCTAAAAATTTCGCCACTCGCATGGCTTTCGGCGGCCAACCCTTCAATCGTGACCATATCAAACATGAAGAGTTTTCCCGGTTCTAGCACCCGGAATGCCGTTGTAAATACAGCCTCAAGGTCTCTCAGGCTGTTTAAATCATTGACCACATCCAATGCGACCACTAAATCGGTGCCGTCGAAGCTGAGATCAAGCCCGCGAATATCTGCTTGCCGCCACGTAAGCCCAAGTCCGCTGCTGTCACGGGTATGCTTTGCGTGAGCTAGCATTTCTGCCGACTGATCAACGCCGATCACATTCAGTCCAGATTGCGCCAGCCACAGCGCGGCAGCGCCGGTTCCGCTGCCTAGGTCTAATGCGCGCCGTCCTACCCAGTCTTGCGTAGTTTGTGCGTAAGAGAACAGCTCCGGCGTAAATAGCGTAGTTCCGTGGGAGAGACCAATCTTATCGTAAAGTGGGGCTAGAACAGCATAATCTGCGGGCATTTACGTCCTCGCTTATCGTAGAGAGAGCGTTAATGGTGCGATAGTATAGATCATTTCAACCGTCGGGCTGTAAATGACGATACTGGCGTATTGGCTCAGGTCGGTATCTGCCGGGATTTCATAGTTCTGATTGCCAAAAGTGCCGACTAGCTGGCCTAGATCAATATCAAGATTATTCAGCTGCATTTCGTCTACAGTTGTTGGCCTTCTGCTGGCGGAAAGTACCACACGTAATGAGGGGCCATTGGCGACGCTGAAATTTTCAAAGCGTAGTAGCTTACTATTGTCAACTTGCTGAAAAATGGCGATATCACCCTGACCCCAGCGTATAGCGTCAATTCGCTCAAACCTACCACTTCCAACTTGCACCGGCCCGGTCAATGAAGGTAGTGATTCCATATCTGAAGGGGCAGGCACGGGAGGCTGCATCGCCGCGTTAAGTATTGCTGTTGCATACTCAGGGTTTTGCCCGCCAATAGCACGATAGGCATTTTGCTGATCGGGAGGAAGCGCTGCAAAGATATCTTGCAGACCCTCTGGAAGAAATGGGGCGATAAGGCCAACTTCTCCCGAATTGCCTTGAAGCAGAGGCTGCCATAATGGAAATGCGAAGGTGAGCGCCACGACAATGGCGCCCAACAGCATGAAGATGACGCGAAAGCGCATAGGCTCAATCAATAAAATTGAAAACTGTGAGGGTAGGGTAACAGACAAGTGGCTGTGTTGCCAGTGTGGCCTTGCTTACGTTGTTCGCCGCCCATTCGTGTGCATAATGTACCCTTCGCCGGGTACGGTCATGATATAGCCGGGGTTGCGCGGGTTGTCTTCTAATTTCTGGCGCAGGCGGGAAATATTGACCCGGAGAACTGAATAATCACCCTCATAAGACGCGCCCCAAACTGATCGAAGAAGTTCATCATGAGTGACGGTTCGATCTGCGTTGCGCATCAGAGTCGCCAGAATGCTGTATTCAATGGGCGTAAGGTGCAGTCGTCTGCCGCGCAAAGTCACGATACGCCGGGTTAGATACAGCTCAAGATTACGCATGATGATACGATCATCGGGTGGCGGTGTACGGTCAATGCGGCGGAACAGCGCAAGCACCCGTGCTACCAGTTCCTCACGGGCTATAGGCGTACTGATAACATCGTCGGCTCCGGCTTCCAATGCAGCAACACTGGATCGGGGTAACCCTTCATTCACTGCGATTAAGGGCATAGTCGAATTTGCCCGCAGCTGCCGCAAAAGTTCTATTCCTGCTTCGTTAGAGACATTTACAACTACAAGATCGGGATTGGTCGCAGAAACCCCGTCAGCAGCCGTAGAGATATCTACGATGATGGCAGAAGTGAATCCGGCGCTTTCAAGCATTCCACTCACGGTTTCGGTGATGTCGGTTTCACCTTCAACAATGAGGATGTTTCGTGTATCGGCGCGCATCCCAACCATAGTCATTTTTCCTGATCTATTGCAGGAAACAAACCAAATTCCAATCTATCTCTTATTCTATGCAAACTTTCAGTGAATGCAAGCGGTTTATTGTTTGCACACCGTAACTTTAGCAAAAAAAGCCTCAGTTTACGACATTTTGTGCTGTTTTTTTGTACCTAAAACGTCTATCAAATAAAAGAGACCGCATTACACTGCGGCCTCTAACTGTAACAATTGTGGGTAGTACAGGACTCGAACCTGTGACCCCTCGCTTGTAAAGCGAATGCTCTAACCAACTGAGCTAACCACCCGCATCTACTAGACTACACCAACCCTTGTTATGTTTCAATCCTCACTCGAAAGTGATCAACGGAAGTCAGGCGGTGGGCTGTCAAAAAAGAGACGCCACCATAAAGCCCATGTGTCGGGCGCCTCTATTGGAACCACAACTGGTGAAGTTGTTATCGGATTTTGGCTTGCCTGAATAACAGTTTCAACGCGAGACGGTACCGGGATCACCAGAAGCTCGCCTGGTAGTGCCATACGGCCTTCGCTGCGCGCCCATCGGGCAACATAGGCATCGCTGCGTACATAATCGCGCTGCTGGATCAGAACTTCCTGTTCCCGCCGAAGTTGATCGATCTCGGCTTCGACGCGCTCATGCGCTTCCGCCAGCGGTTGACTGGAAGTAATACGCCCACTGAAGTCAATTGCTAGAAACAAACCAATCGCCATAATTGCGGCAAATAGTACTTGAACGCCTGAGAATTGCCCGGTTCTGCGGGTAAGGTCGGGCGGATGAAACTTCCTCTGGGTCATTTCGCTTCAGACTTCTGATGAATGCGGCAGCCAACAAAACATATTTACACAGTATAGCGTAAACAAAAAGCCCGGACATTTAGACCGGGCTTTTCTTGGTGCCGAAGGTGGGAGTCGAACCCACACTCCCTTGCGAGAACTACGCCCTGAACGTAGCGCGTCTGCCAATTCCGCCACTTCGGCGTGTGGTTAGCAACATTCTAGCAGACCGAACAACCTTGTCAATGCCAGACTCAGAAGAATGTTAAGCGGGCTTTTCGCCTACGATTCAATTATGGTGGTAGGGGCGCATGCTATAATTTCCCCGCAGTTAAAACGCCTCTATAAAACGTATGTTGGGTGATGATCAGAAAAACATACCTCTTCATTTTCTTGTTGTTCTTCTCTGTGGTTGGTGCCTCAGCTTTCGCCCAAACCGGCGTCACCGCTGAAGCGCTGGGTACTGCCAATCTTCGAACTCTGCCGGGGACGGAAGGTACAGAGATCATCGGTATGATCAATGCCGGCACGCAGTATCCAGTCATCGGGCGAAGCGAGTTCTTTCCATGGTTATTACTCGCCAGCCCTTCAAGTGGTGACCCATTGGGTTGGGTGTTTGCTGATCTCGTCTCGGTGTCTGGAAGACTGAGCGATGTGCCTATTTCGATGCTAGACATTTCGGTTGGCGTAGAAACGACGCCTGAACAAACAACTGCAGCGCCTCCGCTGACGCTCCCTGCGGCGGTAGGTACGGCAACGATAGCGCCTACAATCTCAGTGACGCCTGCGCCAACATCTGCGCCCGCTGGAACGGTGACCGGTATAGCGAACGGCGAGATCAATATTCGCTATGGCCCCGGTACTGATTATCCTCGAATTGGCGTTGCTCGCGCTGGCGATATCTTTGAGCTTACGACACGCCATGTACTCGTTCCGTGGGTGCAAATTGTGTACCCCGCTTCACCTACTGGCTATGGTTGGGTTCTACTTGAACTGCTGGAAGTGACTGGAAATGTTGAAATACTTCCAACAACATCACAGACTACATTTTCGCAACCTAGTTTGACGCCTACACCGTCGGGCGTACGCCCCGCGGAAGTGATCGGCGTTGACTTAGTGCCAATATCCCCGGAATTTTCGGCTTTGGGTGAGCAGATAGCCTCACTGATGATTAACGCTGGGTTTGATCCTGTTACTAGCACATTCGGCGCATTTTTTGTGATGAATCTGCAAACGGGGGAAGCATTATCCGTCGGTGAAGATATTGCTTTCAGCGGCATGAGTGTGAACAAGATGGCGATCCTTGCGGATTATTTCCGGTCATTTGAGTCGCCATTACGCGATGAACAAGCGATCACGCTTGCTGAAGCAATAGTGTGTAGCGAGAATATCTCTACAAATGAAATGCTGTCGGCTATTGGCGGGGGCAATCCCTACACAGGCGCGGAACACGTGAGCGAAATGCTTTCGCAACTGGGCCTTGCTGATATGTTCATCTACACCCCATTTGCAAATGATCCTTTTGTGACGCCGCAAGCGCCAATTTATCCTCCGCCAAGGCCAGATATTGATCAAGTGAGCGCACAGCCAGACCCCTATAATCAGCTCACCATCAACGAGATTGGGGCGCTGTTAAATGGGATGTACCAGTGTGCCTATAACGAAAGTGGTATTTTGCTGGAAACCTTCCCCGAATCATTCACCCCCGATGAATGTCGGGATATGCTCAGCATTATGAACAATAACCGGGTGGGCAATCTGCTTGAACGGGGCATACCTGCCAATACTCCCCTAGCCCATAAACATGGCTGGATTAATGATACACACGGCGATGCCGGCATCATCTTTTCGCCGGGGGGAACTTATATTCTCGCGGTGGTGATGCATGGCCCCACATGGCTAAATTTTGAACAGTCAGAACCAGTCGTTGCCGAAATTTCACGTACTGTTTACAACTATTTCAACCGCGATCAACCGCTTCCTGAAATTCGTACGATTGACGCTGAAGAAGTTGGCGATGTTGCCGCCTGTTTGAATAGCCTGCTTGGCAATCCGTTGATCACACAGCTTACTGAACGCGATTTCTAGCGAGTGTTGAACCTGAACTCACAACACAGTAAAAGCCCCCATTGCATGCCAAACTGTGGCATGCAATGGAGGCTCAATGTTTTTACGTCGCTTTGTGATGCCTTAGCCCTTGACGCCGCCAAGTGATAACCCGCCGACAATGAAGCGCTGGAATGTGAAGAATAGCACTAAAATTGGCAGCGAAATCAAAATGGAGAGCGCCGCGAATTTTTGCATATCCGGCGGCGGCTGATTTGCGCCGCCCGTTAAGGTTGCCAGCGACATAGCTAGTGTATAGTTCTGTGTTTGCCCGGTCAGGAATATCCATGACAGGATGAATTCTGTCCACCCGCTCATGAAACTAAACAGGATGACGATAGCAAATGCCGGGAGCGCCAGTGGCACCATAATTCGGATGAAAGTTTCGATACGCCCTGCGCCGTCAATGAGAGCTGCTTCTTCCAACTCTTTAGGGATGGTGTCGAAATAACCCTTTAGATTCCAGATAGCGAAGGGCAGCCCCCCGGATGAGAATGCCAGCGCAAGGCCTAGCAGTGTAGTACGTAGCGTTTGCGTATTACCGCGCACTAATGTGAGCCTATATTGCAAGGTTGAATACGTGAATGCAGCGATCAAGGCTGCAACCAGTGCCAGCAGCAAAATGATGATAAAGGTTTTCGGCGCAATCACGCCGCTCAAACCTTTGGCAATCAACCAGATCACCGCTGAAGCGACCAGTGCGCAAGCCCACGCTATCAGAACATATGGCAGCATTGCCGTGATTACGCCGTCACGGATGGCATAGTATGTTTGCGCGTTCTGATCAACATCTGTTTGCGCCGCAGTGAGCGCTTCTTGCGCGGCGGTTAAGTTTGCTGCCGCTTCATCTACATTTGCCCGCGCTGAATCTGCTGCCTGTCGAAGGCTGGTAGCGGCATCGGTTGCTGTCGCAATACTGCCGGCAAAACTAGCTATCGCCGCTGGCATCCCTCCGCTTTGATATTCCGCATAGGCAACCTGCGCCGCAGTCAGCAAATAATCATCCAGTGCGCCGGGTAAATTTTCCCGTTCAGCCACGACCTGCTGTAATCGGCTAGATGCTGCTTCGCCATTGGCTGCACTTTCAATGTCGGCCTGTAACTGATTAATTGCTGCAACCACTGCTTCCGCCTGCGCAGCGCGTTCTTCGCGTCGTAGAGCCGTGGTGTCGCGCTGGGCAACACTTTGAGCGCGCTGATTTACTTCAGCCTGCACATTCAGAAGCGTATTATTTAGTGTCTTGAGCGGATCTGCGACCAGCGTGGTATATAAAGGATTGCGAGCGAACATCACGACGATAGTGGCAAAAATTGCGACCAGCGCAAATAGAGCTACGCCGATGGCGACGGCAAGCGGAGACGGGTTAATGTATCTTTCCGGGTTATATTTTCCTAGCCTACGTACCAATGTGAAGAGTAGAAAGACAAAAAGGCCAACGAGTATCCCCGCAAATATTGAAGGGAAAAACTCGGCCACGGTGGAAGGCATCACCACTGCATTAAACATGAGATACAGTGGAATGATGATGCCGGTAGATGGAAGCAGCAGCAAAACGATAAAGGTGAGCATTCCAGCTTCGCGCCCGATAAATCGGAAGCGTGAGAACGCATAGGCAGCGGATGATCCTAAGACAACCGTAAAGACCGAAACGCCTAGCGCGATGAATAGACTGTTCATCAAAAGCTGGCCGAAATAGACTGGGAAAGTATTCGAGAACGGCTCACTTAGCAATCGCTGGAAAGCCAGAAGGTTGGCGTTCGCAGGGATCAAATTTAAGTCGGTTGGGCGTGAAATACCGCGCGGATCAACCGCCATCGAAATAATCCACAGCACCGGGAACATCACCAGTACCAGCATGAGCAGCAGAAATATTTGCAAGAAGATTTGCCGGATGACGATGCCACGTGTACGACGATTCATTGAAAATCGCCCGGTGGTAGACTGCCCCGCAGGACGGGATGACGGAACGGAGAGACCTTGCGCCGTTGGTTGGACAGATGAATTTATAGTCATGGCGAAATTTCCGTTTCTACGCTTCGTCAAATGATTTAGTTGCGCGGGTAATGCGATTATTGATCAAAGTGATGATCAGCAGGATGAAAAACACGATAATGGCGAACGCGGAAGCGACGCCATAAAGCTGCTCTTGCTGAATCAGCTTATAAGCTTGCGTTACCAGTAACTCGGTTTGCCCCGCGGGGCCGCCTGCTGTAATGAAGAAAATGACGTTGAACTGATTAAATGTCCATATCGTGCCTAGCATAATTGCCGGAACCATCGCCGGGCGAATCATCGGCAGCGTAATTTTCTTAAACTGCACCCATTTACTAGCCCCATCTACGTCCGCAGCTTCATAGAGATCGAGTGGGATGCTTTGCAGGGCGCCTGTAGCGACGACCATCATAAACGGCCAGCCTAACCAGATATTTGCGATTAGAACACAGTAGAAGGCCAACACCGGCGCGCCCGCGCGATCAAATAATCGCAGGGCTATATTTGAAGCAAAGCCTTGATTAGCCAGAATATCTAGTAGCGTACCAATGGCAACTGCGCCAAGCACGATGACTGTCGCCAGCGTAAATACTGTACGCTTTACGTCAATGCCGCCTTTTTCTGTATCTTTGAGGCCAAGTCTTCGTGTGCGCAGTACCAACCAAACAACCACTAACGTAGAAACCGCCACCAGTAAAACGGGCATGAATGGCAGTAAATTTACGGGTTTGTCTTGCGACCCTAACCAGTTGATGTTGGTTGCAAAATTTGTGCCAAATGCGCGGTTAATTTCACTAATGAGAAGATTTATGCCGCCATTATTCTGCTGCCACAGGTTATTCCAGATCAGCGCAGTGATATAGCCCGGAAGTGCCCACGGAAGCACGAATATCGCGCGGTAGATGCGCCGCCCAATCACAACTTGCCCATTTAGGGCAACGGCTACGGCGATGCCAATAGCGGCATGAAATAACACGTTGACCAACGTCCACATGATATTGAAGCCGAGCAGCGGCAGAAATGCATAATTGGGGACGTTGATGTTGCCAGTAATAACGTTGGCGTAATTTTGTAAGCCCACAAATGTCGCCGGGCTACCTGAGAGGTGGATTGCGCGATAATCAAAAAATGAAATAACGACTTGATAGAACTGCGGTAGAAAAGTGATGAAAATCATCAGAACAATTGATGGCAAAATAAAAAGCCAGGGTACTCCGCTGGTTTTGACTCCGGACTTGAAACTTTGCCACATACCAGGTGGTTGCCCCCCCGAAGTAATTGATTGTGATGC
>DAOTUZ010000035.1:0-42381 GCA_034437295.1 Anaerolineae bacterium | reverse complement strand
ACGTTGCGCCTATCGCCAAAATGGACGGCAGTTCCAAGCGTAAGATCAGCAAGCGTAAAGACCCCGAAGCTAATGTCGCCTATTACTACGAGCAGGGCTATCCGGTGCAAGCCGTCACTGAATATCTGCTGAATCTCGCCAATTCTGATTTTTACGACTGGCGCAAGGCCAACCCAACTGCGCCTAACAGCGAGTTTGAAGTTAAGCTGGATCGTATGGGCGTAGCCAGTCCCCTGTTTGATCCGGTAAAACTGAACGATATCAGCAAAGACATCATCGCTACCTACGCTGCCGAGCAGGTTTATAACTACGCCCTGAATTGGGCAGGGCAGTATAACCCGCGCCTTGTGGATGTTTTGAGCGCAGATCGCGCTTACAGCTTGCGCGTTTTCAATGTCGAGCGTACTGGCGAAGCGCCGCGCAAGGATATTGTGAACTGGTCAGATATTGAGCGCGCCTGTGGCCTTTTCTTCGATGAACTTTTTAGCGAGACTATTGCTGCTCATGGCTATCCTTTCCCGAAAGTAGAGATCGCTGCTTTACAGAAAATTCTGGAGCGTGGCGCAGTTTTTAACCCCGCGCAGCCCAAAGACGAATGGCTTGCTGGGATGCGCGCCTTTGCTGAGGAATTGGGTTTCGCCCGTGACGCAAAGACCTTCAAGAAAGACCCGACGGCTTTTAAGGGGCATTTTGGCGATATGATGATGGTGCTTCGTGTCGGGCTTTCAGGTAAGACCAACACCCCTGATCTCTACGAAATGCAGCAAACACTGGGTGTGAAGCGCGTTCAAGAACGAATGCAGCGTGCGCTAGCTTATATCGGTGAAGGCGCGCTTTAAGCGAACCTTCAGTCTTGATCGCGTGGATCGGCTCTGATATACTGCCGACCATCTTTGAGGGATAGTTCAACGGTAGAACTATGGACTCTGAATCCATCAATCCTGGTTCGAATCCAGGTCCCTCAGCCTCTAAAATATGTGTTAACCGTGTTTCATGAAAAACGGCAGTTATAATACTGCCGTTTTTCTTTTCTCTCAATTTCTTTCCTTCGTTATATGAAGGCTCGAACTTACGCAGTCAGATGTCGCTTGCGCTTTTTATAGGGATTCAATCAAACAGGCTTTTCGCCCTCACCAATAGCATATAATGCCTGCGCTTCGGTAAGCCCAGCTTTTCGCAAAGCGCGATAAATTTCCTGTTTTACACTATCCTCATTAACCTTATCCATATCCGATTCTTGAAGCGTCCCCTGTGATTCTGACTCTTGCTCAATTCCTACTGATTTGTATGTTTTGCGCGAGTCAAACCCCTTTTCTTCTCGATAGGCGTTTTCGGAAAATGATAATCCTAACCCACCCATAATTCCGACAACCAGCTGTTCTTCAACATGGTCGTCAGCCGCGATCCCTGTAGGGATGGGATAGCCTAAATCAATCTTCGTGTCAATTTCTGCGAGACGCGACGAAACCCCTAACTGGGCAATCAGCGCATGAACCAGTTCATGATAGAGAATGACATCATAAGGCTGTGTGGCATAAAAATCTTTGTGACCACTTACCCCGGCAGAAGTTACCATCACACCCTTTTCTGGCGCATCAACATAGTCAACGCTGTCATCTTTAGGTCGGTTATGTAAAACGACTTCGGGAATGCGAGAATTTCCGAAGGTTTTTGCACCTTTTGTATTACGCCCGCCTGATGACCCTGTTTTGATGACCCGCATGTTATCGTTAAATTTGTTCCCGATTCTGCTTTTTTGGCGTGCCGGTGGTTGTGAAATGATGAGTGTTAGACCGTGGTATGGCCCTGTTTGATCTTCAACTTTTCGGAATGATTTATTTTGACTGAAGCGGTCAACCATCGTTTTTCCTACATTGGTTGCGCTAATAATCCCCAGTTGCTGTTCAACGAACTCTAGATAAGATTCATCCCCCTTGGGTATTTCAACCCCAATGCCGGGTCTAACTTCCCAGATAGATCCCCACTCACCGATAAGACGTTCGTTTCGCTTAAATGAATCTTCCTTAACTGCTTCTTCTGGGGGGGATATTTCTATCGAGCCTGGCCCCACCTTTATAGTGTTTCCCTGAAATTCACCTGTGGTGATTTCAACCTCAATGTCGCCTGTTTGGGGTGCGCTACGCACAGTGCCTTTGGTATCAGGCTGAATCCACCAGTTATGAACAACCGTCATGTTTGGGAAGTACACCAGTTGCCCTACCGCAATATCTTCACGTTTAGCCCGTTGTATAACCGAAGTTGGATGCATAGAGGATAAGAATCTAAGCGTTTTCCGATTTCCACAGAATCGCTGCAATTGTATGATGGCTCTGGGGCTGAGTGGTTGTGAAAGCGCACTTCGATTGACAGTATCTATCCTACCGGGATGACTTGAGCCTGAAGGGGAGGTTTGGGTGAGGACTTTGGAATCTGACGGGTTTGAAACCTTCTTTGAGATGGGTTTGTAGCTTGACATCGCAACTGTCTTACTTGGGGAAGTTGCCCTTAGTGTAGCAGATTAGGATGGAATGAGCGAAATAATGATCTGCTATTTGCTTGCCACCGCCCGCGCACTTAATCCTAGCAGTTAGTTGGTTATCCTTCTATAAGGGTGTGCGTCGATGCGCGCCCTTCCCCGAAAAAACCCTTTCCATGTATCCCTCACCACTTCCGCCACAATTCTGACTTTACAAACCTCAAACCTTAGCGTTATGCTTTACCCTAGTGATCCTTAGGAGTCGGTGCTTTTCAAAACCCATGTTAGACGGGCCTAGTTATCATCAAATTTGTCAATTCACCCCGCTTTACCGGCGCTAAACCCCTCTGTAATTCCGACCAGCGGAAAGGGCGGTGTGCCGGTTAGTGGCGCAGCCGTTCGTTTTTAGGAACAGTTTGCAAAAGAAATCTTGATCGAATTTGTGTGCGTTTAGGCGTAAACAGTTGAGAGCCTGTGTTCGCCGCATCTCTACCGCTGCGCTTTGTGTTTGATCGTGCTTTTGGCGCCCATTTCTCCTAAATGAGGAGGCAATATGTTCCTGCGTCAGCGTATTTTTCGGCAGCCTTCCGGAGAAGGTGTAGGCTTTGGCAAAGGCGATCTAGCGGTTCTGCTGTTGATCGCTGTCGTCCTCTATTTTGGCCTACAGCTTGCGCTTGGCACGCCTGCAATCATTGAAGGGCCGGAAATCAACCTCGATCCGGCGGCGGTACCCTTTTATGCGCTGATGTCTATCGGGCGAATGCTTGCGGCGTATATCCTTTCGCTGCTGTTTTCGATCATTTATGGCTACGCCGCCGCCCGCAGCAGAAGCGCCGAACGCTGGCTGATGCCCGCGCTGGATATTTTGCAGTCTGTGCCAATCCTCTCGTTTTTGCCGGTCGTGCTGCTAGGGTTGACCGCCATTTTGCCGCAGGGGATTGCTGTAGAACTAGCCGCCGTCATCCTGATTTTCACCAGTCAGGCATGGAATTTGACCTTTAGTTTCTATCAGTCCATGCGTACTATCCCCACAGAATACCTTGAGGCGGCAGGAGTCTTCCGGTTCAGCCGTTGGCTGCGCTTCAAACAGGTGGAAATTCCTTTCGCTGCGATGGGCTTGATCTGGAACAGCGTCATGTCGTGGGCAGGGGGCTGGTTCTTTCTGATGGCCGCCGAAATGTTCACGCTTGGGGATCGAGACTTTCGCTTGCCCGGCCTTGGCGCTTACCTACAAACGGCGGCGATAGATGGGGATACACAGGCGCTGATTATTGGCATCGTCACGTTGATCATCATTATTGTGCTGTTGGATCAATTGGTATGGCGGCCTTTGCTGGCATGGGCTGCCCGTTTCAAAGTGTCTCAAGTGAGCGACGACAACCCGCCCACATCATGGTTTCTGAACAGCCTGCGGGGTTCCCGTGTTGTTGCTTTCCTCAATGATCGCCTCTTTAGGCCATTCAATCGCTGGCTAGATCAGAAGCTGAATCGCCCCCCGCAGCATATTGCCAGTTTGGAGCTGGACGCTGAACGAAAGCGTTCGCCCCTTGGCTGGCTGATGCTGCTTTTGTTGGTACTGCTGCTTGGCTACGGCGTGCTTCAGGCGGCGGGCATGCTGGTTACTGTACCGCTGGACGCTTGGGGGCAAATCGCCATTGGCGCGGGTGCAACCTTACTGCGCGTCTCTATTGCGGTGCTGATTGCCTTAGTCTGGACGATCCCTGTAGGGGTGCTCATCGGCACGAATGCGCGCGCCGCCTCCATTTTGCAGCCCATCGTTCAGATTGCGGCCTCTATTCCAGCGACGGCTTTGTTTCCCATCCTGCTGATCGGGCTGCTAGGTGTGCCTGGTGGGGCGAATATGGCCGCTGTACTGCTAATGCTGTTAGGTACGCAGTGGTATCTTTTGTTTAACGTGATTGCCGGGGCATCGGCTATTCCTCAAGATTTACAGTACACCAGCGATCTGCTGCTGCTTAAAGGCTGGCGGCGTTGGAAAACGCTGATCTTGCCGTCATTATTCCCGTATATTGTGACCGGCTTGATCACCGCCAGCGGCGGCGCATGGAATGCCAGCATTGTGGCGGAATACACCCATTTTGGCGGGGAAGTCAGTCAGGTGGCTGGGCTAGGCGCGCAGATCACTTCGGCTACTGCTTCCGGCGATTTCGCGCTGCTGCTGGCGGCAACGCTGACGATGATTGTGCTGGTGGTGGCTGTAAATCGCTTTGTTTGGCGGCGGCTGTTCCGGATAGCTGAAGACCGTTTCCGAATGGATCAGTAGGCATGAGAGGATAAATGATGAACGATAATGTACTGCTGAAAGTGGAGCGCGTCACGAAGATTTTCGGGCAAGGGGATCGCAAATTCACCGCCGTGAAAGATATTAATCTCACCATTCATGAGGGCGAGTTTGTGGCCTTGCTGGGCGCATCTGGTTCGGGCAAAAGCACGCTGTTACGCATGATCAATGGCTTGATCACGCCAACGGAAGGTAAGATTTACTATCGGGACAAGGCGATACAGGGCATTAACCCTCATTCAACGATGGTCTTTCAGTCGTTCGCCTTATTTCCGTGGCTTTCGGTGCTGGATAACGTGGCGTTGGCTTTAGAAGCGCGTGGGGATATGTCTCAAGAGCGTTTTGCCCGCGCTGAAAAGCTGATCGATCTGGTGGGTTTGGATGGCTTTGAAAGCGCCTATCCACGCGAACTTTCAGGGGGAATGCGCCAGAAAGTGGGGTTTGCCCGCGCGCTGGCAGTTGAGCCAGAACTACTGTGTTTGGATGAGCCGTTTAGCGCGCTGGACGTTTTGAGCGCGGAATCGCTTCGCGGCGAATTGATGGAATTGTGGACGGGGGGAAGCCTGCCGATCAAGGCGGTGCTGATGGTTAGCCACAACATTGAAGAAGCGGTTTCGATGGCGGATCGGGTGATTGTGCTGGGCAAAGAACCCGGCCATATTGTCGCTGAAATTGTGGTTGATTTGCCGCATCCGCGCAGCGCCAAAGACAGCAGTTTTGAGATACTCATGGATCGCATTTACAGCGCCATCGCAGGGCATACGCGGCCGGAAATGAGCGACATAGGAACGGCGCCCGGTTCACCCGGCCTCACTCGGATTTTGCCCGGTTCGTCGGTGGGGGCGCTGGCCGGCCTGTTGGAACATATCAGCGATTTCAAGGCGCCGTATGATATTTATAAGCTGGAAAGTGAACTTGGCGTTGAGACAGCGCATCTGGTTCAATCTATCGAAATGGCGGAAATGCTCGATTTTGCGGTGGTGAAATCGGGCGATATTCAAATTACGCCGCTAGGGTTGGCCTTTGCTGAAGCCTCAATTTTGACGCGCAAAGAATTGTTTGCCCAACGTGCTCGCCGTGTCCCCATGATTCAGTGGATGATTCAGATGTTGAAGGCCGTACCAAGCGGTGAACTGCCCTGGAAAGTATTTTATACCGCACTTCAGCCGGAATTCCCTGATGAAACCGCAGAACGCCAGCTAGACATTGCCATTGATTGGGGGCGCTACGGGGAACTTCTAGACTATGATGATCGCGATGAGATCGTTAGTTTGGACGTATCTAACCGCAAAGAGGCATCTGTATCTGCTTAAAATGTTGGGCGTGGGGTATTCAATCTTGAACCGTCCACACGCCTGAACTAAACTTCAGGCCGATGGAAAGGGGCAATATATGCCTCATCTTATCGGGAAAAATCAGCGTTTTACGATTATTCGAGGTGACGGTGGCTTCTCCAAATTATGGCCGCGCTTTAATAGCTGGCGCCTTTCTGGCGGTTCTGGGCGTGGTCATTTTCGTTTTATTGTGGGCGGCACTAGGTAGCGCGGGCGTCGCTAATGCCCCGCGATTGTTCATTTCAATGTGCGTCCCCCCGGCGGTGATCGGGCTGGTGGTTGGCTTGTATGCGCTTTTTGGGCGTAAACCTTCGCCAGCTACGGTGATGCCGCCCACAGCTGAAGCCGAAGCATTTGATGAATCTTTAGACGAAGAAATAGGTTAATTCACCGCTGCTTGTGTTGATTCCAATAGCGATAGGTTTGGCTGCGCATTTCCAACACCGGGTCGTATACCGTCTGCTGCACCGTAGACATAATCATCAAATCTACCCACTTTGCAAATGCCATATCGCTGTCGTTGAAATGGGCGCGGGTGCCTTCTGGTAGGTTCAGCCACATGTAGGCGATGTGGCGGCGTTCTTCGCGGGTGGTGCGTTCTTTCAGCGTTTTATACCATGCGGGCAGAGGCAACCACTCCATGATTCGGAGCCGCCCTTCGCGTTCACGCTGCCCGATCCAGAAACCGATGACCATGAACAGCGCGCCAATGATATAGACTGGCGCTTTAACGTGGGCAAATACCGTAAGCCCGGTGCTGATAGTGAGTATTAAAGAGCCTGTCCAGAACAAGATTGAAGGGATAGGGTCAAAGATCGGTTCTTCGGGCGCATAAGGCTCGCAGGTGCGTAAGATCGGGCCTTTCCAGTGTCCACTGATCAAGATCATCATCCTTGCCAGCTGGGAAATGCTAAGGATCAACATACCGGTAATGAACAGTGCGCTTAATGCCATATCGCTGCTACCACCATTTCTATAGAATCCATTATAACGAGATTGGTGGGAAGAAAGAGGCATGAGTAAAAAGAAATACTGCTCGCCGGGTAAAAATGAAAGTTAAAGCGGCTAAAAAGCTAAAAGGGCGATCTCTCGCGGTGGGTGTATAAGTTCTGTTACAATATGGGCTGTTAAGCTACCGAAAAAATGTTTGCTGAATGTTAAATCCAGAATTTCTAAAAAATGGCCCAGGGCCGCGGTTAGCCTTTCTTGAAAAGCCAGACTCCAACATGATTGTCGAGGCGCTGGTGTCGTTTGCCAATACCGAGGGCGGCACATTGGTGGTTGGCCTCAAAGAATCCGGCGATCCGATTGGTAAATTCGAGACCGATTCGCTGGCTAAGGCGTTGAAAGAAGCCGATGCGCTCACGAATCCTCTGGTGGTGACTGGAAGCTGGGAACCCGTAGAGCTGGAAACGACTACGGTTTATGCGCTGCGGGTGCCGCGCAGCATTGAACTGCACGCGCTGATAGATGGGCGGGTGCTGATTCGCGGCGATAAGGCGAATCGTCCATTGGGCGGGCAAGAAATTTTGAAACTTGCCAGCGCCAAGAGTACGGGCGATTACGAAAGCGATATTGTTCCCGGCATAACCAAAGAAGATTTTAGCAAGAAGATGATTGATGAGTATCTTGCTAAGCGGGCAGAGCGCACTAAACGCCCACATACCGGAAAGACTGATGATTTACTGCGTGAAATTGGCGCGATTGATGCTGCCGGGCGGCCCACGGTTAGCGGGGTGCTGCTGTTCACCGATTTCCCGCAGCAGTGGATGCCACAATCCGGGGTGGTCTTCGCTAAATTTGTTGGCAAGACTCCGCGTGGAGAGAACGGCCTTGCTGGCTATACCCGCCGTGAAGAACTGACCGGCCCGCTGCCACGCCTGATAGAGGCGTCGTGGAATTTGATCTGGAGCGAAATGGCCGTAGGCGCGGTTGTCAAAGGGCTTGAACGCGAAGATCAGGCTGAATATCCGCAGTTTGCGGTTCGTGAAGCTATCGTCAATGCGATATGCCATCGGGACTATCGCCTGCGGGGGCGACGTATTGAAATTCGCATGTATTCTGACCGCATGGAGGTGATTTCCCCCGGCGGGCTGCCCGGTTTCATCACCGTTGAAAATATTGTTGATGAACATTTCAGCCGCAATCCCCGTATCGTAAACGGCCTGTTTCAGTGGGGCTATATTGAAGAATTGGGTCTGGGCATTGACCGGATGATGGAAGTGATGGAACAGGCGGGGCATTTGCCGCCTAGTTTCGATGCGCGCCCATACAGCTTCGCCGTATCGCTGTTCAATTCCCGTGAACGCCAACAGGTGCCGGACTGGGTTCGTAATACCAATCACCGGCAATCGCGGGCGCTGCAATATATTCGCGATAGCGGATCGATCACGAATCGTGAGTACCGGTCGCTGTGCCAAGGGGTTTCTGCCGAAACTCTGCGTCTGGATCTGGCGGATATGGTGGAGCGCGGAATACTGCTCAAAGTTGGCTCCAAAAAAGGCACGTATTACATCTTGAAATAAAGTGGGGGTATGCGAAAAAACCCACGTCCTTCTTTCACACAAGAGGGGAAAACCGCTTCGCTGATGAGGCGATGAAATGGAATTGGTCATCACAATCTGTGCATAAAGCCAGTGAAGTAAGGCAGCGGGCGGCGATGGATCACGCGATCTGAGCCGACCAGAAAGCGAAATGCGGTGCAGATTTTTCGACGCGCCGGCGAGCCAAACCCCAACGAAGCAGATGAACTCCGCCGGTTGAAAGCGGAGATTGAAGGCTTGCGGATGAGCCATTCGGCCACGCAGGAACAGATGCGCGCGCTGGACAGCGTTAAAACTGATTTCGTGACGATTGCCAGCCATGAACTGCGAACCCCTCTTGCGCAAATACGCGGATACGCTGATATTCTGGATGCGCTTTATGAGCAAGATATTCTGGACAGCGATTCGTTGGGCGATGCGATCCAGAATATTCGTAAAGCGGCAGAACGGATGGACGATCTGATTGCGGCGATGCTGGATGTGAGCCAGCTTGACGTAAACGCGATGAATCTCAATATCGCGGAGATTGCATTGGAAGACGTGATGCGTATGGCGATTGAGCCGCTGACGGAAGGCGTTCGCGGACGCAAAATTGCTTTGACCGCGCGCGGACTGAAAGGACTGCCTCCACTGGAAGCGGACTCGCAGCGGTTGGTGCAGGCGCTGCGTAATATCATCGTGAATGCCATCAAATTCACCCCTGATGCTGGCCGCATTGAGATCAATGCTCATTTGCAACCAGCGGCCAGCCCCGTGGATAAGGATTTTGTGCTGATCGCCTTCACTGACACGGGCGTAGGCATTAAACCTGAACATCTCGAATTGATCTTTCATAAGTTCTTTCGCGGCTATGATCCATCGCTGCATTCTAGCGGCGCATACAGTTTTATGGGCGCAGGCCCAGGATTGGGGCTGACGATTGCCAAGGGGGTTATCGAAGGCCATGGCGGCGAAATTTGGGCGGAAAGCAGCGGACACAGCACTGAACGGCTTCCGGGCGCTACTCTGTATGTGCTGCTGCCGGTGAAGCGACCGGTCACGGCGACTCGCGTACAGCCGCTGGAAAGTGTGCCGCAGGATGCCACCCGACCGCACCCGCTGCGGCGGCGGGTGTAGGGGAGAAGGGGCGTTCGCGACGAAGCGGAACGCCTGATCGCCAGAGGCTGAGGCCAACTGGCTTGAGCTACTGCGAACTGCCTTCACACCTTCTGCTGTGACGCAAGGGATAGATTGCGATGGAGGGGTGAGGCGATTGAATACGTTCATGATAGAAAACTCCATAGATAGATAAAAGCGATATTGATGATTTGCTAGACAGCAGCAGACCATCGAAAACGAGTTATGTAAACAGCGTAGCAGAAGATTTAGGGTTAATGGCGAACATTTGTTCGAACATTTGTTCCTTTTTTTTATGCGTAGAGAAATGGCGTATATGTAGGGTGATGATTGCCTTCAGCGGCTGAGGCCATGAAGCCATTACGGGTGGTGAATGAGATATACCGTGCTGTTAGAGGGGAGATTGGCGAACGTCGAGATGAGGTTGTTGAAGTAGGCGCGATGCCACACTTGAGAATGCGGACGGGCTTCCGCTGGTGAGGTAGATGCGCCCGTCATGGGGGCTGAGCCTGCTTTCTAGTACCCGCCGCGTTTGGCGCGCCACGCCGGGGGCCGGGTCTACCAGCGCCGCGCTCGTTAGCGAACTGATGATATGGGCGAGGAATGGGAAGTGCGTACAAGCCAGCACAATCTGGTCGGCGTTCGCGGAAGCCAATGGGGCAAGGTTGCGTTCGACTACAGCGCGGGCATGGGGCGAGTCGGTATCACCACTTTCAGCCAGCACCACTAATTCCGGCGCTATCTGTGTGAGGACGCGCACTTTACTGGCGAAACGCTCGATTACACTCTTGTAAAGCGCTCCCTGCGCGGTGATTTGTGTGGTTAGTACGCCGATGACGCCGGTTTTAGTGGCTTCGGCAGCAGGTTTGACGGCAGGTTCGAGTCCGATGAACGGGGTATCAGGATAGGATACGCGCAGGCGCTCCAAGCTGGATGCGCTGGCGGAATGGCAAGCCAGCACAATTCCTGCTGCGCCATGGGCGATCAGCATTTGGACGGCGGCATTCACATAGGCATGCAGCTCGCTGGCGGGTTGGGGGCCGTAGGGGAAATGTGCCTGATCTGCATAATAGACCGTCGCCGCTTCCGGCCATTCGGCGTGAATGGTCTGGAGGACGGACAAGCCCCCGATACCGGAGTCAAAGACGCCGATAAATGACGGCGGCAGCATAAGATTAGGCGGGATTGGCGCGCTCACGAGCAATGCGCCGTTCGCGGGCAGCCTGTACAAATGCGGTGAACAGGCGGTTCATGGATTCATCATCGCCGTATAGGTCTTCGGGATGCCACTGCACGCTGAGGACGAAAGATTTATCTGGCATTTCTAGCGCCTCAACGATGCCATCGGGCGAATAGGCGGTCATGGTAGCGCCGGGGGCGGGGTCTTGAACGGATTGATGATGCAGGCTGTTCACTTGAAAGCGCGTACCACCGAGAATTTCAGCGAGGCGGCTTTCAGGATTGATGGTGATGTCGTGGATGCGCGTAGAGCGGGGTAAGTTGGCGGGTATATCATGTGAGAGATCGGTTTCAACCTGCGAGGGGATATCCTGAACCAGCGTGCCACCGAGCGCCACGTTTAACACCTGATGCCCCCGGCAAATGCCGAATACGGGCAAATCGTCGTCTACTGCCCAACGGGTGATGGTCAATTCCAGCGCATCACGCGAATTATCAATATTGCCGAGCTGCGGATGGGGTTCTTGACCGTAACGCGCCGGGTCAACGTCTGGGCCGCCGGGGAGCAGTACGGCATCCAGGGTTTCGTAGATGGCGTGCAGGGTTTCATCGTCCAAGTCGCACGGGATTAGCACTGGCAGGCCACCCGCTGCCGCAGTTGCCAGCGAAATGGGGGCATAGGCACGGTGATAAACTTTGCCTTGTAGGTTAACTGATGCGGTGGTAATGCCAATAAGGGGGCGAATCATATGGGACACCTTACAAAAAGGGGCGGCAATGAAAGCCGCCCCCGGACGAGACTTAAAAGTTAGCGCTTTTCTTTGAGGCGGGCTGCCTTGCCACGGGCGGTACGCAGGTAGTAGAGCTGTGCGCGGCGAACTACAGCGCGGCGAACCACTTCGATCTTGTCAATACGCGGGCTGCGCATCAAGAAGCTGCGTTCTACGCCTACGTTGTGCGAAGCGATACGGCGCACAGTGAACATCTTTTCGTTATGGCCGCCATGAATACGGATGACGGTACCCTGAAACACCTGAATACGTTCACGGCCACCTTCAACGATGAGGGCGTGTACCTTCAACGTGTCGCCGGGGCCAAATTCCGGGAAATTCCGGTCTGGCGCCTGAAGCGCCTCAATTAGTTCGTGCATTTGAAACATTCCTCATTAATTGCGCCGCCGTCCACGTCTTGAAAGCTGTTGTCCGCATGGACTCTAGCCAGAATGACGCCCGTGCTGCGCTCCACTTTTGGGTAAGCTGCGAACGAGCATTATATCAGGCACTAATTCCAGGTATCAAGGGGGGAAAGGGAGAATACGTTAAAAGTTAAAAGAAGTGGTGTGTGAAGCATAGGGAGAGTCCTTATGGATTTGGCTTAGCGAAGGCGGGCTACTTTGAGTAGGCCGACAATGCTTTTGCCATCAATGATTTGGCCGTGATCGATCATCGCCAACGCATCATTGAAAGGCACGCGCTGCACGTCAATAAACTCGTCGTCATCCATGGCTAGCCGGGATTCGGAAAGATCACGCGCTAGAAATAGGTGGATGAACTCGGTGGTGTAGCCGGGAGCGACGAAGAGGCCGCCCAGCGAGATTAGCTCCCCGGCTTTATAACCAGTTTCTTCTTGAAGCTCACGCTCAGCACAGAAAGCAGGGTCTTCGCCGGGGTTTAGAGTGCCGGCGGGAATTTCGGTCATGACCTGCTGCGCGGCAAAGCGATACTGCCGCACAAGCAGCACGTGATCGTTTGCATCAATGGCGACGATGGCGACAGCGCCGGGATGGCGAACCAACTCCCGCTTGCTGGTCATGCCGTTTTGAAGCTGCACATCGGCCACTACCAGATTAACGACACGGCCAGAGTAGATGGGGGTTTCACTTAAAGGGATTTCGGGGGAAATATCGGATGTTTCCACGAGTCGCCTTCTTGAACTGAAAAGGGGCGAGATGCCCGCCCCTTTGAATGGATACGTTTACTATGAACCTACGCTGCCGGAATGACTATCTGCTGATTGATGAAGATCAGATTGGGGTTGGCGATATTGTTGCAGGTTGCGATTGCGTTAACGGTCACATTGAACTGCATGGAGATGGTGAACAGGCTGTCTCCCTGCTGCACGATATAAGTTTGCCCAGCACAATTGGGGGTACCACCGGCTCCGGGGGGTACAACCTGACCGCTGTTTCCGCCGCATCCGGGGATGGTGAGCACCTGACCAACGATGATCAGCGCCGGATTAACGATGCCGTTGGCGGCAGCAATGGCGTTGACGGTGGTGTTGTTCGCCAACGAGATACGGAACAGGTTATCGCCAGCAACAACGGTGTGGGTACATACGCCAGAAGGCATCGGCGTCCATGTGGCTGAGGGGTTGAACGGCAAGGTGAAAGTGGGCGATGGGCCGAGGAGCGCAGCCATAGTTTGGGTCATGGGCCAGCCTGCGGTTTCGGTAGCCTGCCGGATGACGGCGGTTGCGGTTTGCATTAGCGGGTCAATGCCCTCTTGCATCTGCGGTGCGACGCCGAAATTTGCCATCGCCGTGGCGGTCTGTAACAAGGGATCCTGAACCTGATTTACCGGGGCAATCTGCTGTGCGAGAAACGCCATTGCAGTTGCGGTTTGTAGTAGTGGATCGCCCTGAGCCATGGCAATTTCAGTGGATGCTTGACTGAATGGATCCAAAGTATTGGTGACGGCGATCAAATTGAAGCTAGGGACGTCCTGCGTCGGTTCCGGTTCCGGCGTATCACTGGGAATGGGCGTGATGCTGGGGACAAGGGTGAACGTTTCGGCAATGTTTGCGACGCTGGTCGCTTCAAGGCCGTTGCCGGTTGGCTGATAGCAGGCTGCAAGCAGGGCGAGTGCCGGGATTGAAAGCAGCAGCAGTAGAAACGCGCGGGTTTCAAAACGCGTGGTTCGCTGCATGCATCGATCTCCTTCGTTTGATGTAACCCGATAGGTTCGCAATTATAGCGATATTCACATATTCAACAAACCGAAGTATAACCTATTTATTTCCGGAGAGATACATGAGAGTTTCTCGTAGCCTTGCCTGTTCAACTATCTTGAGGGCAATGGCGGCGCGGGATTTGAATGGCAACTTCAGTTCCTGCGCCCGGCGTGCTGTCAATTGTAAGTTTTCCACCGGCAAGATCGATCAAGCGGGAACAGATGATCAAGCCTAAACCGCTGCCCTGATCTTCATAGAGACGGCGTTCAAACTGGTTATATGCGCCTACGTTGGCGATCTGTTCGGAAGTCATGCCGCGCCCCTGATCGCGCCACGTGAGCGTATAGAAGTTGTTGTCCAGTTGTGAAGATAACGTGACCGGCGTGCCTTCCGTTGAAAATTTGCAGGCATTATCGGTCAATTCGGTGACCAGCTTTTTAAGGTACTCTTCTGCAAGCCCAACGCACTCAACTTCGATGAGGTCAACAGAGAAGTCATCTTCGCGCCCTAACGCCCGCGCTCTTTCGTTCGCATAATGGCGAACTGCGGATGCTGGAAAGATCAGGAATCCCTGCCGAAATCGTTCTATCAATTTAGCGTCGCTGGCAATTAATTCAGTTTGGGCGTAGGTGAGGTAATTCTCAGTCAAATGATAAAGACGGTGTGCGGCGGTATTGATATGCCGCGCCATCTCTTGCGTTCGCTCAGTATCAAGAATGGAAGCATCGGCAACCATCAGTTCCGAAAAGCCGAGGATGACATTGAGCGGCGTTCGTAGCTCATGGGGTAGGGCGAGGATGATATTGCCGCGTAAGCTGTCGAGGCGCTGATCGGCGGCTTGCTTGAACTGCTGCTTTTTTTCAAGGCGCGCGTTGATCGAGTTCAGCAGATCGTGAACGGTAAACGGTTTTGTGAGGTAATCGTCTGCGCCATGGCTCATCCCCTGACGGACATCCAGCCGGTCGGCGCGTGCTGTAAGGAAGATGAAGGGAATGGTGGCTGTAGCAGGCTCACTACGCAGGGCAGCGAGCACATCAAAGCCATCCATAATGGGCATCATGATGTCGCAGATGATGAGTTCTGGTTTGAGCGCTATCGCCTTTTCTACGCCTTCTTGCCCGTTGGCGGCGCCAAAAGCCTCAAAACCCTCGAAGTCAAGCATTTCGATGATGTCTTTGCGCAGAGACGTTGCATCTTCTACCACCAAAATCCGCTTCATGATTATTCTCTGATGAGGTGAGAGGGAAGATTGATCGTGAATGCCGAGCCGATACCGAGCTTGCTTTGCACTGAAACGCTGCCGCTGTGAAGTTCGGCGGCTTGTTTGACGATGGATAATCCCAAACCAGTACCATTGATGTGTTCAACATTGTGTGCGCGGTGGAATGGTTCAAATAACCTGATGATATCGTCTTCCGGAATGCCTAATCCCTGATCTTGTACTCGTACAAACAACTGGCTGTCACTTTGGATGAGGTTGATTTGAATAAGGCTTCCGTCGTCTGAATATTTGATGGCGTTAGAGAGCAAATTTACCAGCGCCCTACGCAGCCAGCGCGGATCGGCCAGCAGGTGAAAATCTTGCCCGGAAGTGTAGAACTCAAATTGATGAGCAGCACCGATTCCGCCTTGCAGTTCCGAAATGACGGCCTCGCATAGTTCGAGCAGATTAACATCTGCCCACTGGAGGTCAATTTCTCCCAGTTCTTGTGCGCGGCTGAGGGTGAGCAGCTCATCTAATAGTTGGGTCATGTGATGAACCTGCTGCTGAATGCTATCCAGCTTCTCAACGTGTTTTGTTAGAGGGACAGAATGGCGGTAAGTACGCAGTAAATCTGTGGCTGTGGAGATCATCATCAAAGGGGTTCTAAATTCGTGAGACGCCCGCGCAACGAACTGGGCTTTAAGTTCGTTAAGCTCGCGCTCGCGGCTGAGGGCTTCGCGCAGATCACGCTCCAGCCGCTTGCGATCGGTAATATCACGCAGGCTGCATACCACGCTAATCACGCGGTCTTGCTGAAGGATAGGCGAGATGACCACATCACCGTCAAAATCGGTGCCATCGCTGCGATCTGCAATGATTTCAAGCCGGGCAGGGCGCGCGGTTTCTACGACGTTTTCCAGCGCCTGCCGTAGGATTTCAGCGAAATAAGGCCCGGCGATAGCTTCGAACGATCTGTTAAATGCTTCGTCTGGCGCATAACCAAAGGCGATGTTAAAAGCCTGATTGGTTTGCTGTATACGCCCGTCTCTGTGCATGAGCATAATCGCATCGCTGCTGTGATTGAGAATCGCTTCGGCGCGTTCTTTGACGCGGTTAAGCTCAAGCGTGCGCTCTTCAACACGGCGCTGAATTTCCTGATAGAGGCGTACATTTTCAATAATTGCGGCAGCACGTTCGGCGAAGGCTTCTAAGATACGGGCATCTTCCTGGGCAAAAGCGTTCTGTACGGCACTCTGCAAATCTATTGCGCCGATGATGCCCTGTGAGCCACGCAATGGAACCACTAATTCGGATCGGGTGCGGGAATCGGAGTTGAGATAGAGAGGTTCAACAGAAACATCCGGGGCGAACACAGTTCGACCGGAGCGGATGGCGTGAGGAATTAGCCCTAAGCCTTTTGAGGCCATGCGGCGATTAAGTATGGTTTGATACGAACCAGCTCTGGCGATTGGATTTAAGTCTAATCCATCAGCACGGGGTTCAACGATAATGATGCCGCAATCTACCTCATGGAATTCCTGTACGACAATTCCGGCGATGTGTGCATAGAGTTCATCGAGATTTGTAACCCCGGTGAGACTGGTGGTCAGGAGCGTAGAGGTGGCGCGATTGAGCGTTCGCAGTTTTGCTGCATCACGGTAGATGGCATCGTAGAGTTGGGCGTTTTCTAGCGCAACAGCAGCCTGAGCTGCGAATGCGTGTAGTCGCTGAATATGCTGCGCGGTGAAGGCATATGGCTTAAACGAGTCAAGGTTCAACAATCCGACAATTCGACCATAGGCGCGCAGCGGCACGGTGATGAAACTCCCGATGTTCCGGGTGCCGGGTACATCCCGCCACGCCGCGAATTGAAGGGTGTTCTCTACGCTGACGGCGCGATCTTCGGTGATTGCTGCTAAAAATGTCGGGAAATCTGGCACATGAAAAGTGCATGTTCGTAATTCTGAATCGCCACCTGCTGGATAGCCCCGAGTATAGGCTACGGTGAGATTGTCTTCTTCAAGCAGCATGATGTTGGCAGAATCATGAGGGATAACCCGCCCAACATTTTCTAGTAGTTGGGTGAAGATACTTTCTGAATCGAGGGATCGGGTTAATACGGACGCAGTTTCCTGAAGCGCCTCTGCCAGAATACGTTGTTCGCGTTCGACTTCTTCGGCCTCTTTCGCCCGTGTCACATCTTGCAAGGTAATCACGATGCCAATAAATTCGCCCTCACGGTGCAGCGGAACCCCGGAGATATTCAGGAAACGCTGTGTGCCGTCAGACAGGGTAAATTCTGCGGGCGAATCCAGCACACGTTGAGCATTAAGCACCTGAACTGCGATATCGGAAAGTATGGGCAGATCAAAGACGGAGGCGGTTGTCTCAAAGGAATTTGCTTGCCAGCCGATCTGCTCGTGAAAGGCAGCGTTGATGAGCAAGGGGATGCCGTTGAGATCATAGACGGCAACGGCCAGCGGCATATGCTCGAAGAGCGATTTCATACTAGTGGCGAGGTCTTCCATCAAGCTGCTGCGTTGAAAAACGGCATCGTGTGATTTATGGCGCGCAATCCATCGCGGGAGGCTGATTTGCGCGAAGGGAAGATGTACTGGCTTGAGCAGGATCTGGTCGGCGTGTACGTGATAGGCGGCGTCAATATTTGAGGGGTTGTCCGGATCAACGACGGCTACTAGAAGTAATCGGGGGTTTTGAGCGCGAAGCTGGATGAACAGTTCGCTGAAGGAATCGATGTCGCCATCGAGAAGAATCGCGTCACAACTGTGCATCTCCACGTGATCGCGGACTTCGCGTGCCAGCGCAACATGTGTAACCTTAAATCCTGCGCCGATCAGATTTGTGGCAAACTGCGCGCCGTGACGGAAATCAGGATCGCAGATCAGGATATTATGTGCTGGTGAAGCCACCTGCACGCTCACGTACATTTCTTCCAGTATGGGCTTATGGTTAGTTTGATTATAAGCGAATTTGTTTCCTCAGATGTTAAGAGAATAGACCAAGGGCGACAAGACCTAGCACGACAATACCCGCAAGAATGCGGTAGATGCCAAACGGGATGTAGGTATGCGAGGCGACGTACTGAAGCAGCCAGCGGATCATAATCCATGCCACGATACCAGAAACCACCGCGCCAATGAGAAAGTAAGGAACATCGGTAGATTGGACTTCATCGAGGCTTAGGAGGAGATCAAAGATAGTCGCCAACCCTAAAGTGGGGATGGCTAGATAAAACGAGAAAGCTGTTGCGGTTTCGCGGTTTAGCCCACCTAACATGCCGCCAATGATGGTCGCGGCTGAGCGGGAAACTCCGGGAATGAGCGCGAAAATTTGCAGGAAGCCAATGCCGAGTGCGCGGGGAAGGCTAACGGTTGAGAAATCGAGGCTGCCGAGGGCAGAAACCTGTACTGATGGCAATTTCTCGACAACAATCAGGATGACACCGCCAATAATGAGGGAGAAGGCGACGACGGTTGGGTTAAACAGGGCTTCTTTAATGGTACTGCGCAGCAGAAAACCGACAACAGCCGCAGGCAGAAAGGCGACGATGAGCGCTAGCGCGAAACGCTGCGTTGCAGGGTCTTTAGGAAGTGCGATCAGTTTGGCGAGTAGATCGCGCCAGAAATAGGCGATGACCGCGACGACTGCGCCAAGCTGGATAAATATCTGGAAAGTTTCAATGCTGCCAGCGCTAAGATCCGGCTGTAGGAGGGCAGTTGCCACAATGAGATGCCCGGTTGAAGATACCGGTAAAAATTCTGTGACGCCTTCGATAATGCCTAAGATGATGACCTTGATGAGTTCAATCATGCTCTCGTCTTTCTGATCGTTTTATAACGGATTATCTCTAGAAATGTTGGTTAATTGGCGAGATCGAGCGCCGTTTCGGGATGCCTATCCAGCCAGCGCAGGGTAAATGCCCAGAGCATAAGCGGAACTAATGAGGCGATTCCGGTGAACAGGGTGATGACTCTGATCTGATCATTTCCGGCGGCTTCAAGCGCAATTCCGGTGATGATGATGCTGATCACGGTGGCAAGCTGAAACCCGGCCATATCCAGCGAAAAGACGCGGCCGAGGTAATGATCAGGCACGGTACGCTGGAGGATGACGGAACTATACGTCCAGTAAACGCTGCTGCCCATCGCTTTGATCATGATGGCGGCAGAAGCAAGTGCCAGCGTGGGCGCGCCGGCCAGTGAGAACCAGCCGACAGTGATCAGGGCATAGGCGACAAGGATCAATTGGCGCAGTTTACGGATAGTGCCGTTGTCCCAACGATTCAAGAGAATCGGGCCGATGATTGCGCCGATGCCAAATGCGCACCAGAGAATACCAAGCGAGCCATTTCCATCTTGCCCGACAACGAACAGCACGGTGGCATAGACAATCAGGATGCCATCCAGATTGCCGAAGCTGCCCCCGGCTTTGACCAAGATTGCAGCCAACGTTTCCGGGTGCTTTCGGACATAACGCAGCCCATCCATATAATCTTTGATAGAGGCGCCGGATTCTTTGCCAACATCAGCAGTTGGCGTGAGCGCGATACGGATGGAGTAAATTAAGACGGCAGAGACGGCAAAGGTGGCAGCATCAAATAAGAGTGCGGCGGAGGTGCCGAGCAAGCCAGAGATGACGCCGCCAAGAATGCCGCCAATGGCTAACATAACCGACCATGTGATACTGCCAAGGATGTTGGCGGGAACAATATCGCCGCGCTGAACGAGACTAGGAAGTAAGGCAGAACGCCCCGGCTCGAACACCGCGCCAAATGAGAATTGAGCGATAGTGAGCGCATAGATTAGCCAGAGCTGATTGGATGACTGTACGAGTAGGAAACCGAGCACGATGAAAACGCGGGCAATATCGCTGATGATCAACATTTTCCGGCGGTCAAAACGATCTAGCAGCACGCCGGAAACGGGACTTACCAAAAGCGGCGGGAGAAAACGTGCCAGCAGCAAGAAACTAATAGCAAGGCCGGAGCCGTGGCTGAATTTTGCAACTAGACTGGCGAGAACGATGGTACTGAACCAGTCCCCAATTAAGCTGACCGCCTGCGCCGACCAGAGGCGCGCATAATTGGGGTTGCGTTGAAGCAGCCTTAGATAATCCATGAGAATCTCGAACGTGATGATGTGACCGGTAGATTAGCCCTGCGTTTCCCACGGGAAATACATATAGGTTACGGTTGGGCCAGAAGTGACATCTGTGAGCGAGGATAATAGCACAGGTTCGTGGTTAAAGTTATCTGTGACCCAGACGTTGCCACTGGCATCTACCCGTTCGACGAAAAGCACATGACCGAAGCGGTCATCTGCGAAGGGGTGTTCTGGTTGCATGACCATAACTGATCCAGCCAGTGGCACATCGCCCATACGGATGCCGTATTCGGGGTGGGCGAGGGCGTTTTCAGGCCAGAGATAGGCGTTATTGGGGATGCCCGGCGGAATAGGCATGCGCGAACAAACCCAATTTACACAGTTGACCGAATTATCGGCCTGGCGGGTGGCGTTGAGGATGGCCTGACTGGTCTGGCTGTCCTCCAGACTGGCGATGAGATCGAGATCGGCGCCGGCGTTGGGGCTGACGCGCTCTAGTCGGGTTTGTAAATCCTGAATGGAGGTTTGCAGATCATCAATATGCCCCTCTGCGCCAGCGATTTCGGCATCTATACCGGCGATCTGCTCTTGTAAGCCGCGAATACGGGCATTTGGCGTGACGCCGCCAGCGCTGTTCATGCGGGCGAGTAGATCGTCTAACTCGGTTTGCAATTCACCACGGCGGGTATTTAACCGATCAATATTGGTTTGCGTGGTTTCAAGTTCGGCCTGCTGCTGCTGCATTTGCGTGAGCAGTTCCTGATTACTACGGTTGGCGTAAGCTTCCAGCGGCGGGGGTGGGCCAACGGGTTCCGGTTCCGGTTCATCAAAATCGGCGGCGGTGAAGGCGGGCGAAGTACTTCCAGATCTGCCGCTGCCACTGCCCGAACCGGTGAATGGCACACCGCCAAAGGAACCACCCCCTGTACCGCCAGTTGAGGCGCTACCGCCGGTGCCGCTGGAACCGGGTGCGCCGCCGCCCGTGGGGACGGGGACAGGGGGTGGCACTCCGCCTGAGGAATCGCCGCCAGTGCCTCCATCGTCACCTATACCCGCCGATGCCATCTCTTGCTGCACGGCCTCTTCAATGGCGTTGGCCGCTTGCGTGAGGCTGCGGGCAAAGCGATCCAGTTCTTCAGGCCACGTGTCCATGACGGTACGCTCGCGGCGGTAGGTGTCGAAGAAAACGGTGGCGGCAGGGCTTTGAAAGCCGAGTGCCAACAACCCATCAATCAGGGTGTAGGCGTTAGAAACAGCACCGCGTACATTTCCGGCAGTTGTTTCTAACGAATCAGCAGCGGTTCGTAGTTCGCTTATTTTGGCTTCAAGGGTTGACATCAGGTGCAGTTTCCACAGTAATATCTAACGGAATTTCTGCCGAAGCATTATTAAGCGGGATGACGATAGGATCAGGCTCCTGCCCGCCGACTGGCGCGGGCTGTGAAATCACCAGCGCATTGACACTGCCTGCGCGTGGAATTTGAAAGATGACCCAACCATTGGTGTTAGATCCGCTGCCGACGGGCTGCATGAGGTCTTCACCGATGATGCCAACGTCCCCTACTGGCGGAATCGTCGCGCCGGTGGTGGTTAGGGCAAAAAGGCGGGCTTCGGGGGGATTGCTGCAAGTGCCGCCGTTGGTACATTCAAAAATCAGGTGCATGGCAAAGAAGCGGGTTCCGGCCACTGGCGTTTGCGGGTTGCCGCGCAAGTCGCCAACACGCCCCGAATCATCTTCAAAGGCTGAAATTTGAAGGCGGCCATCGGGATATTCGGCTTCATGCTGCACCGGGTCAATACGAACGCTGCGATCCGGGGCGAGAGTGGGCGCGATAGTGGCGACGGGCGCGGTGGCCGTCAGCAGATTCACTAACGAGCGATCCTCTTCAGCCGGCCTATTGCCTAGAAACGCCCAGAGCACCGCGCCGATGAGGATGCCGATGATGGCAAAGACGGCCACTTTTTTGAGGTCTACGCCCCATACTGCGGGCAGCCTGCGTTTGGGCTTTTCGTCATCCGGCAGTACTGGCACATCTTCCGCGGGGGCGTTTTTATCGGCGTATTTTTGCTCCCAAGACAACTGCTCATGGGCGATTTCGACATAGCGGTTATTCTTGCCGCCTTTTTCAACCAGCAGCGTCAGTTTTTCGGTTCGCGTGGTGCGATCATCCTGCGCCTGAGCGTCCAGCCATAGCAGCAGCGGCGTCATTTCTGGCTCAGGATGCGGGTTTTCTGCCGCGTATTCACTGAGCAGGCGGCGCGCTTCTGAACGACTTCCGTTGTATAAGGCGATGTTCGCCTTAATCAGCTTCTGATCCACAGGCTTACTTCCGTTTGGTGGGCGGGAGGCTGCGCCCTAGCAGGTCTTCGATGAGGCCGGGTGTATCAATGTTCAGGTTTACTTCCGCTACACGAGTTTTGCTAGCAGCAGATGGCGCGGCCATGATTTGATCCATAGTAGCCGGATGCTGCCATACGGCTTTCTTGAATTTGCCCCACAGCTTATCGTTGATCTGGCTAACATAGCCGCCGGGGGTTTCAATCAGCGCGGTTTGCACTACCTTGATGATATTGCCCTGCGGCACATACATCCGGCCTTCAGGCATGGCATCGTTGGGCAGGCCAGTGGTGCGGACGTTCAGTTTTTGCAGCGCTTCTTTGGTCATCATGGCAAAGCCGCTGCGGCGCAGCAGAATTTGCTTGATGAGCGGATCGCTGGGGCGTTCGAGATAACCAGCGGCCCAGATATAGAGGCCGAGATCGCTGTGTAGGCGCACATGATCGCGCAGCTGCATGAGTAGTTCAGGATTGCCGCCGAGCGCTTCACTGGTCTGGTCGTAATCGTCAATGATGATCACGGTTGCAGGAAGGTCTGGCGGGGTTTCAGATTCCAGATTTTGATCGCGCATGGAGGCGTAGAAGGCGTTCATCTCGGACTGTAAATGAACAAGCTGCGCTTTTAGCTCGATGGCATCGGTGACGCGGTGGATCACGTGTTTCAAGCCGGCGACGCTGCGCAGGCTGCGCCCGTTAAAATCAACCAGCAGGAAGCGCAATTTGTCGGGCGAATGCAGCTGCGCTGCCGCAAGAATAGCGGCTTGCAGCATGTTGGTTTTGCCGCTGCCGGGCGGGCCAGTGACAATGAACTGCGGCCCTTGTGACCACCAATCCAGCGTAAAGATGGTTTGTGCGTCGTCGTCGTAGCGCCCTAATGGGGTGACGATGTGATAGTCGCTGCTGCGGCTGATGGGCGTGGACAGCGTGTAAAGCGGGATGCGGAGGGGCAGCGGTTCGATAGGCGCGGGTGACTGCGCTTCGGGGCCTTCCGTTTCCGGCGGCAGATTCTTCATCGCCAGATACCCCTGGCGAAGCTGCTGCACGATTTCGGCGGCGGCGGCCAGCGTATCCTGATCATCGTCGGTGGCGCGTAAGGTGGGCAGGGCGATTTGCACTGCCAGCGGTGGATTGCTGGCGACAAAGCCGCGCCCGGCGGGAAGATCGGCGGCGGCGTTCACGCGGCCAACGGCGATCAGATAATCTGCGGGATCGCCCAATTCCAGCGATACGCGCTGCTGCATTAACGAACGGATGCGATCAGGCACGATGCCCGGCGCGTTGGCGGTCATGACCACATACAGCCCGACGGCGCGGCCTTCATTGATCAGGCGATCAAGATCGGCCATATGCGGCTCGCGGTAGGTATCGCGGAACTGCTCATACTGATCGAGGAATAGGACGACGATTGGGGCGAAGGGTTCTGCATGCCCGGATTGGCGGTCGTCTAACAGCTTGACCATGCGGTTGAACAGGCGGCGCACACGTTCTGGTTCGTTGCCATAGATGACCCGTTCGGCGTGGGGCAGCCCGCCGAGATCACCGAGTCCGGTGCCGGTGAAGCTCAAGAAATACAAATTCAGATCGTCGGGCGCGTGCAAGAGGGCAAGGCTTACAGCCAGCGTACGGATGAAGGATGTCTTTCCGCTGCCGGGGCCACCCATGATCAGCAGGTGACCGTCACGGCGGTTGCTTTTACCGCCTTCGCCGGCGCTGGCGTTCAGGTGGATCCAGAGTGGATTTTGAGTGCGATTGTAAACATCATCGAGGATGCCGACGGGCGCGGAACCGGTACGGATGGGATTGCCTTCGTGATCGGTGCCGGCTTCTTCCCACTCGAAGCCGTTCCAGCCGACGGTGTTGGCTCTGGCGAATGGCTTTGCAAGCGTAAGATGATCTTCCAGCGGCGGAAGCAGCAGCGGCTTCATCCACGGTATGGATTCGTCTTTAGAATAGCTGATCAGGGTTTCAACGATGGCGCGCGCAACGGTGTAGGGCTGCTGAATTTCAGCCGGTGGCGCTGAGCCATTGGCGCTGCCATGTTCACTCCCTGCCGCCTGAAATGAGGTGCGGGTATCGGGGAGCAGGTTGATGGTTTCGCCTTTATCGGTGATCAACTCTAGCACCATTTCTTCAATGGGGGCTTCGTCGTCACGCTTGCGCTCGTAGTCACCGCCGACATAGGCGGTCTGAAACTGCTTGAACATGCCCTGAGCGCCGACCTGGAAATAACCACGACCCGGCCAACCGGGAGGTAAGAAGGCGGCATCGGGGCGGCGCAGCATGGCGCGGCTGGCTTCGATATTTTGCACGCGCAGGCAGATGCGGAACTGCAAGTTGGCGTTCATTTCGTCGGTGATCACATCCATCGGGCTTTGCGTGCCGAGGATGAGATGTAAACCAAGCGAGCGGCCTACCTGGACGGTGCGCACTAACTCGCGCATGAAATCCGGCATTTCTTTGGCGAGCTGCGCAAACTCGTCTACGATGATGAACAGATGCGGCAGCGGCTTGAAGGTGGGATCGTCCATCCGCGAAGGATTGGAGACGAAGAAGCGATGATACTGGTTAATATCGCGCACGTTCATGCTGTCAAGGAACTGTTGGCGGTAAGCCGTTTCAGCTTTCAGCGCTTCTAAGGCGCGGCTGACGCGAATAGAGTCAAGATTGGTGACGGTGCCGACAGTGTGCGGAAGGTTGGCGAACACATTGAAGGTGGCGCCGCCTTTGAAGTCAATCAGCAGCATGGTGAGCAGGCGCGGGTCATGCTCCAGCACCATGGAGCAAATCATGGTTTGCAGAAGTTCGGATTTACCGGAACCAGTGGTACCAGCGAGCATACCATGGGGGCCGTGATGGTCTTCATCAAGCATGATGTCGGTGGAGACGGCGAGGCTTTCCCTGCCAATCGGCGTGGGGAAGGGCAGCATGCCTTTACGGATTGGGCGTTTCCAGCGCAGCATCACTTTGGGGCGCAGTTCTTCAACGTAGCGCACCCCGTACATTTCGAGGAAATCTACGCGGCGGGGGATACGGCCTGCGCCGCCAGTTTCACGGACGACAACGGCAGAAAGTGCGCGGGCAATGTGCTCGGCATCTTGCAGCGAAAGGCCGTCTATCTGCTTGCCTTCAACCTCATAACCATCTTCGCCAACGCGGGCATAGCGGAAAGAATCATCGTTTTCAATTTGGATGGCCGCGCTGCACAGGCTGGGGATATTCTCAAATGAGTTGACGAGGCACAACGCTGAGGCACTGACCTGAGCGCCGTCCTTCAAAATGGTGGTATAAACCGCCTCAGATTCAACCAGCGCTGGATCGTCAATGACGATAAATAGATGCGGTGTTTTCGCGCCTTTGGCTTCTTTACGCTCATCAACGACCTGACCAAGCAAACCCATCAGGTTGCGGGTGCTGTTGACATCGGTGGCGATCAAGTCGGCAGCGCCGCCGCGATGACTTTGGCTGGCATGAGGCAGCCATTCCATCCAACGCCAGTCGTCGGCGTTTGACTGGGAAGTGATCAGGTGAATGTGTAATTCCTGCGGCGCGTGGGTGAGCGCGATATTGCAGATGGCTGCGCGGGCGGCCTTCAATACTGCGGAACGTTTTCCACAAACGCCAATTGAAATATCTTTGGCGAGGGAAGCAACGATGGGCGCACGCGGCAGATAGCGGTATTCGTCGGCAATACCGAGAGCGAGATCGAGCAGAGGGCTATCAGTATCTGGATCGGGCGAATTGATACGAATGGCTGAAGGAATGCGGCCTTCACCCATGCGGAAAGATGCAAAATCTTCGTCAGTTGGGCGGCGTTCCCATAAACGCTGATCGCGTTCAAGTGCGGTGCCGAGCCATGCTTCTGGTTTTGGAAAATCGTATTCAAGGATAGCTTGTTGAGCATCTCGCGCAGCCTGTAAACGCGCGCGTTTATTTTCGAGCAAGCGAATATAATTTAGTTCAGCTTCACGCTTGCGGCGATCGGTCTCGTTGCGGCGCGCGCGCTGAGCGAAGACGGTTCCGCCGATAGTGAAGAAGCCGAGCACCAGCATGGGGATGGCGAATGAAGCGCCTTCGCCGCCGCCGGCAGCACCTCGAAAGACGTAAAAAATTGCCATGACGGCGATGCCAAGGACAGGCACCAACGCGACCAGCATATTCTGTTCTTGCTGATCTTGAGTAGGGGGCGGTGAGGGAATACCAACCTCTTCCGCTTCCATTGCAGGGAACTGGAGGCGGGGAGGGCGGTTGAAATTGGCAGTTTGAGCGCGTTCCTCGTTGGATGCCATCAAATAAAGTCCTGTTACCAATGAAAGCGCTACAAGGTATTTTTAATATACCCTGTAACGCATAGTTCAATTTTTGAAAAGTACGGCTAGAAGGATTCGTCTGCCGTTTGCATGCGCCGCGCCTGATTTTCGAGGTCATTCGCAAAGCTTTCGAGCGTAGTGACCCACTGCTGCATTTGCGGGCGGGCTTCTTCCCACATATTGAAGAAGCGCTGTGCGCGCTGACCCATCCAGTCAATGGAGGTCACGGTTTCATCAAGGGTGTTGATTTCCTGACGGACAACTTCTGCCTGCTGGCGAATGGAAGCGGCCCGCTGGAAAAGTTCAGAATAAGGGACACGAATAATGTCGCTCATGGGTTTGTCTCCTTATGCACTAGGCGGTCGGGCGGGAAGCCGCTTCGATTTCGTCGGCGGATTGGAGCAGCTTTTCTTTGAAAAGCATCAGGTCATCATTGGCCTGACGAAGCTGCGGGGTAAGACGATTATATTCACCACGAAACGCATCTGCGGCTGCGCCGGAGAAGCGATCTGGCCCAAGGGCGCGCACCTGACCATCAACTGCGTCAATACACTCGTTGATTCGCTGGGCGCTGTTGCCGATAGTATTGGCTGCATCACGCATTTCGGTCAAGCGCGCAAGCAGTTCACCGCCACCTTCCATGACACTTCTCCTCCCGAAACTAATTTCTTCCACCATGATACGTTCCCTTTTCGAATTAGATTTTGTGAACGTACATACTTCTTTTGTCGATCATAAGGCAGAAAACGATCCGGCGCGACTCGCAATTGCACAGGTTTTTACAAACTTTAACACTCAAAAGCCTCAATCCTCGTTAGAAAACGGGGAGGATTGAGGCTGAGGTTACGTTTTTTAGCTGCCAGCAGGAGCCTCTTCGGGCGCAATGTAATACTCATCCGGGCTGCGTCTGCTTTCGGCGGCCCACCCATTGGGTTGATTCGGCGCTTGAATTTGCCACCAGGTTAGTTGATCGTCATCGTCGCAGACCGGGCCACCGACGATCCGCATTCTTGTGCCTTCATTCATCTGGCTCAAAACATTGCCATCTTCAACACGCGGATCAGAACGAATGCGCAGCGGGCTGCCTTCGGACGTGACAACAGCGAACATATCAACGCGCAACTGCGGGGTTAGCCCGCCGGTACAGCCGACAGCGGGGTCTACAGTGGGCTGCGGGGTCGCAGTGGCTGAATTTGCGGTCAGCGGATCGGTCCCGAGTTCAGTGATTTCCTGACCATCGCTGAAACCATCCCTATCGGTGTCACGATTGTTGGGGTTGGTATTGTATTCGCTGACTTCTTCGCCATCTTTTAGCCCATCGCCATCGGTATCTTCATTGGCGGGGTTCGTACCGTATTCATTGACCTCATCTCCGTCAGTCAGGCCATCCCCATCGGAATCGCGGTTACGGGGATTGGTCTCATAAACATTGACTTCTTCGCCGTCGGTCAGGCCGTCACGATCTGTATCAGCGAGAATCGGGTCGGTACCAAGGGTTAGCTCTTGAAAATGGAATAATCCATCCCCATCAGCATCAGATTCGGCTGTTGCGGTGAGCGCGATAGGCGTGCCTGTTTGCAGAAAAACGGTTGTTTGGGTGGCCTGCATCAGAACAACGGTTGAGGTTAGGTTGGGCGGCTCGATGATTAACTTTTGTACAGCAGTGACGGCCAGCGCAACCAAACCCATGAGGGAAAGGCCGAATAAGCCTAGAAGCCACATGGGGAGTAGGGCAGGATTGACCAGATCGCCGTTGTGCATCTGGGGGGCGCTGCCTTCTTCCTGCGGCTTGACGGTGACCTCAAAGCCGGATGATGACGCTTGTCCGATGAGGATGAAGCGTTTCGCGGAAATGTCAATTGGAATATGCTCTTGTTCGCCGGGCTGAAGCACGAACTGCTTTTTGCCCAGCTTATAATTCAGCACTTCCTCGCGATCACGGGCGTTGATGTCGAATGTGGCAAAGGTGTTACCGCGATTCTCGATCGTCAGGTCTACGCGGCCTTTGCGCTTTTTGATACGCTGCGGCTCGATGGCGCTGATGTAGTTTTGATATGGGTTGATGATCAGCGTAGCCTGTTTAGCCGCCGATTGTAAGCCCTGTGCGCGGGCGGTAGCACGAACTTCAAAGGGATGGGCGCCAGCCTTGGAACTGGGCTTGCGCGGTGGCTTAAAGGTGATTTGCGCCGTGTCGCGGGTTTTTGGCATCAGATACAGCGTTTGCGGTGGCGGCAGATACCAGTCTTCATCCAGTCCGATGACCTGAATCGTGAAATGGTCAACCAGATCGCTGTCGTTTTCAACTTCCAGCGTCATGGTGATGCTAGAACCAGCCTCAACCTTAACCTGTGTCTGGTTCAGCGTGAGGATAATTTGCTCACGGTCGGTATATGGCGCATTTTGACCGCCGGCATAACTGCCTTGCCCGCCGTACTGGCTGGATTGGGGCGAGTAGACTGCTGAACCGTAGGGGTTTGCGGGTGGGGGCACGAATCCGCTACCTGCTGGTGGTGGTGTATATCCGCCCCCAGATGGCGGAGGCGTTGGTGAGTATGAGCCGCCGGGAACATACGGCTGCTGCGCAGGCGGTGGTGTGTATGGCTGTGGCTGCGATGGCTGCGGAACGTACGGCTGCTGCGCAGGCGGTTGTGGCTGCGGTGTGTATGGCTGCGGTTGTGATGGTTGCGGCGGTTGCGGCGGTTGAGCCACTTGATTTTCTAATTGGGTGAAGCTTAACTGCGCCATCTGGTTGGCAACGGCGCGGTTGGCCTGCTCAATTTGCAACCAGTAATCGCCAATGCGAAACTGCTGCCCCGGCGCAATGGCTTCGGGTGAATTGGCGGGAAGCCGCTGCTCGTTGACGAAGGTGCCATTGGTGGAGCCAAGGTCAATCAGGCGATATTTGCCATCGAAGGAACGCTCAAGGCGGGCGTGCGAACGCGATACTTTGCTGCTGCCGGGCAGTACGACATCCCGATCATCATCCCGGCCAATGATGTATACGTCTTTACTCAGGGGAATACTACGTGACTGCCCATCGGCGGCAGTGATGATTAAACGATCAAAACCTGCTTCAGCCGGAGAAATTGGCACAGATGCAGGTGGGGGCGCGGCTGGCGGTGGCGATGAGGGTGGCGGGCTATTGACCACATAGGTTGACGGGCGCTCCGGGGTTGGTTCTGGCTGCGCGGGTTCATTTGCCCCCGCGCTGTTTTTCGCATCTTTGAGGCGGCTTAATTCGCGGGACATATCGCTGCCGGTTTGATAGCGATCATTCGGGCTTTTCTGAGTAGCTTTGATGATGATGCGTTCAAGGTCTGCCGGAAATCCGGGGCGTTGTTCCGAAGGTTTAGGCAGCGGCTCACGCGAGTGCATGCGGATGGCTTCGGTGATTGAGCGTGGCTGGTAGGGCAGTTTGCCAACTGTGAGTTCGTAAAGCATGATGCCCAGCGCGTAAATATCAGCGCGATTATCTACTTTTTCGGCTTCCGCCTGCTCAGGGGACATGTAGGCGAAAGTGCCCATAGGCACGCCGCTCATTGAATGGACATTGCTTTCAGCCAGTTTGGCAAGGCCGAAATCGGTGATCAGCGTGCGATACCCGCTGGGCGCGCCGTCATCTTTCTTCAAGAGAATGTTATCGGGCTTAATATCGCGGTGGGTCATTCCCTGCTGGTGCGCATAGTGCAGGGCATCCGCGATCTGACGGCTGAAATCTACCGCCGCCGGGATTTCAGTTAACTTCCCTTGATCACGCTGTTCTTTAATGTAGTCACGGAGGCTTCCGGAGGAAACCAGCTCCATGACTAGAATTAATACGCCATCTGTATGGTCAAATGATAAGATTCGCACAATGCCGGGGTGATCAAGGCTGGCAGCTGCCCGCGCTTCCTGAAGAAACCGTTTTTGGAATTGATCTTGCGCGGAAAGATGTGGGTGCATCACCTTCAGCGCCACCTGACGTTGAAGGTTAAGATCTGTCGCCAGATAGACGGCGCCCATGCCGCCTTCGCCAAGCACTTTGTCAACGCGATAATGCGCGACGACCTTGCCGATCATCTCGCTTTGGGACATCCGAAACTCCGCTGTAATGAAATCGTCGCTCTAAGAGATATTATAACGAGTAATCCTTCTCGCGCGAATTAAATCAGGACAAAAGGACAGGGAAATGCTATGGTCATTAAAGGGAAATGTGGATTCTTTTATTAAAAAAATAGCCATGCTGCGCACTATTCCTAATACAAAAAAGGACGAAGTATTAAGCTTCGTCCCCTTGACTGCAAGATTATCGGATTACGGCTTTTCGTCGCGCTTGGGCTGTACAGGCGAACCACCCGTTTGCTGCACGACGTGGGTTAGTTCGTGGGCAAGTAGTTCCTGGCCGCCGCTGGAACCCGGATCGTATTCACCACTACGGAAGTAAATATCATTACCGGTGGTGAAGGCGCGCGCGCCAAGCGAACGATTGAGATTGTCGGAGGCGGCATCGGTATGGATGTTGACGTTCGAGAAATCATGACCCATGCGCTGGGTGAAGAAATCGCTGCTGGAACCCATCGCCTGACCGCCGCCTTTGCTGCCCTGAATTTGCTGCTCAACCTGTCCTTCTACATCAAATGAACCGCTCATATCTTGAGATTCACGCTGGACATCAGCGCGCTTCATTTGCATTTCTTCATCTTCAAGCTCGCTACTCTCAGCTTCGCGCTGAATATCGCGTTTCATCTGCATTTCATCTTCAGGGGCAGCATCGCCCAGCGATATACGCTGTAAGGTTTGCGGCATGCGCTTTTCGCTGATTTCATCTTCTAAAGATTCTGATTCCCGCTGGACGCTGGATTCGCCGCTGGTCATGACCTGTTTGGCGACAGAGTCGGCTTCCATTTCATAGGGATCGTTCGCGGCGCCAACGGTCATTTTAGTTTGGATGCCGGCATTGTTGATCAGGCGCTGCACGGCCTGATTACCGATGACGCGCTGTAGGTCTACCACGTTTGAGGTGTCGAGGTGTGCTGAGGGATTATGTGTGTGAGATTCTGGCGTCCTTGTGTGTTTTTCTGCTGGACGCGCATCCCGATGATATTGACCTGCCATCATTCCACCTCTCTAAATACACTCTATTGACAGTATAGCATTGTTTCACTTTCGCAACTTACGACAATTCCAGCGAAAATGACGCGAACGCGGGCTTGTTTTTGGTGATTAAAATTTCCAATAGCTCGCGGGTTAGGCTCACATTACTTTCGCTCAAGGCGAGTTTAACGGTAAAATGCGCGGCCTCTTCAATAATTTCCGGGCGCACACCGCAGTAGAGTTCAAGCAGACGCTCAAGGCCGATGCGTGTTCCGCGCCGCGCTGCCAACCACCCAGCTTGATCTAAGATGGCACGCTGGCGTTCGGCGGGAAGCTCTGGGGCGATATAAATATCGAACCAACTTGCCAGCCAACGAACCCATTCTAAGGGCGCAATGTCCGGGGAAAAATAGAGATCGAGATTGTCAATAATCCAGATATCCGGACTCATCATCGCTTCAAAGATCAGTAGAAAGCGACCGGTGAAGCCATCATCAAGATAGATAGAGGGCAGATATTTGAGCCAGCTGCTGGCATCTTTGGGAATGCCAACCGGGAATGCTGTGCCATTTAATGTGGGCAAGGGGGGCAGTGGCTCAGCGGGTGAGAGGCTGGCACCATCCCCACCGATAAAAGGCACATGATCAAACGGATCATCCGATTTTGATTTTGTAGGCTTAGCTTCTACAGGCTTGGATTCTGCTTTTGGTTTCTCTGGCACAATGGCCGGAAGTGAAGCCTCATCAGATTTTTCAGTAGGTGTTTCCTTCTTTGCCGCCGCTGACCTTTCGGGGATGACAGGCTCAACCGGCGTGAAGAGGAAGGACTTTTCATCACTTTCAGATTCAACGGGCGGCGCTTCCACCTCATCCTTTGCGCCTTTACCGCTTTTTCTGGATTTTGTGGAACGTTCTGGTTGTTCCGGTTCCGGCTCAGGTTCTATTGGGACTTCCTGCCCCGGCGCGGCAACTGCGAATTCCATATCCTCTTTTTCGAGGTTGGCATCCACGACCGGTTGATCGTCTTCTACAACGGGCGGCGGTTCAGCGATAGGCTCGCTAGCGGGCGGCGCGGCCTCAACAATCGCTTCCGGCTCAGGCTGAATCGGCGGTATGGTTTCGGGAATATAGGGTTCAACTGGTGGCGGTTCAGGTTCTGGCGGCTTAGCGACAGGGACATCTTCAAGCGTTTGTTGGGCATGCCCTTTGCGTTTTTTAGGGACAAGAATAGTATCCAGCGTGATCACGAAAGGCCCGACACGAATGGACTCGCCGGGCTGAAGCACTTGCGGCGCGTCTGCGCGGATACGGGCATCGTTGTACCAGACGCCATTACTGCTGTTCAGGTCACGGATTGCAATCTGGTTGTCAATCCATTCGAAACGCATATGATGGCGGCTGATCTCGTTACTGGGCAGCACGATGTCGTTATCACCAGAACGGCCTGCGCGCGCGCCGGACTGACCAACAGTAAATTCTTCGCGGTCAAGCCCCGGTCCCTGAATTTTGAATACGGCAGTCGTTTCGTCCATGGATACCTACCGTTAATCCAGTCGAACTTCGTGACGCGATGAAGCAATTACGCCATGTACTGGCAGCGGCATAACAGATACCGGTTCTCCACGCACAAAATTACCGCGATCATAAGTTGCCGGGTACAACATTACTGAGCGTACCGACTCGACGCCGGGGACGGCCAAAAGCGCCGCCATGATATCCCCGATATTCAGGTCACGCCCGAAAGGCCAACCTTTATTATCGTGACCGCCGGTAATCGGGTTCAGGAAGGAATACAGCCGATCTTCGACCTTTTGGCGCGTATCTTCGGCAGATGCGGTGGGTAGGACGCGAATATGCACATCGGTCTCGACAAATTGATAGGATGGCGGCATCACCTCAAGCTGAGTTGCTAGCAGGCGACGCTCATCCAGGTAATTGAAGATGCGATCCCGCAGTTCCTGTGAAAGCGAGAGGCTTTCCGGCGCAATGTATTCCTCAGACTTGAGGATTCGCGGAATCACCAGAACGCGGATTTCTCCGCGATTTGTGGCGGGCGGCTGAATGCAATGCGCGCGCGAAACCAGATTAGGGGCTGCTTCATTCACGAGATCAACATAATCTTCAGCTGTAACCGCGCGATCTAACGAGCGTAGAAAGCCGGGGACGCGCTGCTTAGCGTTTTCCAGCTTCTCAGCATCCAAACCGCCGCGAGCGCGGGTGAGATTGGTGACTTTTGAAATATAAGGGATGTTGGACTGCATAATGCTGATGGTATTTGCAGCAAGATTGCCTTCCTGCCCCCCACCATAACGGTAAGCGCGCATGAAAATCATCGCGTTTTTGGGCGGGACTGCGCCGTAACTCAGGATGCTGCCGTCTCGCTGTGGCAGGGCAGGGCCAAATCGGATTTCGCCGGTGCCGCCATCGAGCATATAGTGTTTATCATCGGGTACTGACGATGAAAAGTCGGAAATTTCACTCCAACGCTCTTCGCGGCCATCTTCCTGCCGGACGACCACATATTCGCTAGATTTTAGGCGGGGAACAACGGGCGTATGAGTTAGGTAGAAACGCTGCCCTGGCGTGCCTTCAGAGCGCCCAAGTATTTCGTTGCGAACACGGGTAACATTGGTAGATTCGACGGTGATACCCCAACTGTCAATGTGCAGCTTGTTGATGGTGGGGCTGACGCCGTAACTGCGCGGCGAGCGCGATGGATCTAAGCGACAGCGCAGCCAATAGGCGGTGACATTGTTGCGCGTCCCCTTTTGCAATTTGGGCAGATGTACGCGGATTAGGCCGGGAACGTTCAAGCCTAGTGTGCCATCGTGATCGATAAGTACAGGGATCCAGTTTTGCTCGGCATCTCCACCCATCACTTCCCAAATATAAGGCGGATTGTTGGGATCAATCCCTGCGCCTTCTGCGCGCGCGACGCCGATATTCACGCCGAGAATATGAAGGCTCATATCTTCTTCGAATCCCACATAGAAAGCATCGCCCTGCCGGGGTGGATTCGACTCGAATGCAGGGAAGTTATCTACGCCACTTTCAAGCCGCCGCGGGTTGTAGGCGCGAAATTCACGCTGGCCGCCGCGATTGGTGGAGCTGGTGAGGATATGCGCTAACTTCGGAACTTTAATTTCTGTAGGGATATCGGTACTGAAGGTAATGGCCGGATCCGTATCGGTGCGAATTGTTGCGGCCTCTGTGCCTTCAGGAATAGTGATCGCTGTACGCTGCGGGGATGAGAGCCAGAAAGTTAGTGGAACCCGCGCCGGTTCAGCTTCTTGCAAGGTGATACCGATTAATTCCATGAATTTTATATACATTCGGTCTGGCACGCGGTTTAAGCGATACAGCACAATATCGGTCATCCATGCAAAAAGCTCGATGAGCGTGATGCCAGGGTCGCTTAAATTGTGGTCAGTCCATTCCGGCGTATAAAGCGGAATGCGGCGACGCGCTTCGTCTACCAGATCGCGAAATTGACGGTCATCTAACGGTGGGGTTTCAAATCCCATTCCAGCCCCCTTATGCCTGTTCTGGGATTAAATAAAATGGAAAAACAAGGTTGCGACGATCATTTTGACCTTTGACCTCATAAACAATTTCAATGATGAGCGAACCATGGTCATGATCGGGCGATGCTTCAACTTTTTCTAAGCGAACGCGCGGTTCCCATCGCAGCAATGCTTCGCGCACATAACGCTCGGCAGTTGCGGCAGTTCCCGCATTGCAGGGATCGAAGATTAGTTCGTGAATACGGCAGCCGAAATCGGGGTGCATCACCCGTTCTCCGAGCGCCGTCCCAATGATGATGCGCATGGCCTGACGAATATCGACGTCATCTTCTGCCATCTCGACATGATCACGGTCATCCAGTTTGGGCGGGAACGCCCAACCACGCCCCGTAAATGACATTTTATCTCCTCACCTTCTCAGCGTAAATTCTGTCGCTTTTCTTCAAATTCGGCAAACATAACATTAGTTGATATTCACCGTTGCGCCCTTCAATGTAAGCGTGCCGCTGGCCTCCACAGTCACCTGAACGCCTTTGATGGTCAGGTTGCCACCCGATGCTTGAATGTCAACATTGCCACCCGATGACTTCATGGAGATATTGGCATTGCTTTCAATGGTCATGGCCTGAGCCGTCTTGAAAGAGCCTTTGCCCTGCGAATCAATTGTTGCAGCTTTATTCTGGGCATCAAGCGTAATGGTGGTGACTGATCCCTTGTCGATGATCTCCATTTTTGAGTCGGAATCAGAATCAGTGAATAGAATTTTGTGTCCGCTTTTCGTTTGCAGCGCACGGGTTAGCACTTTACCGCTTTGCTGCTGTTTATTTTTAGCCACTGGCGATGCAGCTTTGGAATTCCAGATCCCACCCAGAACGAAGGGACGGTTCACGTTGCCATGCTCAAAGGCAATAAGGACGGTGTCGTTGACTTCAGGGAGCCAGAACAAGCCGGTATCTGGCCCGGCGCCGACAGAGACAACCGGCGCCCAGAAAGATTCGATATCCTGATCATTCGTCCCAGCCAACCAGGGATATTTGACTTTCACCCTTCCAAGGCCGTCATCGTCTTGAATATTGGTGACAACCGCCACTGCCAGCCCTGAAATCTGATTGGTGGCCGGCTCGCCAGTCGTCAGTAAATCAGACATGAGCTTGCGGGTTGTGCCTTCTACTCTGAAGTGTGTCCGGTAATCTGCATCTGATGTATAGGAATGGGTTGCAGAAGTGATGATATATTTACCAGTAAATGATGAGCCAACGTTTTGTACATTGGCTGCTGCGCCGGGTTTTAACTTCGGGTTACCAAAAGCTAACCCTTCAGCTTCGATAAAATCCATGTTGATGCTGTTTAAAATAGCGGTAGCAACATTAGTAGCTTCGCTTTGGTTCTCCATCGGAAGCTGAACTTCGAAGACTTTGGCGGCGGCAAATGCGCTCTGCGCTGCCGCACCGCCGGATTTTCCAAAACCGATAGTCGGTTGAGCAGACGAATTTGAAGCGGTGCCAACAATCGGCTGATTTTGCTTGAGATCCCAGGCTTTGACCTTGACCTCGTTGACTTGACCCGCCAGCGATAAACGGGGGGAGAAAGATAGTAAGTCTTCACCCCAGGTGACGGATATACTTGTGGTATTTGCAGGAGGCTCGATGATTAACTTCTGATCATTAATGCGAACTTCAAAGCCGTTTAACCGCGCGAGATGATTGATAAACTCGAGATCGGTCTGGTTGCGCTGCAACATGGATTGATACTGCACCGTTGTTGCTTTTACCTGTGAGGTTAATCCATTTTCTTGCGCCAGTTTGGTGAAAATGTCGCTGGCAGTGACCTGAAGAAAGGCGCGGGTTTTAGTTTCGCGGTTTAAGCGATGACGTTTGTCATAGGCACGAATGAGAATAGTGAGTTCACCACTTTCCTCGAAGCTTGGTTCAACCCCGACTACTTCGCCTTTAAAGACCGGCTCAGGGGGCAGCGGTCTTGAGATCTGCGCCTGATTGAATGGCGCAAATGTTATTTCAAGCGGTTTCCCAAGCCATTCAACGATGGTTTTGAGATGGGGCGCATCGTTTAGAGCCGAGTCACTGATGCGCAATATAGCCATATCAGGGATATCAACGCTCAGATCAACTTCAATTGAAATAATATCCTTAATAAGCTCAGGGCTGATTACTGCCCCGTTAACTTTCGGGATAACGTTTGGTCTTACAGGGGCTGATGGCCCACTGGATGCTGGCATTACTTGACCCCTTTCGACAAATTAGGCGACCGTGGTCGTTCCAGCAGGCACATTTAACGGATTATCTATGCCGGAAGCGGAGGCGTTGCTACGCCACCCCTCAGTTCCAGCGACGTTGTCGGCACTCGTCACCGTCTCGCCCGCTTCTGTGGCTTCACCGGCTGCACCTGGCTGCTGTGCAGGGGGTGGATCTTCCTGCTCGCGTTCCTGAAGCGCAATCGTGATTTTGCAGCGGATAGGCGTACCATCTTCTTTGAAGAAGGTGAACTGTTCAGTTAGCTGCTTGATGATAGCGCGGAACTTTATTTTTTCGTTCCAGTTGAATTCAACATCGGGTGGATCGCTGAGATTGGTTTCGGCGCTGGCATTGGACTGCGTTACTTTCATCATGTCCCAGAGCGGGCGTGTCAGGTTTTGAACATCGGTACCCTTGTCGGAGGTATCGAAGATAAGATTCAAGGTTAAGGAACGCGGGCCGCCTTTTTGAAAACGCACACGCCCCTGATCCTGACCTGAACCAGCATTTTCGCCCCAGGTGTTGGACTTGGTAATGGAAAACTCAAAGGGATTGAACATACACTTCACGATCTTGCTAGGATCGTCAAGGTTGGTGATTGTCGCGGGCTTTAAGCCACCTCGCGTTAGGCTATCCATCGGGTCAATCCTCCCCTTACATTATTACTGTGCATATCATCACAGAGAATGTTAGCTTCCATGACGGCGTTCGTGTTCATTGCGAAGCTTTGAGCGCAGTGTCTTGTAAACTTCCTTCGCAAGCCCTTCGATATCTGGTTCAGAGCCACCTTCTTTTGGCGGGTTATTTTCCGGGCTGTTACTGGTTTCGGTAGGCGCTTCTGATTCACTGATTGCCCGCTGAACTATTTCGCTGCTGTCATTTTGAGGCGCGTATGATGCGGTGGCAGCTGAGGCGGGCGCTGTAGCGGCAGATGCGGGCATCTGGAATGGGCGCATGGGGCTGGTGGTGGTATCGCCGGTTGAATGGGCTGCTGCTGAATGCCCATCATCGGCTTTTCTATTGATTTCAGGTGTGGCTGGCGCAGGCTTCAGCCCGACAACCGGCGTATTTGGAGGCAGATTGAGCATCTTTAACATATCGGCCTCTACCGACTCGGACGCCGGGATGCTGGCATTCGGGGTGAAGTTGTGAGAAAACTGCGGCGATGCAGGCGTAGATGATGTGCTTGATTCTACTGCGCGTGAAATAGCTGGCTGCTGTGTGGGCGTGCTGGTTTGAGATGAATCTATAAAATTACTATTAAACGCATCGGAAATATCGAAATCGTGAACTGGTAATGTGCTTTCATCCAGCGGATCAGTTCCAGATTGGATGCTGCGCTGTAGTGAAGCTGTAGTAGGCGATGCTGCTGATGGCGCGTTCGGGAAGCCCACTTCTGGCGCGGCGCTGCGCGCAGTGGTTGCCCGCGCGGGATCGGCGGACATAAAACTGCTGTCTGGTAGGGCTGAATACGGGGAGGCGGTTTCGACAGGGCTATTCTCACTCGTGCGCTGTATAGCGGGTTGATTGGCGTGCGCTGGCGCAGATGTTTCTGGCGCGCCACCGGATACTGTGCGTGGAGCGGGCCTCGGCGGTTCTTCGAACGCCGGGGCATCCATATAGGTTGTCCACGGTGATGGCTCTGCAAAGTTGGATGGTGTAGGCGGAGCAAGTTCAGCAGAAGGCGTCCATACCGGAAGTGGCGCGGCAGTCGAACTGCTTGTTTCGTCCGCCTCCCTTTGGAGCGCGTCTGCGGTGGGTTGAGCGGGTGTGTAGCTGACTCCCATGACCCCGCGGCGACGCTGAATGGTGCTGCCGGGTTTGCTTTTAGGGGCAGCATCAGATGCTGGCGGTGCCGGTTGCGAATGAGATTCGTAATGTGGGGCTGCGGCAGTATTTGCCGGATTGTTAGCGAAGCTTGAGGTGTTCGACGGCGTGTTGAAGGCCGCATCTGGAAGATCAGTATAACGGCTGATAGAGGGTGTTTCAGCAGATGCTGGCGCATTTTCGGCGCCGCGCTGAACGGATGCAGTAGGCGTTAACAGGGTTGGTGCTTCGGCGGTAAACGCTGATTCTGAAGCAGATTCTATAGATTCTACGGGTTCGCGCTGGACTTCGGCGAAGGGCTGCGGGTGCTGTATCGAATAAGCAGGCGTGTTAACCTGAGGGTTGCCTTCCGGCTTAACCGACGGACTCGCTGGTGATGGGTCTGATTTTTTACGCTGGACGATCCCTGCTGATTGTGAGGGTGGGGGGGAGTTGGGCGGCGCTGCGCTGGCGGAATCTGCCATTTGCAGCGTATTGAAGGCCGTGGAGGGCAAGCCAGCATAGGAAGTGGGTGACGACGACTGTGCCGATTCAGGTTGCGAATCGTTGGCACGCTGAACGGTTTGTGATGTTTCTGGCGTAGTATTCTGCGGAGATAACGTTGTTGGCATATCAGGCGCGTGCGGTGCATCAACAACGCTGCGCTGAACGGTTTGTGATGTTTCTGGCGTAGTGTTCTGTGGAGATAACGTTGTTGGCATGTCAGGCGCGTGCGGTGCATCAGCGATTTCCCGCTGGATAGCATTCGATACACTAGTCGCTGGCACATTCGGAGATTCCGGAACTGCGGCGGAAAAATCTGATGCAGCGCTAGCTGGCGCTGTTTGCTGCGTGGCCTGCGATTTGCGCGATTTTGAGGGAGGGCCAGAAGATTGAGCCATCTCTCTCTGAATGGTCTGCTGTACCGGCGGTGCCGACTGTTCTACCGGCGAATCACGTTGAAGTTGGACAGCGGGCGTTGAAGGCTGTGGTGGCGCGCTGTACGGCTCATTTTCACCGGCGCCAACATTGAACGCTGAGTCAGGAAGTGATGGCGTAGATCTTATTTCATCCGCGCGTGCTGGTTGGACTCCGAGCATAGAGGCGGATGAGACAGAAGTCGATTGGTCAGGTATTGTACCGGCAGATGCCGCTTGCGCCTGCTGTGGTTGATCTGATCCGTGATATTCGATTTCTGCGGGTTGTGCGTATGTGGCATCAGGTGCTGCGGTTGTGCTTCTCTGAATGGCCGGACTATTCAATTCGGATGGCGAGCTATTTTCGGTGTAGGTAACTCGATCTGCTGGCATATAGATGATACTGTTAGCTGCATCCTGTGGAGCTGGCGTATTTGCGCCAGCGGATGATGTATCAGGGCTTCGCTGAACAGATGGTGTGTCATTTGTTGATGACTGCACGCCGCTGTTTTGGGCTGACGGCGCGGGGCTATCTGAACTTTCGCCACTTTGTAAGGATTCGGTGGATGCGCTCACGGATGCGGAGTGTTCTAACGCCGTGGCAACCGATCCCCACGGAGAGGCTGCTGGCAACTGTGATGGCGCAGTCGAACTTTCCGATGATGGGGCGGCGCGGCGCTGAACTTGTGACGGCGGCGTAGGCTGCGAGTCTGCCGGAGGCGTGCGCATCGCTTGAACAGAGGGCGATGCTGCATCTGGGGAAGCGTCGTCAGATCCTACAAAAAAAAAGTCAGGGTTGTCAGGCGTATTTGGTGACTCTAAGTCGCTAGTAGTTTCAGGTGATCGTGTCGTCGGGACATCCACTACTGCCCCGCGGCGACGCCGGCCAATTGGCCTTGGCGGCGCAGTCGCTTCATCAGCTGAACGCTGGATATTTTCGGCGTCTGGCTCTGGGGCGGGTTTTCGCCCCGCGTTCAACTGTGTCTCGCGCATCGTCCAAATATGGTTCAGAAAATCAAGGCGCGACATCGGCTTAGCTTGTTCTGGAGCAGGCGCGGCATCGGCGGGTTTGGTTTGTACGGATGGTGCTGCGGGCGATCCCGGCGATGACGGACTTAAATAAGATGCGGGAATCGAGGTTTCGGTATGCGTTTCGATAGATGAGAAATCTACTGTTCCGGGTTGTGGAACGGCGGGCTGCCCTCCACTCTCCCAATCTAGCGGCGCGGCGGCATTGTTCGCCCATGACGGGGCTGCGTTGGGGCGTGTTGAAACCTCCCCGTCGGGAAGGTACCGGTTAATTTTGCCCCGCGCGAAATCGCGAAGGCGAGTACCAAGTGGTTTGAAAGGATTAGCGCTCATCAGCTTTAAAAGGGCATTAATGTTGCAGCAGTTTCGATAGTGACACCGCTGTGGGCGAATTCAAATTCTTCCACAATGGCAGCAGATTGACCGGACTGTAACTGCGGGCCAGTCCATTTAATCGGGTAGGCATTCTCAAACTGCCAGATACGCAGCGGAATGAACAGCGCGCTATATTGAACGATGATCAACATCTCTTGCTGTTTGCCGTATTTCTGCTTGGTCATCACGTCAACATACCACTTCATCATCAGGTCAACGTGGACAATGCCTTGTTTCAGCTTAACTGTGCCGGCGTTGATTCGTCCGGGAAGTTTATGAGTGTATTTGTTCTGACCGCCTTCTTTCACATCTTCCGTTTCCATCGTCAGTGTTGGGAGTACTACCTCGTTGAAAATCGAGATAGGTACCTTTGCAGACATCACCTGATAGCGGAAGCCTAAGTGTGTTTCCGGGCTAAGACCCGGAATTGGCGGTAATGGAAGTCCTAACATCATAATCCTCCACGAACTCGCCCGCGCCGCTCGCTGTCGCGCCGCAGATCTTCACGTAATAATTCCCAAACGCGCTGCGCC
>DAOTUZ010000034.1:0-9409 GCA_034437295.1 Anaerolineae bacterium | reverse complement strand
ACACCCTCAAATTTGTGATGGACGTGATGAACGCTCGCCATCCAAATAGTGTCCGGCTTTGCACCCTTCTGGATAAATCATCTCGGCGCACAATTCCGATCCCTATTCATTACACCGGGTTTGAAATTGAAGACAAATTTGTTTTTGGTTATGGCCTTGATCTTGATGAAAAGTTTCGGAATCTGCCCTTTGTCGGAGTAGTGCGCGAAGAGGCATTGAGCGGTGAGTGAAGCGGCACGCAGTATTATGCTGGCTTGGCCGGATGAAATTCTCACCCTGCGCGATCAGTTGCAAGAATTGAGCCAACCGTTATATATGGCAGGCGGCCCCGTGCGTGATGCCTATCTACGCCGCCAGATCCGCGATATTGACCTCACGGTGAAGGCAAATGGCCTCGGCATCGCCCGCAAAATTGCCAATCGGATTGGCGGCGCCTACTACCCGTTAGATGAAGCGCGAGATGTCGGGCGTGTGGTCTATGCTATCAATGGCGCGCAGCACTCTATTGATGTCTCGTCCTTTCGCGCAGAAACACTGGAAGGCGATTTGCGTTCGCGTGATTTCACGATCAATGCGCTGGCCGTCGATCTGCTAGGTGATTTGACATTGGCCTATGATCCTTGTGATGGTTTTGGCGATCTTCAGGCTAAAGTGCTGCGCCAGTGCCTGCCGCATAGTATCGGTGATGATCCGATTCGCGTACTGCGGGCGGTACGCTACAGCGCCCAGTTCGGGTTGAGAATCGAAGAAAGCACGCTCGTTGCTTTGCGCCAGCATGCACCAGAATTGACGAATGTGTCTCCGGAGCGAATCCGCGATGAATGGTTCAAAGTTCTGGAGCTTTCCAGAATCAAAACGGCCTGTGTAATAGCTGACCGGCTTGGCGCATTAAATGTGGTGCTGCCGGGTCTTGTTTCCTCTGCCGCTGAAAAGGATTTCGCTTTTACAGTTGTAGATACCTTGCGCCGCTTCTATACCGCGGTTAGCCCCGCCCGAACTGATGAAACTGCTGCCCAGTTCGGCCTTGGCATGTTTGTGATATCGCTGGATCGCTATCGGGCGCAGCTATATTCACATCTGAATTTCCTGTGGCCGAATGAACGCCCACAGTTTGCGCTGCTGCTGCTGGCAGGCTTACTACAAAAGCAATCAGCCTACCAAGTGGATACTTATGCCATGCAGTTTCGCTTGAGTAATGCTGAGAAGACCCGTTTGAGCCTGACAGTTGAAGCTGCTTTAATGGTTGAACATATTGATCTGGAGGATTCTGTTTCTATTCATCGCTTCTGGAAAACATCCGGGGACGCCGGAATTGACGGGATATTGCTTTCACTGGCCGTCTATCTGGCAGAATCGGGCAGGAATATCAGGCAGGATACGTGGTTGCGCCATCTTGAGCGCGCACAGTTCTTATTCCATGCCTATTTTGTTGAGCGTGACCGTTATGTTACTCTGCCCGTATTGTTGACTGGCGATGATCTGCGAAGTGAACTTGGGCTTTCACCTGGCAAATTAATTGGCACGATACTCATTGCGCTTACTGAAGCACAGGTTCAAGGCTTAGTGAATACCCGTGAAGAGGCGCTGGATCTAGCGCGAAAGATCGCCACGTCCCGATTAAATGGGCATCATTCCTAAAGGTTAAGGTCTTCTAACCTGCGGATTACATCCTTGATGGGAACTTCAAAATAGTCACTCATCACTCCCGGAACCCGAGCTGCCGGATCCAGTTTAAGCACCATTGACTTGGGCATCGTCACGGCGCGTGCTAGTGTGATTAACGCTGGCTTATCGTCCTTATAGGGAAGTAGCCCTCGTTCAATTCCCCAGTTGCAGCCAACAATTTCCCTTGCCAGCAACCGTGCCAAAGACATACGGGGACGATAAGGATCGTTAAGAATCATAAAGCTGCCGGACGCCAGCGAAATTTCCACTTCTTCCCACATATCGGGGAAGGGGTGCTGGAGCATAATTTCGAGCGGCACTGGTGGGAACTCAACCTGAAAGATTGCGATTAGTTCAGATGAAACATTTTCAATCTGCTCCAGATTAACCATTGTTGCTCCGGGTTTCTGGTTGGATCGAGCGATAGAAGATGAGTAGCGTGCGGCCATATTTCCGCTCATCGTAGGCTTCGTAATATTGTAAATCAAGAGGTCTTTTTTCTTCAGGATCAATCTGTACAATAATTTCCCCGTCGGTAGTCAGCCATTCGGGGCGTGAATCGAGCAGCATTAGTGCCTTCAGCCAAAATCCCTTGTACTGCGGGGGCGCAATATAGATATAGTCAAAGCTTTGGTTCGGCGTGGCGGTCAAAAAGCTAAAAGCATCAACCCGGTGCACAGATGCCCGATCTGTAAAACCTGTCGTCGCCAGATTTGCTTGAATGGTCTGTATCGCGTTGCGATCAAGATCGAGCATGGTTGCCTGTGCAGCACCTCTACTGAGCGCCTCAATAGCAACGCTGCCTGTCCCGGCGAATAAATCTAGGATGGTTGCATCAAGAATATCCATACCAATAATGTTGAACAGCGCCTCTTTCACCCTGTCCATGATTGGGCGCGTGCTGTCTCCGGGAACAAGTTTCAGTCGCTTGCCCCTGGCGCTGCCACCGATTACCCGCAGCGACATCTTATAATCCCTCAACGGCTTGGCGCGCGGCGCGGATGTTGGAAAGCGGCGTTGCGATGTTTAACGGAAATCCTGCTCCGATGATGATGCGCCGTTCAGATGTTTTCTCCAGTGCGCTGCGAACGGCCTCTCGAACCGTTGTTGGGGTGCCGTGATATAAATCCTCACGGTTAGAAAGGCCTCCGCATACCGCGCCGCTGTGTAGTGTTTTGCCAATCGCAAGATCTGGCTCGTTTTCACGGTCAGCCCAATTGATAGCCTGCCCGCGTAAGTGCATTGCAAACTTAAAAATTGGGGAAGGGCATTCAAGACTCACCATATTGAACCACCATTTTGATGGCAGTGAATCCAGCACTTTTATATCAAATGGTAATCCAAAGGCGGCATACTCATCTTCCGATAATCGGTGATAGCTGGCATGGCGAATAACATAAGCAGCCCCCGCAATCGGTAATCGCCGCAGCATTTCAACATACCTCAAGATATTTTCAGTCAGTACGTTCAAAGCGCTGCGCAAACGATCCGGTTCTTTACGCAGATGCAGCGAAAACAATTCGGGGCCACACAGCGCCTCGGCTTGTGCCAGTGGGCTGAAGATCGTGGCGAGAATCGGCACCTCTTCGCCTAACTGCCTGTAGATTAGCTCAATGCACTCAAGTTGTTTGCCGTAACCGCCACGCTGTGGGTCAAGTGGGCGTAAGACCGTCCAATCAAGTGAGCGCGTAATCGCCCGTTTCTTAATCGTCCGTTCGCCGTCAATTGCGCCTTCCCATTCGTCATGCAGCCCGTAATCGGATGTGCAGTAGGTGATTGAAGGAGAGATACGCGCAAAATCCCAGTCGTAGGTGCGTTGAAATTCAATGGTTGAGCGCGCCAGATCTGCCGCTCGCTGATCGTCACCCGGAAAGAGCCGCCATAAAGCTATTGGCGGCCTGTCCGCTGTTTCGCCAGCGATGGTACGTTCCAACCGCTCCCGTTTGTTCATTCTAAGAATAATTAACTAATTCTTGCGCGTGTTTCTAAAAGCCGCTGCTCTAATACACGCTGTAACATCTCAAATTCATCTTCACCGGGATTCGCCACTAGTGAGGCGTTTACTAGGGCAAGGCAGCGTTGAAACGAGTCAACGGCAAATTGAAGTTCGCCTTTTGAGCGCTGCGCCAATCCCAAACCGTACAGGGCGTTAATCTGCTGAGGGTCTTTCTGTAAAACACCGAGAAAAATTTCTATGGCTTCTTCGTTGTGTCCGTTGCGGTGTTTCGCCCAGCCTTGCCCAAGTTCTGTGTGAAAATCGGCGGGTTTAGTTTCATTAGGGGGTAGTTGTGTTGACATGCAGGTTATTTCTCCCGTATTGCTTCACGAAAGGATGGTATCATTTTACCGATCAGCATCCATGTTTTACAAGCCACCGATTTCACTGCACTCTTGTAGGCAGAAAATGCGATCTCAATTCATCAGGTATCAGCCGTTATTTGCGGCTTACGCTTGAATTGCATTTATCCTGATGCTAGACTTTTTAGCGCTCGACTACAGCTATTCAGATGATTATTATTCGAGAAGCCGTTCAGGCTGATTTCCCATTATTGTTCCCACTCTGGCGCGAAAATCTGGCTTTGACAGGGCAGATAGAGAATCTTCGCCTCGAAGATACGTCTCCGCAGCGCTGGTCGCAGCAGGTTTTGTTATGGGTGCAAAGCCCAAGCCATGTTGTCCTCGGCGCCTTTGATGGCGTACAGGCCATAGGCTTTGCAATGGGTGAAATTCGCCTATCATCGCCCGGCATGTCTGCTGATTCATTAGGAATGATCACTGAATTTGTGTTGGATGCACATCATTATCATGGTGGCGTCGCGCGCAAGTTGGCTGAAGCCCTTCGGGGTTGGTTTGCAGATCGAGGAGTAACACAGCGCATAGTTGCTTTGCCTCGTAATGCGGTGACCGCGCAGGCCTTTTGGCGGGCATATGGTTCAGTAGCATGGATGCAGTTATTGTGGGTAAATTCTTAATTCGATCCGCCGTCCCCAAAGATGTAGATGCAATCGCGCGGTTATGGCAATCGCTCGTTGATTATCACCGCTTGCTCGATCCAGAGCTTCCCCCGGCTACGCCCATGGGTGCCTTGCGTTATGCGCGCAGACTGGAAGATCAGCTCTTTAACCCAACCGCGCGGATTCTGGTGGCTGAAGTGGATGATCAATTGGTTGGCTATGTCTTTGGCGTTGTTGTAGATATTGCGCCGGAAATGTTCTCGCAAGAGCCGAGCGGCTTTCTCGCAGATATTTTTGTTGAAGAAAGTGCGCGCCGCTCAGGCGTTGGCACACAGCTTGTAGCCGTATTGGCAGAGTGGTTTCAAGAAAAAGGGCTGACTTACTACGAATGGCATGCCGCGGCCCGCAACCCCGACGCGCTAGAATTCTGGCGCTCTCTAGGGGGAAGGGAAGTGATGCTGCGTATGCGTGCTGATCTTGGCTAAGCCATAATGAAATGAGAGTTCTATGACGGAATTGCTTTATCACATTGACAGCCTGATACAAGAGTTTGATGCTGTCGTAACGGATGTTATTCCTGAGCAGCATGCGGTCAAACTGGATCGATCTGCTTTTTACCCCGGCGGTGGCGGCCAGCCCAATGATGTTGGCACGCTAATTCATAATGGGCAGACCGCGCAGGTGGTTAAAGTGGAACGCGGCAATCTCCATATTTTGCAAGCTGAAACCATGCCGGAGGTTGGCGCTCAGATTCATGGTGTTTTGGATTGGGATCGCCGCTACAAATTGATGCGCACTCATACCGCGCTGCATATTTTGTGTGGTGTGGTCTGGCGTGATTATGGCGCCAGTGTGACCGGCGGAAACATGGAACCGTTGTCGGCGCGCATGGATTTTGAATTTGAACGTCTCGAAAAAGACCTCGTACAGGAAATAGAAACTAAAATTAATGCTGAGATAGCGGCAGCACGCCCGATTCGCGTCGCAATTTTGCCGCGTGAAGAAGCCTTCCAGATTCCTGACCTGATCCGTACCAAAATTAATCTGCTGCCTGAAGGGATTGCTGAAGTGCGTACTGTTGAAATTGTTGGCCTTGATTTGCAGGCTGATGGCGGGACGCATGTTGCCAATACTTCCGAAGTTGGGCATATTCGCATTGCCGACTATAAAAGCAAGGGCGGCATCAACAAACGTTTATATATTGAGATAAAACCGGAATGATGGGTCGCGCTTACGAACGTTTCACGCTGTTTCTCGGCCCCACGCGCTTGCGTGCTCTTTTCCTTTTAATCGCTTCAACAGGCTTACTGAGCCTCATTCTTAACGTCATCGTCAACGATTTTGAATGGGTGCGCCCTGCGCAAACCATCCTTGTTCTGGTCACGTTGATCGGCGCCGCCATCATCATTGGTGGGCGCATGGATAATGAGGATCGCGCACGCTGGATCGCAATCCTTGCGCCCGCTCTCGGCCTGATTGTGCTGGGGATTGTCGTTATTCCGCAGTTTTCGCTGGTACTGTTTGGCGGCGCGTTGGGATGGATCGTTGCAGGAACAATTCTCTTCCGCCCACGCACGCCAACAAGTTATCAGAAGGCTGTGAAAGCGCTCAAAAAGGGCGATCTGGAAGCTGCTGTACAAGAAATGGATCAGGTGATCAAAGACGATCCCGATGATCCGAACTACTATCGGTTTCGCGCTGAGCTTCTCCGCTTGTGGGGCAAACTTGAGCGCGCTCGCCGTGATTATGTAAAGATGACCGAATTAGAAACCGACTCCGCGGTTGGCTATAACGGCCTAGCCGAGGTAGATCTCCAAGCTGGCAATTATCAGCGCGCGTTGGACTCCGCCTATAAAGCCGCTGAACTCGCTCCGGATGAATGGGTCGCCCTCTATAACCTAGGTATGATCGAGGATCGACTTGGTAAATCGCAAGAGGTGATCGGCCATCTCGATAAAGCATTGGCCTTGAAAGTGCCGGATGCTCGCCATCGCCTGCTGATTCATCTGTATCTGCTGCGCGCCTACGCCCGTTTAGGGGACGCTGAATCAGCCCGATCTCAATTTGAGCTGCTCAAAAAGCAGCGCGGTGGCCTAGAAGAATGGCAGAAGATTCTGGAGAATGAGCAGGCTGAAGTTTTGCGCGCTGTGTTAGGGGATGATGTAAAAACAGCGCGCGATCTTGTTTCCACGGCAATTTCTATAGAAGAGGTCGGCGCTCATTGATGGCTCGGCGTTCAATATTGATTGCTGCTTACGCCTGCATCGCGGCGGCTGTGCTCGGTATCTTTGTGTTCATCGGCGGCACAGCAATTGAGCTGCTAGGCGCCCGCGCTACAGCTACGGCATCTGAGGTTTCCCCTGCTGTTTATATGGCGTTGGGCGGCCTGTGTTTCGCCGCGCTCATGTTTCTTTTCTTGTTCATCCTAGTTGGCGTCATGCTGGCGCGGCAGACCCGTGCCTCAGGCTCTGGCTATGGCGATGCTTATCGCCTGATCGAGCAGTTCAAGTTCGGGGATGCCATTCCACTTTTGGAACGCTCAATTGAAGAAGGCAAAGAAACTTCAGAAGTGTTGATGCTTTTAACCAGCGCTTACGCTTATAGCGGGCAGCTTGCCAGAGCGCAGTCCACCGCAGACCGCGCGGTGCAGCTTTACCCTAATGATCCAGACGCCTATGTTACGTTAGCGAATGGATATCGTTTGCAGGCATCTTATGATGAGGCGGCTAGGGCGTTACAACGCGCTGTTGAATTAACACCGGAGCAGCCTGTGTTGTGGGCAGAGTTAGGCTTTACCCAGCGGTATGCGGGGAACGAAAGCGCATCTAGTGAAGCCTTCAATAAAGCGGCACAACATGCGATGCCTGCTTCTTATATGGTGCGCGTCTATTATCATCTATCACGTGCGTTTGAAGCGGAGGAGCAAACTAAAGAAGCTGTGCGCGCGGTTGCCAAGATGATGAGCGCGCGCGATGGCCTAGATCCATGGAAAACTGGTTTGAAGGCGCTTGAGGGGACAGCTTATGGGCAGGCGCTGCGTTACGAAATTGCCGAAATTGAGCAGGCGATTGCTGATGCCGATGCCGGTAATCTAGGATAACCAAACATGATTTATATTCTAAATCGTGTTTTTCGTGATTTTAGCAGCTGGGAACGTCCCCTACGCTTAACGATTACGCTCTCGTTAGTGCTGCTAGTTATCTTGACTCTGGCGATCCTATTCGGCCCATATGAATTGAGGCTGCCAGCATGTATTGGCGCGTTTGGGCTGATCGCGCTTTCACAAATTGCAGTGATGCTGGCCTATCGCGATATGGTTTCTCCATTGGTGAAAGCCCAGCGTTATTATCTCGCCAATGATTTTGAATCGGCTCAATCTGTCTTGGAAGAATTAAGATCGCAAGGAAAAGCCGATGTTCGTGCCTTAACGGTGCTGGGCAATACCTACCGCCAGCTTGGCAATTTAGAGGCCAGCAAAGGCGTATTGTATGAAGCTTTGGACAAAAATCCTGAACATCAATTCCCGTTGTACGGAATCGGGCGTACACTGCTTTCAGAGGGAGATTATGTTGGCGCATTAGATGCCTTGCAGCGCGCCCTTGCTGCCGGAGCGCCGGACGTGATCCGGCTTGATTTGGCAGAGGCGTTTTATCGTCGCGAACAGTACGATGAAGCAGGCGCGATGTTGGATGTGATTGACATCCGTGCTTTGGATGGCGATCCTGCCCGGGTGTTGATGTTTGAATACCTGAAACAGCAGGTATTGAAATCAGCGCCAATCCAAACGCTCCCACAGGATGGGCTTCCCTTTTGGGAAGCGATGGCCGCACGTTTTTCGGAGACCGATTACGGGCGTGATCTAGCTGTAGATGTTGCGCGGATACGAGGAGTCATTGGCTCATGACGACAGTGATGACAGGCAAAGAACCAACCCCGAAAAGGAAAAAGAGTGGCGGTCTGTCGGTTATTAAACTAGGTCTAATTGCTGGCGGCATTGGTATTTTGCTGGTGATCGTTGGCGTTATCGCTTTCGCGAGCGATCAGGCGGCGCGGCGTTCGCCATTTAACGTTGCACCCTTCCCCGGCGCGGAGGAGTGGGGTACGGCTGATGAAACAAGCTACTCAAGAAGTGTTTTTTATCGGGTTGTAGATAGCTCCCCCGAAGATGTCGTTGCTTACTATCAGGAAAAGTTAAATCAGCATACCGGTGATCGGGCTGAAGAGTGCGTTCGTTTTCCACAAACTGGCTCAATGCCGCTTGATCCCAATAATCCTCGTGCGATACCCTTTGAATATCGTTGTCTATTCGATAATTCTGGTTGGCAGACTTCCCAATATACGCAAGTGCGTATTTATCCCGGCTATGGCGAAAACACGGGGAAGACGATCATTGAATATCAGCAGCGCTGGACGCCATAGTTGGTTTTTTACGGGAGAAGCGAGCCGCATTGCTTTCTTATTTAGCCGGGCAGCTTCAGCTTCCAGCGATCTAGCCTGTTGATGCGTTTGTCTTAAATTTAAAGCGGCACTACCGTAAATTCATAATTTGAGTGATAATATGGGTGTAGTTGTTGCAAATCCCATCCTTTGATTTTGGAGGTGAAACCGTGGTGCTGAGTGATACACTCACACCGCGGGCGATTGCCTGCTTACTTCACCACAACGGTGCTTAAGTCAACAGCGCCGATTTTTGATTCAATCATAACTCAACAACCTCACTAATAATGGAGCGACGGGATGTTCAAGGCAGTCAGCCCGAAAGTTGATATACAAAAACTCGAAAAAGAAGG
>DAOTUZ010000033.1:0-17335 GCA_034437295.1 Anaerolineae bacterium | reverse complement strand
ACCCTAGATCAGGAACCATGCTTAACGAGCCTGCACTCTCTTTTGATGATCGCCCTATACTACGCGCTGCCTCTAGAGGGGCAGAACCCATGCGCGATAGTCTCGCTGAACTTCGCCCGATCATCGAGGTTGTGCTGTCTATCGGGCGTGAATTCGCTAGTAACGAACTCCAAATTGTATCAATACAGGAAGACGTGCTGCTGCTTCCGGAATCGACGCTCGCGGCGGTATTTGAGGGCAAGCTCAAACAGCCTTCTGAAGAAGCATTCGCGCAGTTGGACAACCTGCTTACGCCGCTCAACATGCTGCCGATGCTGCGCCGCCGCGACGGCAAAGATGTAGTTATCGTGGTGAAAGGTAGGCCAATTCACCGCTCGCGCCCAACATGGCCGAACTGGGCGCTGTTTGCGGCAACGGTATTCAGTTTGCTGTTGGTGGGCACCTCTATTGCGGCAGGCGAAGTTGGCGTGATGAATCCGGCGTTGGCCGAAGAAATTGCCGGAAATTCGCTCATGCATCTGTGGCGCGGGCTGCCGTATGCTATCAGCCTGCTGCTGATTCTGGGCGCACACGAGCTAGGCCATTATTTCGCCGCGCGCCGCCATAGGCTGAATGTCACGCTGCCCTATTTTATCCCGCTGCCGCCGCCATTTAGCATTTTCGGAACCGCGGGCGCTTTCATTCAACTGCGCGAGCCAATGCGCAATCGAAAATCGCTGCTGGACGTAGGGGCGTCCGGCCCGCTGATGGGATTGGTTTTCGCCGTCCCGATCTTGATTATCGGGCTGGCAACATCGCCAGTGAACACACTTGAGCCGGGGATTCAGCTTTTAGAGGGCAACTCGCTGCTCTACGCCCTCTCCAAAACGCTGGTGTTCGGCCAATTCCTGCCAACGGAAACACTGGATGTTTCGCTAAATCAACTGGCAATGGCCGGATGGGTGGGGCTGCTGGTCACCGCCATCAACCTGATCCCGTTAGGACAGTTAGACGGTGGGCATATACTCTATTCATTGATTGGCGATAAAGCCCGCCGGTTATATCTTCCGGTGCTGGTGGCGACGGTGGCGCTGACTCTGTTTATCAGCGAAAGCTGGCTGATCTGGCTGGCGCTGCTGTTTATCTTTGGGCGCAGCTACGCCGTGCCGCTGGATGCGATTACGCCGTTAAACACCCGGCGGCGATTTCTTGCTGTACTGTCTTTTGTGGTGTTTATCGTAACCTTTGTGCCGGTGCCATTCACGCTGCGGGTGATCGAAGAAACCATGCCTGTCTCTCGTGACAGCGTTTCAACCCTGCTGCCCTTTGCGCTGGTGTTGATTACGCTGTGGCTAAAGCGCCGGTGAGGTGTTGAAAACCGCCGTTTGCGCTGCCGCATATCATGCGCCGCTGAAGGCCGGCCGCTGCTCTCTGAAGGTGCGGAACTGCCGCAGCCAATCCTGATCATACTGCGTGATCAGCGCCTCTGCCTTTTCCACCAGTTCACGATTACCAACGATCACCGGCGTGTGCTGGTGCAGGTGATGCGGCTGCACATCCAGCAAATCGCCCAACCCATCAGAGGCGTAGCCACCTGCGTGCTGCGCGATGAAAGCCAGCGCCTGCGCTTCAAACATCAGCCGCATTTTGCCGTAGGGCTTCTCCGGATCGCGCAGATCGCCGGGATAATAAAACACGCCCCCCTGCAATAAATTACGATGAAAGTCAGTGACCAGCGAGCCGATATAACGATGCGACAGCGGCGGGCGGGCATCCTGCTCATCCATGCCTTGCAGCCAGCGGGTATAGCGACGAATGCCTTCCGTCCAGTATTTTTCATTCCCGTGATTCACACTGTAAAACTTTGCCATTGCGGGGATACGAATATTCTCATGACTGAGCAAAAATTCGCCAAGCGACGGGTCTAAGGTGAAGCCATGCACGCCGCGCCCGGTGCTGTAAACCAGCATAGTGCTGCTGCCATAGATCACATAGCCCGCCGCCACCAAGCGCCAGCCCGGTTGCAACACATCTTGCATCGTGCCGCGCTCGCCAAGTGATATTTTACGGTGAATAGCGAAAATAGTGCCTACTGACACGTTCACATCAATATTGCTGGAGCCGTCTAAAGGGTCGTATAACAGCACATACTTACCGGTGCCAAAGTGCGGCGGAATTTCGATGATATCTTCGTGTTCTTCGCTAGCCATCGCGCATAAACGGCGGGTGTAATCATTCATTTTGAAGATAGTGCTGTCGGCAAATACATCTAATTTTTGCTGGCGTTCGCCATACACATTGATACCATCAGTGGCGCCAAGGATATTGACCAGCCCTGCGCGGGTGGTTTCACGGGCGATCAACTTAGCGGCCAGCGCAATATCGTAGAGCATAGAAGTGAATACGCCGGTTGCATCCGGAAACTGCTGCTGCTGCGTTTCTAAAATATGCCGCTCAATAGTGAGAATGGGCGATGTCATTAATAAGCCTTTTGATTTTTATCCAAAGTATAAAGTTAAAAGTCAAAAGGGACGAAATATCTACTTCTAGCATCTCCCCTATACCCCCATTTATCGGGGCAATCAGGTTAAATCGCGCGCGCAGCGCTGGCAAAGGTGTTCTATACTAAGGGCTAACCTTCTGAAGGAGTCAGAGCATGTTGAGAAGAATAGCATTATTGGGTGGCGTAATGATGGGTTTGATCCTGTTAGCCGCCTGTAATCTTGGCGATGTGGCGGGGGCGGCCAGTGGCGTAGTACCCACCACCGGAAACACCTCATCAGATTCATCTGCCGCACAGCAGTTCATTCCCGTGAGCATACCCGGCTACACCACCACTGAAGCGAACAGCATCACCAGCGCGCTCTCTGCTGTCGGCGGCAGCGCATCCGTGCTGACCGGCAATCCGGTTGTGGCTGCTGCCATTGGCGCGGTAGATGGCTTAATTCAGTGTTATAACGGCGTTGGCGCCGCCGCAGCGCGCATCTTCATTGCCAACGATGCGGCGGCGGTGGTTATGGGCGGCGGATCGCCCAATTTTGGCGCAATGGCGGTGATCAATGGCGACCGCGTCGCCAACAACTTCCTGCCTTGCGCGTTGGGGCAGGCGCAGGGATTGTCCAGCCAATCCGCCGCGCCAACCATATGCTCGAACAATGGTAGTTTTGTGGTGAATAACGAGACGCTCTATTATCTGTACGCTGCTACCACGCCGGAACTGTGCAACACATTTGAGGCATCAGTTCCCGCCCGCACCCGCTAGCGTTACGGCCTATTTGTGACGCTCCCCACGCATAAGGGTGGGGACTTCTGACGGACGCATATACTTGCCGCAGTTCTGAGTAAAAGATGCTAAAATCTTCTTTTGCTCTTACTCAGAACTGTCGTCACTTTTCCCAAAGGCCACCCATGTTTCGCAACCTCATCAGCACCTTTGGGCGTATCGCCCACGACTTCCGCTCACGCCGCAACCTGCTTGAATACGGAGCAGTGATTGCGGCGTTGTTCATGATCGTGCTGGATATCTTCACCGACCTAATTCCAATTTCCACACAGCTCAGCTTGATCATCTTCATTCTTGGCCTGCTCGTATTTCAAACCACGCTGCCTAAACAGGAAGCGGCTGATCTGGACGCGATTTTGAAAAACAGGCAAGCATTCAAGCGCTATACCGATTACATAGCCGGGCGCAAGACGGTCTGGATACTGATCACTACTGGCATAAACTTGAATTTCGCTGATTTGAAACAGCAAGTCTTAGACAAAGGTGGCTTGGTTCGTGTGCTGCTGCTCGATCTTGAAGCGCCGGACAGCCTTTCCTATCTCAGCCAGCAGCTTGAGCCAGAAGCCAATCTTGAAGGCGATTTAATCGCGGTGATCGGGCGGCTGCGCAGACTGAATTGGCCGAACTTCGAGTATCGCTTTCTCAGCATCAACCCCGGTTTCAGCATGCATATTCTAGACGCGCAGCGTCCTAATGGTTTGATTACCGTGGAGTTTTACGGCTATCGCAGTGACTTGATCAACAACCGTATGCACATTGATATTCCCCGGCAAAGTTCGCAATACTGGTTTGAATACTGGGTAAATCAATACGAGGTGATGTGGCAAAACGGAAGGCTGGACGAATAAACCCTCATGCTAAATTCGCCCGTACAGTCGCCCGCCAAATTCCTGCACCAGCTTGTCATCCAGATCATCGGCGTAGGCGCCAATCATGTTGATGATATTGCTGGCTTCCTGCGAATCTAATCCTTCAAGCGGGCGCTCGTGGAATACATAGACAACATCATTATGAATACCTAACGCCGCCGCCGTGATCTGCAAGTTGGTTTCCAACAACCGCCGGTACAGCGGCAGCAAATTCGCCTGCGGCAGTTCAATCAGCGGTGAAAGCACCTGCAAATAACCAACACCTTCATGCACCGCAATATAAATTTCGACGGTTGCTGATCCCCGCTTGAAATTCCAGCCATAGCCCTGCTGCACCGGCATTGCCGCCTGCTGCGGATCAATACCAATATTCAGCAAAATTTGCGCTACAGTGGAGGCATAACTTTGCAGGTCAGCTTCTGGCGGTCGTTTTGCCGGACGTTTGAAAACCATGATCCCCTCTCAGTACTGCCCCTGCCCGCAGCGCAGGCACTTGCCCTGATAAATTCCCGCAGCCGAGTTACATTTGACGCAGCGCGTTGTGCTGGTTTCATACAGCGCCGCAGCCTGCGGAATTGGATACCGTGAAATATGGATCGCTGCCGGCAGCGTGCCGCCGCAAGTTTCGCAGTAGAAATAACCCCGTCCCCCCGCGATACTGGATGCGCCGCAAGCCGGGCAGTAGCTGCGCCGCGCCCCACTCGCCAGCGATGCTTGATAGTTATCTACGCAGGCGCGAATGGCCTGAATGCTGAGCGCATAATAATATTCTGATGTTTGGCTGGTGTTTTTGGTGATCATCCCTGCCAACATCCCACGCTCATCAATCAACGGCCCGCCACCTTCATCCTTAATTTGCTTGATCGTCGTCGGAATCCAGTGTGCGGCTAAGACACGCCGGGTGGGGCGCTGGTTGCCGCGCACCGCCTCACCCGTGTAATGAAATGCATACAGCGCGGCTTCATCGGCCACCCGCGGCTCTGGCACTATCGGCATTAAAAATGGCGGCGATGCATCAATCTGAATCAGTGTAAGATCGAGTTCAGGGTAAGCGCGTACGACCAAACCAGTAAGTTGGCGGCCATCATGCAAATCAACCGTCAGCCGTTCTTTGGCGCCAGCCACGCGCCGGGTGGTAGCAATCAAACCGTCCTGCGAAACGAAGAATCCGCTGCCCGCGCCCCGCGCCCCTCCGACCACGCTGGCGATATGCTCAGCAAGGTTAATCGAACGCCCGGCCTGCGCTGCAGCGGGCTGCGCTGCTGGCGCGGCCACAGGTGGCGGTGCGGTCACGCTGCCGGGAGACATCAACCGCATCAACCGCGCCCGCGCATCAGTATTATTCGGATCAGCAGCCACCGCCTGCGTGTAATAATCACGTTTATTCGCTGGATTCGCCTCTGTTTCCGCCAGCCACATCAGGGCAATCGCCTTCATATCTGGTGGAAGTTCATCATGTTTGAGCGCAATGCGAATCAAACGAGCGCCCTCATTGGCGCTGCCTGCCTGTATTGCGTCTATCCCTAACTGAAGCGTTCGGAATGGCATTGACGATCCTTAAATCATCCCCCTTGCTGCGCACTAAGAACGCAGCATATTTTTTCTGCTTTCGGGCTGAGTGTGCTTTTTACAATCCCAACTTGTTTTCATACAATGCGCGGTGCTTCACGGCATCACCGAAGAAGGCCACGCCGGTATTCAGCACAATCAAGCCCAACAGCCCCGCGAACAGCCATGCCCAGAAAGGCTTGCCGCTCGCCCGCAAAGTTGCCGCCCACGCCACGATTGACGCGCCCGCGCCGATCAATATCATGCCGCGCGGCATAAGATCGCTCCACTGTTGATAATGCTCATTCATGCGCTGCGTCCTCACCCATCGCTTATGGTTACTTTTTACGGGTACTTCCGGCTCAACATACGGGCATAGGGGATCGTCTCGCGAACGTGCGGCAGGCCGCAAATCCAAGCGACGGTGCGCTCGATGCCGATGCCGAAACCCGCGTGCGGCACGCTGCCGAACTTGCGTAAATCCAGATACCACGCATAGGCTTCACGCCCGATGCCCATCGTCTCAACCCGCTCTTCCATCAACGCCGGATCCCAAATGCGCTCGCTGCCGCCGGTAATTTCGCCGTAGCCTTCCGGCGCAAGCAGGTCAACACTGCGGCACACTTCCGGCCTACCCTCTACGGGCTGCATATAGAAGGCCTTGACCGCGCTAGGGTAGTGATAGACAAAGACCGGCTTATCGAACATTTCGGCAATCGCGGTTTCATGCGGGCTGCCAAAATCTTCGCCCCAAGCGATCTTCAGATTGTCTTTTTCTTCGCCTTCGGGCAGTTCCGCCCATTTCTTTTGCAGACGCTCAATGGCTTCATCATAAGAAATACGGGCGAAGGGCGCGGTGATCGCTTCCAGCTTGCTGATATCGCGCTCGATGATCGCCAGCTCGCTTTGATGCTTGTTCAGCACCTGCTGCACCACATAGCCCACCATGCGTTCTTCAAAGGCCATCATTTCTTCAAGGCTGAGGAAGGCCGCTTCTGGTTCCATCATCCAAAATTCCTGCAAGTGGCGGCGGGTTTTGCTCTTTTCGGCGCGAAATGTAGGGCCAAAACAGTAGACTTTGCCGAAAGCCATCATGTTCGCTTCGTTATAGAGCTGCCCCGTCTGCGCCAGATAGGCCGGCTCTCCGTGATAGTCAATCTCAAACAGCGCGGTGGTATTTTCGCCAGCGGCGGGCGTCAAAATGGGCGTGTCTACCAGCAGATAGCCTTCATCGTCCATGAAGTTACGCATCGCGTGAATGATGGTGGCGCGAATGCGGGTGATCGCCCACTGGCGGCTGGAACGTAGCCACAAATGGCGGTTATCCATCAAAAACTCAACACCATGTTCTTTCGGGGTGATCGGGTAATCTCCGGCAATTTGCAGCACCTCCAGCGATTGCAGCCCAATTTCATAGCCTTCGGGGATGCTCTTTTTGGCCTTCGGGTTTTCCTTGACGACGCCGGTCACGATCACTGAAGATTCTTGAGTCAGCTTGCCTGCCTGCTCAAACATCTCTGGCGGCAGTTCTGGCCCGTAGGCCACGACCTGAATCACGCCGCCGCCGTCGCGCACTTGAATGAACTGGAGCTTGCCTTTATCGGTACGGTCATAGACCCACCCGCGTATTGTGACGGGCTGCCCAACATAATTGCCAATATCTCGAATGCTGATTACGTCTGTCATGCAAATTACTCGCTTGGAATTTTTTAGTAAGCGCAATGAGTGTCGATTATAGCATAGGGGAGGGTGGAAATAGGGGCAAGCGCGGCGCGTGGTTTCAGGCCGGTTTCACGGCGCGCAGGATCATATAGACATGATCAAAGCCGGCATCTTCGGTGCCAGCACAGCAAATATTCAGCCAGTCGCGCACGATGGACGGCGCTTGCAGCATTAAAATTTGCAAATGTTGAATGGTGGCAGCGTCGCAGCCCTGCATCTTCGCCCACTCAAGCATATTGGCGGGATGGCGCTGAAGCTCAGTATGTTCGATGATCAGCCCGGCATCAAGGCACATGCCGCGCCATTCGTATTCGGCGTACATGCGTACATGGCTGGGATCGCGCAGGCGTTCAAACGAGTCGATGAAGCGCGCCGCCTTCTCGTCGTCCGGCACGGTTAAATCTTGCAAAAGGAAAATGCCGTTGGGCTTCAAACAGCGGGCGGTTTCCTGTACAAATTTGAACGGATCGGGGAAATGGTGCGGGGCGATTCGGCAGGTGATCAAGTCAAAACTATTATCAGCGAAAGATAGGTTTTCAGCGTCGGCATCGGAAAACAGGATATTCGGCGCTTCTGGCGAAATACGCGCTCTAGCTGCTTCTAGCATCTTCGGCGTCAAGTCACTGGCGATCACGCGGTCTACATGCGGGGCGAAGGTGAGCGCGGTTGCCCCGCCGCCCGTCGCTACGTCCAGCATCAACCATTCCAGCTTTGGATCGGCCAGCGCCAGCAAATGCGCCAGTTCCGCGCCTTTGAAATGACGCGCTGAGGTTGTATAGCTGTTTGCGTACTGGCCGAACCGCTGCTGGCTTAGCCGTTTGGGATCATCTGGGATCATGCGATCCTCACCGCGCTAAAAACTTCGCCATTTCAAAATAGCTCTCGCTGATCGGGCGAAGCTGGCTGATGGCATCTTCCAGCGGAATGAGATCCATTTTGCGACCAGACAACGCCACCATCTTGCCGCTTTCGCCGTCTCGCAGCGCCTGCACCGCTTTCACGCCCATGCGCGTTGCCAGCAGGCGATCAAATGCCGTTGGGCCACCGCCGCGCTGAATATGCCCCAGAATGGTGACGCGAATTTCAAAGCCAACTTTTGCCTGCTTTGCGAGAAAATGTTCCAACTCAGATACGCGAAATGGCGCGCCTTCGGCAACCACACAAATTGCGTGGGACTTGCCGCGCACATAAGCATCTTGCAATGCGTCGGCAACTTCCTGCATCGTGAAGGGGCGTTCCGGCGTAACCACAAGTTCCGCGCCGCCGAGAATCGCCGCTGTCAGCGCCAGATAGCCACAGTTGCGCCCCATCACCTCAATCACGAAAGCCCGTTGATGTGATGAAGCGGTATCGCGCAGGCGGTCTATCGCTTCAAGGATGATATTCAGCGCCGAATCCACACCGATAGACATATCTGTGCCGAAGATGTCGTTATCTATGCTGCCGGGGATGCCGATGGTTGGAAAACCAGCCTTATGCAGCACATTTGCGCCGGTTAGGCTGCCGTTGCCACCAATCACGATCAATCCTTCAATCTGATGCTCGTTCAGGCGGCGCAAACCCTTCGCCTGCCCCTGCGCAGTCTTGAATTCTTCGTTGCGCGCGGTCTGTAAAATGGTGCCGCCGCGCTGCAAAATACCACTCACTTCGACGCTGGTCAGAAGCTCAAAATCGCCGGCCATTAAACCCGCGTACGCCTGACGCACACCGTAAGTTTCAATCTTATATTCCAGCGCGGTACGCACAACGGCGCGAATAGCGGCATTCATACCGGGCGAGTCGCCGCCACTGGTCATGACTGCGATACGTTTCATGAAGTGATGCTCCCTCGTATTCGCGCACGATTCTAGCGATTTGTTCAATCTTCGCTAGTACGCATCTTTAATAATCAGGTGGTTTTCTTAAAATTGGCAGCACTTATACGAACACCGTTTGCAGGCTATCGTTATGCTCAGGTGGCGTTTAAGGTCTCCACGCCGATAATTTCCACGCCATTGATCTTCTTCAGCTCCTCGGCAAGGTTGTCGCACCACTGCGTCGTCAAATGCTCAAAGACAAAAACATCCTCTTCTTCGCCCCCGCCGCCATGCGCCGAAATCACGATCTCAAAGCGATCCTTCCCCGGATATTCAGTCAGCTTGCCCACCACCCGCCGCATCCGCAGCGCGTCTTTTTTATCATCGCCATTTCGCCAGAAACGCAGCATAACCATCACCGGCGGCGAAACTGGAGTCTCATCCTCAAACTGAAATGCGTTGCCATCCGTGAAGGCCAAAGCAGGTTCATCATCCCATAAGGGCGGTTCTAGCGCGCTCGTTAATACCCCGCCAGCTTCCTGATCTGGCTCAAGCACGGCGATCTGTGGTCTAGGGACTGGCTTAGACTCGTCTATGATCGCCTGTATCTGCGGCGGCTGATCACCCTGTTTCTGATCGGCCAATACCATATCAAATTTCGTCGTTACCGACTCTACAATGATCTGCGGATCGCCCCGCTTTAGATCCAGCGTGCCATAAACCAGCACCGCATCGCCTTCGATCATCAACTCTTCAAACCGCGACCATATTCGCGGGAATAAAACGGCGTTCACCGTACCGTGTTTATCTTCCAGCGTCACAATCGCCATCATATCTTTATTTTTGGTCACAGTCTTACGCAGACTACTGACCAAACCCACCATACTGACTGCGCGATCCTGTGCTTCGGGCTGTGCGCCGCTGATATCAATGCTGTTCCAGATTTGACTGGTATCCAACAGTTCAATGATTGGGTCAATTGGATGACTGGAGAGATAAATACCAAGCAGTTCTTTCTCCCAATTCAGCAGGTCGCGGTGGCTCACCTCTACTTGCGGCGGCAGGTTCAGCAGTAGGTCTGAGCTGGTATCGGCAGCATCCCCAAACATGCTCGATTGACCGGATTCTTCATTCTTGTGAACGCTAATACTGTGCTGCACGATTCGATCCAGCGCATTGATCAACGTGGCGCGAGTGCCAAACTCATCTAGTGCGCCAACTTTAATTAACGACTCCAACGGGCGCTTACCTACGAGACGCAGATCAACCCTGCGGCACAGATCATCAAGGCTGGTGAATTCCCCATTTGAATCTCGCTCATGCAGGATCATATTCAGCGCGCCAATGCCCGCATTCTTGATCGCCGCCAGACCAAAGCGAATGGCGCGGGTTTGATCCGCTAAATACTCGATATCAAAATCTATCCTGCTGGCGTTAATGCTCGGCGGCAAAATTGGGATGCTAAGGCGCTTACATTCAATAAGGCAGGCGGTCACTTTATCGACGGTATCGAAATAGACCGACAGCAGCGCGGCCATGTATTCCGGCGCATAGTGGGCCTTGAGGAAGGCGCTCTGCACTGTGATGACCGCATAGTCTGCGGCATGGGATTTATTAAATCCGTAGTTCGCGAACAACTCGATATCATCGAAGATATTTTCAGCGATCTCTTCCGTCATCGTCGAATCAAGTGTCGGCCCGCGCTGTAAAAATATCTCTTTGTGCGTGAGTAAGTCTTCCTTCTTCTTCTTGGAAACCGCCCGCCGCATCAGATCGGCATCCGTGAGCGAATAGCCGAATAACGTGCTGGCTATCTGCATCAACTGCTCTTGATAGACCATGATCCCGTAAGTTTCATCGAGAATCGGTTCCATCTTCGGGTGGTGATATTCCACTTCTTCTTCGCCATGCATACGGGCGTTATAAGTGGGGATATAATCCATCGGGCCAGGGCGATAGAGCGCCACCGCCGCCACAATATTTTCAAATTTATTCGGGCGCATCTCTCGCAGCATTTGCTGCATGCCGGGGCTTTCTACCTGAAAAACGCCAACGGTATCCCCTCTGCTCAGCAGTAAGAACGCCTCTTTAAGCATCTCATCCTGAACCGCATCCCCAGAGGGGCGGTACGGAATATTATCCATCGTATAGGTGATGCCATGATGCTTGCGTATCAGGTCGCTGGCGCGCCGCATGATCGTCAGCGTCGAAAGCCCCAGAAAGTCCACTTTGAGCAGCCCGATGCTCTCGCAGGTTTCCATCGGAAACTGCGTCACCTGCTTCAGGCTGATCGAGTCATCATCTTTGGACTGCCGACTGAGGGGCATGTATTCGACCAGCGGTTTATCAGCGACGATCACCCCCGCCGCGTGTACTGATGAATGACGGCTAACGCCTTGCAGCGATGCGGCAACATCCATCACCTGCCGAATCTGTTCGTTCTGCTTATAGAACGTTTCCAGTTCAGGGTTATCCTTAATGTATTCATGAATTGGCTTCGGCTTCGGCTCAGTTGGGATCATCCCCGCCGCCTGATTGACCAACGCCAAATCAACGCCAAAAGCGCGGCCAACATCGCGTACTGCCGCCTTTGCCCCCAGCGTCCCAAAAGTGATGATCGCCGCGACTTTATCTTCGCCGTATCTATGGACGGTATAATCGATCATGTCACCGCGCCGGTCATCGGGAAAGTCCATGTCAATATCGGGCATGGTCACACGGCCAGTATTCAGAAATCGCTCAAACAGCAGATGATTTTGGATCGGATCGATATTGGTGATCCCTAAGCAGTAGGCAGCTAAACTGCCCGCGCCAGAGCCGCGCACGTTCCACCAAATATCGGCATGGCGGGCGAACTCGCACAAATCCCACACGATCAGGAAATAGGTGTTAAAGCCCATCTCGGTAATCGTATTCAGTTCAAAATCCAGCCGCGCGCGCAGCTCTGGATCGCTGTGTGCGCGTTCACCAAAGCGCCACGCCAACCCCTTCTCGCAGAGGTAGCGCACGTATTCAATTTCTGTATAGTTCGGCGGTACCGGAAAGATCGGCAGGTGATATTCTTTGTCGTCTAAGGTGAGATCGCGGCACATTTCCGCCACCAGCAGCGTATTGGTGAGCGGCGATCCGCCGTCAATATGCCCAAATGCCGACCACATTTGCTCTTGACTGCTCAGGAAATAGCTGTTGTCAGACATGGATATTCGGCCAGAGTCAGTTTTGAGCGAGCCGGTTTGAACGCACAGTAGGGTATCATGCGCGTCGTAGTCATCTTCCAGCACATAATGCACATCGTTGGTAGCCACAAAACGCACATCATCTTTACGGCCAATATCGACAAGCCACTCGTTGACCTGTTTTAGCTCAGGGAGGTCGTGGCTTTGCAGCTCAAAGAAGAAGCGTTCCCGCCCAAAAGTTTGTAGATGCCAGTCCACCAACTCACGCGCCGCATCATCACGGCCTTCTGCCACCAGCGTGGGAATCTGCGCCCCTAAACAACCGCTGGTCACGATCAGCCCTTCGCTGTGTGCCGCCAGAAAATCCCGATCAATACGCGGTTTGTAATAGTAGCCCTCTAACTGCGCGGCGGTGGCGATCTTGCATAGGTTGCGATAGCCCTGCGTATTCGCGGCTAGCATCAGCAGGTGATAAGGGCTTTTATCTAGCTGCGCGTCTCGATCCTGCATGCCGCGCGGCGCTAAATACCCTTCCATGCCGATGATCGGCTGAAGATCGGCCTTTTTTGCTTCACGATAGAAGTCAATCACCCCGAACATTGCGCCATGATCAGTGATCGCCATAGCTGGCATCTCCAGATCTTTGGCGCGGCTGATCAGCTTCTTGATATCACTTAAGCCATCCAGCAGCGAATATTCAGTGTGAACGTGTAGGTGTACGAAATTTTGATCAGGCATAGGTTTCAGTGAATTAAACGTTAAAAGGCCAAAGTTAAAAGAAGTGAGTCGTAAGCAGCAAGTTGTGTGAAAGGCACCCTTTTAACCTTTAACTTTCACCTTTTAAGATCAGGATTTGAGGGCTGAAAGAAACAGATGTTCCACGTACAATATCAATGATTATAGCAATTTCAAACCGGTTTTACTGTCCGCTATCGTTAGAAAATAGAGAGTTTTGAGTTCAGAATCGCGTTTAGAAGAACTTGTAAAAATCAATTTGTTCCGTCCCTTAGTTAGCCCTTTATACTCAGAACTTTCTCTCGGAGTCACCCATGCCCGAACTTCCAGAAGTAGAAACCGTTGTGCGCGGCCTGCGCCAACCCCTGATCGGCCATACGATTCTTGGCGTCACCTGCGAACAGTCTCGAACCATTCGTCATACCGATGCGGCGATGTTTGCGGCACGCCTGCAAGGGCAAACAGTGGTTGCCATCAACCGCCGCGCCAAATATATCCTCTGTGAATTAAGCAGCGGCGATCTGTTCATCGTCCATCTGGGCATGACTGGCCGGTTGTATGTTGTGCCTGATGACTCGCAGTGGCATGCAGATCGTTGGGCGCATGTAATTCTTCAGCTTGATGGCGGTCAGCAGCTTCGGTTCAGCGATCCGCGCCGCTTCGGATTTGTATCCGTCGTCAGCCAGTTTGCAGAGCTTGCCCCAAATATCGGCCCTGAACCCTTGAGCGATGATTTCACCCGCGCCGGTTTTGCCGCAAAGCTCAAACGGCATGGCAAAGCGATCAAGGCGCTGCTGTTAGATCAGGCTTTTGTCGCTGGCATCGGCAATATTTACGCCGACGAATCGCTTTTCCGCGCCAGAATCCACTCGCTGCGCCCCGCGAACAGCCTGAAAAAAGCCGAGATTGACCGCCTCTACAGCGCAATTCGCAGCGTGCTGGAAGAAGGCATTGAGCGGCAGGGCGCTTCAATTAACTGGTATCGCAAAGTGGATGGCACGGCAGGCGAAGCGCAGGATCATTTCACAGTATACGGGCGTGATGGCGACCCCTGCCTGAATTGCGGGGCGACGATTGAAAAAATCTATGTCGGCGGGCGCGGCACGCATTTTTGCCCAAAATGTCAGAAGTAGGTATCGCCATATTAGAACGCCCCCCACAACGCCGTAAGCGCAAATAAGCAGATGGCGATTCCGGCGCCACGATTGATCCACAGCATCACCCGCGGCGTGATCCGCGTTCGCAGTAACGATCCAAGCGTGACCAGCAGCGTGGCACAGGCCAGCGATCCACTCCCGATCCCTAAAACCAACGCCGGCGCACAGCCTTCACCTTCGGCGGTCAGCGCCAGCCCTGAACCAGTGAAGATGCCTGCGAAAAGGATGATGGTCATCGGATTCGTCAAGGTTAGGAAAAACGTCGAAATGTAGCTGCGCCACAATCCACCGCTGCTCACGTTTGCGGCTTGCTCAGCGGGCAAGGTACGAAAAGTTTTGTAGCCGATATACAGCAGGAATAAGCCGCCAATCAGGCGAACAGGGGTTTGTATCGAGATCAGGAAACCGGAAAGCGCAGAAAGGCCAAATGCAGCAATTGAAGCATAAATCGCATCGGCAGTTACAGCCCCCAAAACAGTGGAGAAGCCAGAACGCCAGCCTTCAGTCATTGCCCGGCGTAGATAGAGGATGGTGATCGGGCCGACGGTGGCGGCGAGCGCCGCGCCGATGAAAAAGGCTTTAACGAATAAACTGAAGACACGCTTCCATGCGCGCTTTCCCTCTCTGTAGGCCATGCCCACCGATACAAAATAACATCAATGAGGGGCGGTTCGCGAACTATCTCCCCGCCCTTATTCTACTTCGATTATCGCCCCTGCCCGCACATAAACGGGGCGAGGTTCTTAAACATAATTCGAGGCGCTGCTCTGATCGCCTTTTTTGCCATCAGGCCACACGGTACGCGGGTCAGAACGCACGCCTTCCACTTTCGCGCCCTTCATATTCACACCAAACAAATTGGCCGCGTGTAAGGTTGCGCCGCTTAAGTTGGCGTTGGTCAGGCGTCCACTTTGCAGGTTGACACCGCTCAGATTCGCCCCCGTGAGGTTGGCGCTGTCTAAATCACAGCCGACCATTTGCGCACTTTGCATATCCGCAAACGATAAATTTGCGCTGCGTAAAGTGGCCTCGCGCAGCGTCGATGCCGAAAGCTTCGCGCCGCGAAGGTTTGCGCCTGTTAAATCAACTCTGGTCATATCCAGCGCCGTTAGCTCCATCCCCGCCAGGCGCGGGTTTGGCCCCGCCGGAATCAGCGCCAAAAGCAGTTCCTTACGTGTTATTTCAGCCATTCAACACCTCCCGCTCATAGGCAACGATCTGGTCTATCGTTTCGTCTAAAGATGTCGTCGGCGTCCACCCAATCAGCTTTTGAATTTTCTCAGTGGTGGGTACACGACGGCGGAAATCCTCAAATCCGGGTTCATAAAACTGCTCATAGGGTACCAGCTTGATTTCGGAGCTGCTGCCAGCACGATCCTTCACCCGACGGGCCAATTCTAGAATGGAAACTTCCTCCGTACTGCCAATATTGATCACCTCGCCAACGGCTTCCGGCGTTTCGCCCAACGCGGCAATCGCCTTCACCACATCAAACACGTTGCCAAAGCAGCGGCTTTGTTGACCATCGCCAGTGACAATAATTGGCTCTCCACGCAGCGCCCAGCGCACGAATCTCGGCACAACCATGCCATACTGCCCACTTTGACGTGGGCCTACCGTGTTAAATAATCGAAAGATGACGACCTGCAAGTTAGTCTCTTTATGATAGGCCAGCGCCAAAAATTCATCCACCATCTTAGATGCGGCATAGCTCCACCGGTTACGAATGGTCGGGCCAAGCAGTACATCATTATCTTCGTGAAATGGGAACTGCGCCCCTTTCCCATAAACCTCAGAAGTCGAAGCCACCAGCACCTTTTTACGATAGCGACGCGCCGTTTTCAGAACTTCTTCTGTGCCGCCGATATTGGTTTCAATGGTTTCAATCGGTTCGCGGATAATGCGCTCAACCCCCACCGCTGCCGCAAGATGGAAAATCATATCGCATTCGCTGACTAACCGATCAAGAACATTAGTATTGCGAATATCTTCAATGGCGGCCTGAAATTTCGGAGATGAATCCAAGGCCGCAATATTCTCAATTTTTCCAGTCGCAAGGTTATCAATAACAGTGACGTGATAATCCTGCGCGATCAACAGTTCCGCTAGATGGCTGCCGATGAACCCTGCGCCGCCCGTGATCAATGCATGGGGCATTTGATATTCTTCCCAGAATTGGTTAGACCAAACAAACCGTTTCATCATACCGTATAGCGCGCTTTCCCTACAACTCCATTCGTGGTTTTGCATAGATCAAGCGCCCTAAATTTTGTTTGCAGCTTCTAACGGTGGAAGTCTCTTGAAAATATGCTACATTCTGCCCAGTTTGCGCTTGCGCGATTCAAAAGTTATGTTACAGTGAACACAAAAGGTTGGAATTCTGCAACATGAAGTTTGTAACAAATGAACGGGGTTCTGGATGACGGACAAAGTTCTCATCATTGATGATGAAGTGACCACGGTACAGCTTATCAAGCTGCTGCTTGAACGACGCGGTTTTGAGGTAATTGATGCTTACAGCGCCGAAGATGGGCTGCGCAAGGCGTACCGGTTTCAACCTGACCTCGTTTTACTTGATATCATGATGCCAGAAATGGATGGTTGGGAAATTTGCAAGCGTCTACGCGAGATGTCTGATGTGCCTATCATCTTCTTGACCGCGCGCGGCGATACCCGCGATGTCGTCAAGGGTCTGGAGATTGGCGCAGACGATTATATTGCCAAACCATTTGACAACGATGAATTGGTCGCCCGCATCAAAGCCCATTTGCGCCGCGCCCCCAAGCCCAATATGGCCGAAGAGTTAACCTTCAATGGCGGCGAGTTCCGTATCAATTTCATGAACCGTGAGGTTCGCGTACGCAACGATTTGAAACACTTGACGCCGAAAGAGTTCAATTTGCTTGGCGTGCTTGTGCGCAATGCTGGCCGCGTGGTTCCCCGTCAGGAGCTGGTTACCGAAGCGTGGGGCGAAGAGTATGGCGACGCTATAGACAGCCTTAAATTATATATTCACTATTTGCGCCAGAAAGTAGAGCGCGACGCTGAACACCCCGATTACATTCTCACC
>DAOTUZ010000032.1:0-1642 GCA_034437295.1 Anaerolineae bacterium | reverse complement strand
TGAAGTTGGTGCGCACAACTGACCGCCGCGAAGCCATTACCGGCGCTAATTTTGTGGTTGCGCAGTTGCGCGTAGGTGGGCTGGCGGCGCGGGCGCTGGATGAGCAGCTTCCAATGCAGCATGGCGTTCTTGGGCAAGAAACAACCGGCCCCGGCGGCTTTGCCAAAGCGCTCCGCACGATCCCCGTGATGCTAGATATTGCCCGTGATATTGAGCGTTATGCGCCAGATGCGTGGCTGATCAACTTTACGAATCCGGCGGGTCTTGTCGTAGAAGCGCTTCACCGCCATACCAATGTGAAGGTGATCGGCCTCTGTAATGTGCCGGTGAATATGCAAATGCGGGTTGCCGAAAAATTAGAGGTGCCGCCGTCAGAAGTAGAGCTGCGCTATATGGGCTTGAATCACTTAAGCTGGGCGCGGGCGCTGGTCAATGGCCGTGATGTGACCGATGAAGCCTTGAAACTGGCATGGGCTGGCGGCAATCTGGACGATGAATATCTTAAGACCGTAGGTTTAATCCCCAACTACTATATCCGCTATTTCGCCCATCCAGATCGCGTGCTGCGCGAACAACTGACCGCGGAAGAAACCCGCGCCGAGTATTTGCAAGGCGTGGAAGCAGAGTTGCTCGAACTCTACAAAGACCCGAATTTGAAAGAGAAACCGAAACTGCTGGAAACCCGCGGCGGCGCTTATTACTCAACCGCAGCCGTGAACTTGATCCGCGCAATCGCGCAGGATCGCCGTGAAGTTCATATCGTCAACGTTCCGAATCAGCACAGCATTGACGATCTGCCAGTATCGGCTGTGGTTGAAGTGCCAGCAGTGATCGGCAAAAGCGGCGCTCAACCCTTGATGCAGGGCGGCCTTCCCGCGGCCATTCGCGGACTGGTAGTCTCCGTCAAAGCCTACGAAGAATTGACCGTCGAAGCCGCAGTGACTGGCGACGAATCTATCGCCAAATTGGCGCTGTTCTCGCATCCACTGGTGCCATCATGGGATGTGGCAACCGCGCTGTGGAACGATATTAAACAGGCTCATGCAGCATATTTACCGCAGTTCACATGAAAGTAGATACGCTCAATGTTGATTCTAGGACTCGATGGCGGGGGTACCAAAACGGCTGCGCTGCTGGCAGATGATCAGGGGCAGATATTAGGCTGGTCACAGGTCGGCGGTTCTAACTATCACGCGCTGGGGCTAGAAAGAGCCTATGCCGCCGTGAGGCAGGCTGTTCAAGGCGCGCTGCAAGGTCGTTCGCCAGATGCTTCGTGTTTCAGCATGGCCTCGGCAGACACGCCTATAGACTTCCTGAAGCTGAATACCAAACTGGGCGAGCTTGGCTTGCCAGGCGTGTTTACGCTGCGTAACGACGTGATGGGAATTTTCCGGGCGGGCAGCCGCTTTCCCTACGGCGTTGGCATTGTCTGCGGCACTGGCTTTAACGCCGGGGGCATTAGCCGCAGCGGTAAAGAAATTCGGTTTCCGGCGTTGGGCAGTTTCACCGGCGATTATGGCGGCGGCGGCGATATCGCCATGTCTGGCATTGGGGCCGCGTTTCGCGCATGGGATGGCCGCGGCGAGCCAACGCTGCTTCAAGATGCCGTTTTACAAGCGTTCGATGTGCCAGATTACCCGAC
>DAOTUZ010000031.1:0-13352 GCA_034437295.1 Anaerolineae bacterium | reverse complement strand
ATGAATGAACGTATGGCTGCAAAAAAGCGCGTTTTAATCACAGGCGGCGGAACGTTTCTCGGTGATGCAATCGCAGCGGCGCTGCTGGCTGAAGGCGCAGATGTGACGCTGCTGGTGCGTGCCGACGCAGAGGAAAAATTGGGCGGCTTAGCTCAACGCGCCCGTGTGCAGATCGCAGATCTTTGGGAGCCTTCAAGCCTCAAAGGGCGCGCGCGCGGCATTCAAACGGTGGTGCATACCGTTGGCAGCATGACCGCCGACCCCTCACGCGGGTTGACCTATCATTGGCTCAATTTCGTTTCCGCGCGCAACGTCGCAAATATGTGCGTTTCTGGCGGCGTTCCGCACATGGTGCTGATGAGCAGTTCCCGCGCACCGTGGATTCCCAACGAGTATCTCAGAGCAAAATATGAGGCTGAAGAATACTTGATCCGTATCGGCCTAAAAGCCACCATCATCCGTGCGCCCATCGCCTATCTACGCGGCGAGCCACGCAAGCCGTTGTATCGTCTAGCCTCATTCTTTGGGAATATTCCGCCGTTTTCATGGCTTGGGCTGCGCCGGATGGCACCGCTGCCCATTGACGTCATCGCGCGCGGTGTCGCCCGAATCACCTTAAATCCGCGCCAAACGAAGCCAATTTACACCGCGTCAGATTTACGCGCACACAATACAGGCCGCGAAATCCGTAAGGGTATCGCGCTTACAGCCCCCGATATGCTCGATCCAACACATGCTGTCGAACCCATCGAACTGCTTGACGATGAAATCCCCTTCGGGTGGACGCCGCCGGGCAGCAATTGAGGCAAGCAAGTTAAAGATCGAACGAATCTCCGGACGTGTCTTTCAACATCAAATCCGCGCCATATGCGCTGTATCCGCCTGCCGTCTCCGCTACTGGCAGATCAACGTATAGTCCGCCCGCAGCGCCCTCTTCATGCTCATTCTGCATCACCCGTACCGCCAACCGAACCCTAGTATAGCCGCCGGGGGTCACTTCAAAATGCTGCTGAACGGGGCGGTTTTCAACACTCAAATTCGCCACCTGTTCTGCCTCAGGATCAGCATGCATGCTTGTAAGCTGTACCGTCACATGCAAAGGCAGCATCACGACATCATCATCATCCGCCGCCTCAAAGCCCACGATCACCGCTGCCGGAACAGCCGCCGCCATCGGGCTTGGTGCAGCCAGCACGACCCGCCGCTTCACAAAACGGGCTTCAATTTCACGCGGGGCGCTCTCTTCGCGTTCGTCGGGAGGAGTCATTAAATCGTATTCCAGCAGTTCAGCCACCGCCAGCCTGCCGTTATCCGTCAAGCGATAAACCTGATCCCCATCCATAGACATCAAATTGCGCGTCACCAACCGGCGAATCGCCTTGCCAAACCCGCGATCAGAGAGGCCCGCGCCCGCCGTAATATCATCGGCATGCACCGAAGCCGCGCCGTTCGCCCCGAAATAGCGCAGAATTTCTACTGCTTCCGGCGGTAATGCCCGTATCGAAACTGGCAGTTCCATAATCTGCTGCTCCCTCACAGGGTGACGATGCGCGCCTTGCCTGCCCGCGCACCTATCGCATGCCGCGTATCCACGATGAGCTTACTATGTTCAACCACATGCTGCCAATTAAAATCGCTGTGATCGGTGATGATCACCACGCAGTCCGCCGTCTCTAGCAGCGCATCGCTGTAAGCAATGCTGGACAGATGCTGCCCATGCTCAATCTGAAGCTGTGCCACATACGGATCGTGATACACTACATCCGCCCCCCGGCTTTGCAGTAAACTGATCACATCCAGCGCCGGGCTTTCGCGCACATCATCAATATCCCGCTTATAGGCCGCGCCCAATACCACCACCCGCGATCCACGAATGGGCTTGCTATCGTCGTTGAGCGCCGCAGCCACCTTCTCCACCACATAAAGCGGCATATTCGCGTTAATTTCGCTGGCAAGCTCAATGAATCGCGCCGTGTAATTCAGCGTTTTTAACTTCCAACTCAAATAATGTGGGTCAATCGGGATACAGTGGCCGCCTAGACCCGGCCCCGGATAGAACGGCATGAAGCCAAACGGTTTAGTCGCTGCCGCTTGAATCACTTCCCACACGTCGATGCCAAGCTTGTTACACATCAACGCCATCTCGTTCACCAGTCCGATATTCACTGATCGGAAAGTGTTTTCCAGCAGCTTCACCATCTCCGCCGCGGTTGGGTTAGAGACCGGCACAACCGTTTCGACGGCGGCGCTGTAAAGCGCAATCACCACTTCCGAACAAGCGGGCGTCACCCCACCAACCACTTTTGGCGTATTGCGAACACCATACTTTTTATTGCCCGGATCAATCCGCTCCGGCGAAAACGCGATGAAGATATTCTCGCCCGGTTCAAAATTGAGGTCGCGCAGCTTCGGCACGATAATTTCATCAGTGGTACCGGGATATGTCGTGCTTTCTAAAACCACCAGCATGCCGTCGTGGCATATTTCCGCCACCGAATTGACCGCCTGAATCACATACGACATGTCCGGATCTTTGGTTTTGCGCAGCGGCGTTGGCACACAAATACTGATCGTATCCACGCTGGCAAGGTCAGCATAGTCGGTTGTCGCCCGCAGTTTGCCAGCAGCGGCCAACCGATGCACCTGCTCCGTAGGAATATCTGGAATATAGCTGATGCCGTTATTGATCGAAGCCACTTTATCAGAGCTAACATCCAGTCCAATCACACGGAAGCCGTTTTCAGCAAATTCAATCGCTAAGGGCAAGCCCACATAGCCCAATCCAACAATTCCGATGATCGCCTCGCGGCTCGCCAACTTTTCCAATAATGCTTGCTTATATGAAACAGACATGGGCGCTGCACTTTCCTTGGGCAACCCGGGTTTTAGGTGTAATTTTAACCCTCGCCCAGAACTTAAAATTTAGCGATCAAATCGCAATCATTATATGTCCCGCCTACCGACGGTTCAAGTAGAGACAGGCGTGTCTTACCTGCGAACAATCATGATCCCCCCACTTCTCCGTCTCTTGAATCAACAACGCACAGGTTTTCGTCTGTGCGTTGTTGTGGGGGAGTAGGAAAATATCGAAAGTTAGGTTATGTGTTCGGGTTGCTGGAAGGGGCAGTCTGCGCGCCTTCAGGCAGTGGAATTTGCATATCAAACCCGAAAGGCATGCCATCTGGCCCAAAAAGCTGGCCGAAAGGAATATTCATGCCGTCAAAGTTGAAGTCGCCAAAAGGCATCATCCCCATTGAGGCGGCCATCTCTGGCTCACCAAGCGTCACCTCAAGCTGCAAAGTTTCATCGCCGCGCAGCACGTCTAGCGTAAGCACATCGCCCGCCTCATATGCTGCAATCCGGTTACGCAGTGTCCATTCTTCGTTCACCGCTTCGCCATTCACCGCAGTGATCACATCGCCCGCCTCAAGCCCCGCTTCAGCCGCAGGCGAGTCTGCCGTCACTTCCATCACCAGCGCGCCTTCGGTCACGGCCACATCGTTTTCAGCGGCGGTATCCTCATCCAGCGGTAGGAATGAAAGGCCAAGCCGCCCGCCCTGCGCGCCAAAGCGCTGCTGAAACATCCCTTGAAGGTCATGACGGCCCCCAAACTGGAACATCTGCGGCATCCGGTCAAACGAGAACAGGTCTTGTATCGCAACATCAACATCCTGCGAGTCGCCGTCACGCTCAATCGTCAAAGTGAGGGTGTCCGACTGCCGCAGCGTACCCAACAGCGACATCAAACCTTCCTGATCCAACGCTTCGCCGTTCACCGCCGTGATCACATCACCAGCGCGCAGCCCCGATTCGTACAGCGGCGAATCTTCAGCAATATCGCTCACCGTCCACTGGTCAGTCTCCGAATCATAGGCGAAATTCGAGCCACCCAAGCGCTCAATCACGCCCTCTATCCGGCCGCCATGTGTTCCATGGCCGCTGCCGGGGCGCACGGTAACCGTCACCATCTCCGGAATTTCTGCGAGTGTGGCTTCTAAGGTCTGTTCTTCGCCGTCACGCTCTACCGTGATCGAAACCACATCTCCCGCCGCCAGCGCCGCAATAGCATCTGCCGCTTCAGCCGCAGTCGTCACCTCAGTATCACCAATATGAGTCAGAATATCGCCAACTTCAATCCCTGCCGCTTCAGCCGGAGAGCTTTCGCCAACGGCAACCACTTCAACGCCATTGTCCCCATCCGCCAGACGAACGCCTAAAAATGGGCGCGCCGCCTGCGTTTCCACCAGCGTATCCGGGTTGTCCTGCGCCATGAGAACAACACCGGAAGCCGTCATCGAAAATGCCAATGCCGCTGCTGCGGCACGCATCAACTGCCTACGTTGCCATGCCATAATACGTATATCCTCCCAATAGACCTGTATCCTGAAAATTTCAGAACGCATACGATCATTCACACGCTCATTTATTCAAAATAGCGAGCAAACGTAAAAGGCCTACAAAGGATTTGTAAACTTGCTGTAAATTAACTGCCGAATACATCGTTGGGGAATACAGAGGGGATTAACGGGGCGACGATGAATTTTCGCCCCGTTTGCGCAGCAGTTTTCGCTATTCGTCTCCCCCGCGCCCCCTCAGCCGTTTTGCCAAGTACCCGCCCAGCAGGCTGCTCATCCAAATATCACCCACGCTTTCATTCTCAGGCTTAGCGGGTACATCGCCCCAGTCGGCGCGGCGGCGCTGGCTCAACCATACCGCATACGCATCGCGTGAGGCGATCAACGCCTCTTCTAACGCGGCGCGGTCATTCGCGGCAATCGCGCCGCGCAGCCCGCTAAGGGTATGGATCGTCATATCAATTTGGCGCACCGTCGCTTCACGGTTATTCAGCAGTAAATCACGCAAATCATCCGGGTGTGAATCTGCCAAATGATGCGTCAGTCGCCCAAAATTAGGATTGCCCGCCCGCCGTGCGTCACTCCAGCCATCTGCCGCTTGCAGCCCGTAAAATGCTGCAACGCCCAATACCGCAGGCAGCCCTTCCATCGCGGCAATCCACCCGTCATGCTCATACGGATCGGCAAAGCGCGCCGCCGCCCCGATAATTTCCGAAAAGTCTGATGCCAATTCCACCGCTTCCTTGACCGCATCCGGCGCCGGCATCAGCAGCATCGCCCCCTTATCAAAAAGGTCTTCAGCAGCATGCTCCAAATCGTCAAGGCCATCAAATAGATAGTTCGGGTTCAAGACTGCGGTCAAAGCCACCAGATGCGCGCCCGGCTTCACGAACTGTTTACGCCACTCCATTGAAGGCAGCGCCAGCGGCGAAAAGTCGAGAATGACCGCCCCCTCTTTGATCGCCCCGCCAATCTGCCGGTAGCCCTCGCGCACATCGGCATACGGCAGCGCCAGCACCACGATCTCCTTTTCAGCCGCGGCCTCCGCCGGCGATCCAGCCGTCGCGTCAAGCGCGCCACGTTTTTGAGCGGCAGCGGCATTTTCGCCAGACGAATCATAGCCAGTGATGATAAATTCCTGTCGTGGGTTCGATTTCACAGCCCGCTTCAAGGCCAGCCCAATAGATGCGCCCAGCCGCCCCATTCCCAAAATACCTACCTGAATTCTGCCCATTTGTCATTTACTCCGGCATTAATGCGTATCGTCTGCCACTTGAAGGCGTTTTAATAATGAGTACAGGTGGTGATCCTGCCAGCGTTCCGGATCATCGGCGTGGTGTTCTACCAGCCACACCGCATCAACCGGCGCATCTGCTTCACGCAGTAGTTCAGCCCCCCAAATAGGGTGGCATACGTATACCGCGAAGCCGCGCGTTAAAAAATGCTGTGGATCGCGCTGGCTAAGGTGGGCTAACGCCGAAGGCGAAATCGCTTTCACCAGCACCGGCAGCGAACGCTGGATGATGTTCATCGGGTAGCGAATTTTGCCCACATCATGCAGCAGCGCCGCCAGCGCCAGCACATAGGGCGTATCGCCTTCGCTTTCCAACGCTTGCAGCACCGCGATGCTGTGCATCTGCTCGCTGCGCCGCATCCGTTGAAATATCTGGTACAGATGCGCTGGCAGCAGCTTTCGCGCGGCTTCTGTATCCAGCGGGCGGGCGAACGCAAACAGCGCGCGCGTGCCTTGCTTTAAGCGATACATCGCCGCCATCACCAGCCTATGAGCCTATCAGCAGCCGTGTGATCGCGATGGTTGGCTGTGAAATGAGGACGCTCAGTAAATTGGGAACGCCCGGTATCCGCAGCAAACTCAGCAGCAGCAGTGCGAAGAAGGCGTAGGTACTCACATTACGATACTGTTCCCATTTCACGGCCAGTTCCGGTGGCAGCAGCGCATACACAATCTGCCAACCGTCAATCGGGTACAGCGGCAGCAGGTTAAAAACTGCCAGCAGCACATTAAGATAGACCATCTGAACCAGAAAGTTTGTGAAAATGTCCGGTAAGTTGAACAGTGTCTGCCCCATCAGGCGAATCACCAGCCCGAAAATGGCCGCCAATATCAAATTAGAAAGCGGCCCTGCGGCAACCGCCGCCAGCCACCGCCAGCGCCGGTTTTCCTGTGGCATCCGGTACGGCGAAATTGGCGCAGAACCTAAAATACCAAAACCGATCAGCGCGAACATCAACCAGCCCACCCAGTTGATATGCACAAACGGGTTCAAGGTCAGCCGGCCTTGCTGGGCGGGCGTTGGATCGCCCATCTTCCAGCCGATATAGTTATGAGCAAATTCATGCAGGGTCATGCCGATCAACAGCACCACCAAATTGATGATCAGACCTTCAATACTAAGGTTTCCACCAAGAAGCAATGTGTTTCTCCAATGAGACTCGTTGATAATCGTCCGCGTATTATATCAGGGGCTGCAAGTACTCAGTTAGACTCTCTGCAACAAAATATGGGGCTGCCACATCAAAATGATCTTCTTGGTGATAACAGGCTGCAAAGGGTTGTAGGGGGGCAGCGTGCTGCGCCCTCAGGTTCGTTCTTGGCTGTTTCTAACATCTTGGCGGTTTATGCGGTGTCTTTTGAAATTGGATGCGCTAGCCCTGCAACAAAACACGATTATCGTTTGCAAGGTACAATAGCGATGGTGTCTACGATTGCTACTGCAACAGGCGCTCATCTCCATGGCAGATAGCGCCCATTCCCTGCCGGATGTGCGTCCCGGAGATCGCGTGCAAATGCGTAAACCGCATCCATGCGGCGGCGATCTATGGGATGTTTACCGCATCGGCGCAGATATCGGTTTGCGCTGTGTCGCTTGTGGGCGGCAAGTCCTGTTAGCGCGGGGGGTGTTTAATAAGCAGTTGAAGCGGATCGTTTCGCATCATCCATCGCCCGAACAAGGAGGCGAATCGTCTTGAAAAGAATCATCTTTTTGATGTCTGATACCGGTGGAGGACACCGTGCCGCGGCTGAAGCTATCCGCGTGGCGCTGCTCACTCGTTATGAAGTTGACGTTCAGCTTGTAGATGTTTTCCGCAGCTATTCCCCCTTCCCATGGAAATACATGCCGGAGTTTTACCCATGGCTGGTCAACCACAGCAAATCCTCATGGGGCATGGGCTATAAATTACTCGATACCACCCACAGCGCAAAGACAGCCGCGCGCGGCATGTACCTGACCATGGAAAGCCGCCTCAAGCAAATGATCCGCGAAAACCCCGCGGATGCCATCGTCTCCGTACACTCTATTCTCACCCGCCCATCTATGCACGCGCTGCTTGCCGGGGCAAAACGCCCCCCGTTCGTTGTCGTGGTCACCGATCTCGTCACCACGCCCATGTTCTGGTATGACCGCCGCGCCGACAAAACCTTTGTCCCCACTCAGACCGCATTTGATCGCGGGCTGAAAGCCGGCCTTCTGCCCGATCAAATGCGCGTCACTGGGCTGCCCGTCAATCCACATTTCATCAAATCGCTGCCTGATAAATTAGAAGCGCGCCAGTCACTTGGGTGGGACTCCAACCTCCCAACCATCTTGATCGTTGGCGGCGGCGATGGTATGGGGCCAATTTACAAGAACGCGCAGGCCATTAACGCGCTCAGGCTGCCCTGCCAGCTTGCGGTCATCGCGGGCCGCAATCATCAGCTTAAGCAGCAGCTTGAAGGAACTCACTGGAATCAACCCACTCACATTTACGGTTTCGTCAAAGATATGCCCCGCTTAATGGCCGCTGCCGATGTGCTGGTTACCAAAGCCGGCCCTTCAACCATCTGTGAAGCCTGCATCGCCGGCCTGCCGATGATCCTCTATGACGCCATCCCCGGTCAGGAAGATGGCAACGTATCCTTTGTCGTTGAAAATGGCGCCGGGGCATTCTGCCCTAGCCCATATGAAGTCGCAGATACCGTAGCCGAATGGCTGCACAGCGGCCAGCGCCACCTCCATCAGCTGTCGCGCAACGCCAAGCGCATCGCCCGCCCTAATGCCGTCTGGGAAATTGCCGATGAACTGTGGCGTATCGCCCATATAGGCCAAGTCCAGAACCCCCGGCGTAATTTCTTAAAAGAACTCCAGGAAGATATGGCCGATCTAGCCAAGCAGCTTACGTCCAGCACCGGTTAATCGTACCAGCATGTGCCAAGAGGTAAGGCGCCCGCCTTGCCCCTTGGCAGGTCAACCCCCTTTTTATTGGCAGCAACATTTTTCAGCGGGGCTTCGCGCTATAATTCCATCTGTGCTACAGTAATCCACGTGCAAGTTTCGCGGAACATTAGTCCAAATAATGCGAGGGTATTTGTAACTATGAGAAAAATATTGTTCGCGCTGGTCGCTGCATCGCTGGTTTTTGCCGGCGCTGCAATAGCGCAGGAAGCCCCCCCGATGGCCGAAATCGTCAATGACGAAGGCGGCGTGCAAACTGTCGAAGGGCAAATGTATTATACCAATCTCCTCACGCTCGCAGGCGTGGCGCAGCCGCTGATCATCACCGAAGATCAAGCCGGCTTTGTGAACCGTGATCCCGTCTTCTCTTTCCCGCTAGAATCACAAACTTTCGGTCACTTCACCAGTGATCCCTTTGTGTCCCCCGTTTCCTACACCCTTCCCCTGCCCATCCTCCCGCAGGGTACGCTGGTGGACGTAGACAATAATGGGCAGGAAGATACCGGCCTGCAAGTCTTTGCCATTGCCTTCTGGTCAAACATGTTTGGCGATCCCTTCCTTGAACAGCGCGACGGCTACGGTTGGTCGGGCAATCTGGCGAGCACGCTAGTTGACGCGGGAACCAGCGAAGTTTACGGCGGCAAATACTTGATCTACGCCCCCGAAGAAGGGCAGGGTTTCCCCGTCGGCTTTGGCGATGACAGCCTGCTCTTCACCGAAGATGATCCCATTGTCATTGTGCCTGCTGGCTACACCATCGTAGATATGGACAGCGATCCCTTCACCTTTGACCGCTCTAACGTCGGGCAAATGGACTTGCTGGAAGCCGAATCAGCCGAAGTGGCCGATTTTTCAGAGCTAAGCTATACCGATGCTTTCAACAGCATCGTAGATCTTTTAATCAACGAGTACGCCTTCACCGAATTTAAGAGTATTGACTGGGAAGCCCTGCGCGAAGAATTCCTGCCGCGTATGGAACAGGCTGAACAAGACGACGATCCGATTGCTTTTGAATTTGCCATGCGCGATTTCTCGTGGTCAATCCCCGATGGTCATGTTGGCGTATTCCCCAACAGCCCCGCGCTTGATGACGATTTCCTCACCAGCACCGGCGGCGGGCTAGGCATGTCCCTTACCGAGCTAGACGATGGCCGTATCGTCATCACCTATCTCACTCCCGGCGGCCCTGCGGAACAAGCTGGTCTTGGCTTACTCACTGAGGTGACTGCCATCAACGGCGAGCCAATTGACGATGTGGTCAGCGCGACGGTTCCCTTCTCTAGCCCCTTCTCCAGCGACATCAATCGCCGTCTCCAGCAGCTTCGCTATGCCATCCGCTTCCCGGTAGGCACAGATGTAGAAATTACCATCCAGAACGACGCTGGCGAAGAAGAAAACGTCCAGATGACCACCGTTGCCGAGCGCAACAGCTTTGCGGCGTCCTCATTCGTGCAGGGTGTGACTGGCTTCGAGCCGCCAATCACCTATGAAATCTTGCCCGATGGCTACGGCTACGTAAACATCTACAGTTTCTTTGGTAATGAAATTCTCACAGTTGAACTCTGGGAAGAATTTCTGAATCTGGTCAATGAGTTGGGATTGCCCGGCATCGTCATTGACCTGCGCCAGAATGGCGGCGGTAGTGGTTGGTTGGCCGATCAACTCGCGGGCTACTTCCTCGATCAAGATGAACCCGTCGTCACCGGCTACACCTCCCACTTCAACCCCCGCACCGGCGTCTTTGAAACCAATCTCGACTTCCCCGGCCTGATTTATCCGGCGCCCGAAGAAAGCCGTTTCACCGGCAGCGTTGTAGCATTAGTTGGCCCCAACTGCGCCAGTGCCTGCGAATTTTTCGCCTATAACCTGCGCCTGATCAACGACACGACCATCATCGGAAAGTACCCATCTGCTGGGCTTGGCGGCAGTGTTGATGATATGATCCTGCCCGACGGCCTGTTCATGCGCTACACCGTTGGCCGCGCCGTTGGCCCCGATCAGGAAATCCACATTGAAGGCACCGGCGTCGTCCCCAATGTTCTTGTTCCAGTAGACGAAACCACCGTCTTCGCGCCCGATCCAATTCTGGATACCGCGATCAGCTATCTCAACGAATTATTCGGCGTCATCAGCAGCGATGAAATCGTCATCACCGACGGCGGCGCAATCGCGATTGGCGACGAAATCGAAGGTGAAATTGGCATTGGCGAAGTTGTGCGCTATACGCTCACCGTTGATGAAGATGCCGTGGTGAATATCACGCTAACCGGCGCCGATGACGCCATTGATCCGTATCTGCGCGTGTTCGATGCCGACGAAAACCTGATCGCCGAAAACGACGACATTGATTTAGGCGTAGACGTGAACTCGCAGATTGAAGCCCTTGAAATTCTAAGCGGCCAAACTGTGATCATTGAGGTAGCAACTTACGCCGACTCGTATGCGGGGCCGTATGTGCTTTCGGTAACCGCCGCCGAATAACGCCAGTTCTACCATGAAATCGAGAGGGGCGCGGTCTACCGTGTCCCTCTATTCCCCCCTTACTTGCTGCATCTTGCCCGAAATAATGCGACAATCTGGTTTCCACACTGTAAAATCATCACATATTCGTTTTTCTCGTCTTTGAGGACTAAAACATGAAAGCCGTTATCCTCGCCGCCGGTCAGGGTACGCGCCTGCGCCCCGTCACCCTCACTATGCCTAAACCGCTGGTTCCAGTTGCCAACAAGCCGTTAATTGCCTACGCCATAGACGTTCTGAAAAACACCGGGTTAACCGAAATCGGCATCGTGGTCAATGACCTCGAATCGCCTATCGTCAGTCAGTTAGGAAGTGGCGAATCACTTGGTGTGCATCTCGATTACATCGTTCAAACCGAACAGCGCGGGCTGGCGCATGCCGTCGGCCTTTGCCATGATTTCGTTGGCGACGAGCCATTTTGCGTGCTTTTGGGCGACAATATTTTTCAGGACAAAATGGAGAATCTGCTGCACAATTTTCCACAGTCCAGCGCCGAGCTTGCCATTGCCTTGATCGAAGTCAACGATCCCAAACGCTTCGGCATTGCCGACATGCGCGATGGGAAAGTCGTCAAAGTCATCGAAAAGCCGCAGGATCCGCCAACCAACCTCGCCATCTCCGGCGCATACCTGTTCCGCAAGTCTATTTTTGACGCAATTGCCAATATTCAGCCCTCATGGCGCAACGAGCTTGAAATCACTGATGCAATCCAGTACATCATTGACCAGAATGCCGAAGTATTGGGCTATCAGCTCAAAGGCTGGTGGATCGACGCCGGCAAGCCGGATGCCATCATTCACGCCAACCAGCTTATTCTGGGAGATCTACCCTACGCGCCCGCCCCGGATGATCCGGCAGTAGTGCTCGACAGCGATATTTCCCCACGGGTGATCGTTGGCGAAAACAGCCGAATTATCGGCAGTGTCGTTCGCGGCCCGGTGATTATTGGCAGCAACGTTGAAGTGCGGAACAGCTATATCGGCCCATACACCTCGCTTGGCGATAACGTTACAGTTGAAAATTGCGAGATTGAAGCCAGCATCGTCATGCAAAACTGCGTGCTAAAAGCAATCACCGGACGGATTGATTCAAGCCTGATCGCTGATAATTCGCAGGTAACAAGCGCGATGCGCGTTCCCGCCGCTCATCGCTTCATTCTTGCCGAAAACAGCTACGTCCAGCTCTAGAGCCTTACAGCCTATTGGAGAAAGCAAATGACTGATCGCAAAGCGAACGCCATCCAAAAACTGAACGACAGCCGCGCCTATCTCAACAGCGTCCTCGATCAGGTCGGAGATCGTGCAGAAACGGGTGTCTATACAGATGGTGCCGCATGGAATATCCGCCAGCTCACCATCCATCTTGCCGATTCTGATAAGGGGCAGTCGCGTGTCCTCATGGCTATCGCCGCAGGGCAAGACCTGATCCCGCCCGACTTTGATATTGAGCGTTATAACCGGCGGATGACCGAGAAGCGTGCGGAAATGACTTTTGCGGAAGCCCGCGCCAGCCTTGCCGAAAGCCGCGCTAACTTGCTTGAATGGCTCGCGGCAGCCGACGACTCAATTTTGGATCTTTCTGGCCGGCACGCCTCGCTCAAGATCCTCACCCTTGAAGAATTTTTGGGCGTAATGACCGATCATGAGCGCAGCCACGCCGCAGATATTGCAGCCGCGCTGAACCCATAACCACGAGTCGGGGGGCGCTTCAGAACGCCCCCTCAGCGCTTCTTTTAACTTTCAACGCCCTGAACGATAATCTTAGCTGCGATAGTTACGCCTATTTCATCCCCTGCGATTGTAATAGCCCCAACTTCACCCATGATCGCTTTCTTTTAGTTCCTGAATCTGAGCCGGCTTGGCCGTCCGTCGGTCAAAAAGAACCAGTATCGTCAGAATTACTGCGACCAGAATCAGCGCAATATAGGGCGGCGCAGTCAACATGGCAATGCCTGCAAGTACCAGCACAGCGATGCCGATGAGACGTAGGCGCGGTGAATCTCTAGGCACAGCTTGCAGATACCAGCTCTGGGCAAGCAGATACAGAATCGGGCCACCGTATAACAGCATGATTATTGGAACGGATGGCTCGCCCTCTGGATGGGCAATCACCATCTCATTTGCAACTGCCACAGCGATGAGTCCTGCAAACAACCCGATGAGGGCATTTACCGTATAGCGACTGATCAGAATGGGATTATGCTTTTCCTGCCGGTACCGTATGGTCAGCAGTCCCTGCGAAT
>DAOTUZ010000030.1:0-24369 GCA_034437295.1 Anaerolineae bacterium | reverse complement strand
ATCCACCTGCCATGTTCTGTGTCGCGCCGCAGCTTAACGCGCATGAAAGTGCGCCGCCCATCAGAGCGAAACGGTTTTTCGAGCGTAGCTTCAACGATGGTAGAGTCGTCGTTCCGCCCGCCAAGTTTCAACAGCGTTGGGCGTACAAAGACATCGAATGTGACCATTGCCGAAACCGGATTGCCGGGCAGCCCGAAGAACGGAACGCCGCGCACCTGACCGAAGGCCAGCGGCTTTCCGGGGCGAATATTGATACGCCACAGGTCAATATGCCCCATCTCTGCAATCACTGTACGCACCACATCAAATACACCTACCGAAACTCCCGCTGAACTCAGGATGATATTAGGTTGTTCGGCAAGCGCCTCTTCAAAGCGTGTACGCACAGCCCCAAGGCTATCTTTGGCGGGCGCAAAGCGGATCGGGATTCCCCCATACTGCCGCACCAATGCCGCCAGCGAATAGCTGTTCGCATCGCGGATCTTTCCGGGCGTAAGCGGTTGATCCGGAGATAGCAGCTCATCCCCTGTGCTGAGTATGGCGACTCGAGGCTGGCGAATAACTGGCACACGGCTGATTCCCATCGCCGCCATCAGTCCGATTTCGGCGGCGCCGAGCAGCGTACCTTTTGCCAGCACCTGCTGCCCGGCTTGTACATCTTCACCGCGCGGGCGAACGTAATCACCTGCTTTTACGGGTTGGTTTATTTGAACGAAATCCGGTAAATCCAGTTCGCCTGTTTGCCTGAAATTCTGATCCGTTGCTTCTACTGGCACGACGGCATCCGCGCCTTCGGGCATTTGTGCGCCGGTCATGATTCGGGCGGCTTCACCAGCTTGAATGGAGAATTGCGGCGCTTTTCCTGCCGGAATATCGCCAGTGACCCGCAGACGTATTGGGGTAACGTGCAGGTCAGCGGCGCGTACCGCAAATCCGTCCATGCTAGAATTGGGGAATGGTGGCAGCGAATCTGCTGCAATTTGGACTTTAGCAAGCACACGATTGAACGCATCATCAAGTGACACGTTCTCAACATCCAACAGCTGAAAGCTAGTCAGAATCTGGTTTAACGCAGCGTCTACAGAGATAAGAGAGTTCACTAATCTTGACCTTTTATTGCCTCAGAAATTATACCAACTTCGCTGCGTTTACCCCTCGATCTTGATGTAGAATGTCATTAAACGTTGAACTGGAAGGTTCTTCATGGTTGTAAGTACCGCTATTCCTGCAGCTGCACCAGCATTAAGTTTGCAATCCTTGTTGGATTCGCTCCCTGACTTAACGCCAAACGATCGCGCTGTTGTTGAGAGCGCCTATATCAAAGCTGAAAAAGAACATGCGGGGCAAATGCGCAAGTCGGGGGAACCCTTTTTTACACATTGCGTCGCTGTCGCTCATATTTTAGCGGAAATGCGGCTGGATGCGGAAGCAATCGCCGCTGCCTTGCTGCACGATATGCTCGAAGATACCGATGTCACACGTGACGAACTCCGCGCTGAATTTGGCCCGACAATTACCAATATTGTTGAAGGTGTGACGAAGCTTAAAAATTTACCACGTCAGGAATCGACGGATCGTAAAAGCCGTAATACTGACCGTGATTTCGAATATCAGCGCAAAGTTTTCATGACTATGGGCGATGATGTTCGTGTGGCGCTGGTGAAACTGGCAGATCGTTTACATAACATGCGCACTCTTGGCTATATGACGCCGGAAAAACAGCGCGCTATCGCACAAGAGACATTGGACATTTACGCGCCGCTGGCGAACCGATTGGGTATCTGGCAGATCAAATGGCAGCTTGAAGACCTTAGTTTTCGTTATCTGAAACCAGAAGATTACAAAAACATTGCGCGCCGCATTGACGAACATCAGAGCGACCGCGAAAAATACATGAATGAGGTCATTGAGAAGCTGCGCGGGGAACTGGTGACGCATGGCGTGCCAAATCCTACTATTTCGGGGCGACCAAAGCATATCTACAGTATTTACAAAAAGATGGATCGTAAATCGCTGCCATTTAGCGAAATTTACGATGTGCGTGCGGTACGTATCATTGTGAGTACGATACCGGAATGTTATTTGGCGCTGGGCGTGGTTCATAATATGTGGCATCCAGTACCTGGCGAGTTTGACGATTATATTGCCTCACCGAAAGATAACTTCTATCGCAGCCTGCATACGGCTGTGCGTGATGATCGCGGTAAGACCGTTGAAGTGCAGATTCGCACGTGGGATATGCACGAACATGCTGAATACGGTGTTGCCGCACATTGGCGTTACAAAGAGGGCAACAAGAAAGACCGCGATGAAGCTTTTGAGAAGCGTATTGCCTATTTGCGCCGCCTGATGGAGTTTGGCGATCCTGACGATCCACATTCATTTGTGGATCACATGAAATCGGAAGTGTTTCGGGATCGGGTGTATGTATTCACCCCGAAAGGGGATGTCATTGATTTGCCTGCCGGGGCGACGCCGATAGATTATGCGTATCACATTCATACCGAAATCGGCCATCAATGTCGCGGCGCGAAGGTTGGCGGTAAATTGGTCAGCCTTGATTATGAATTAAAGACGGGCGATCAGGTGGAGATCATCACCTCAAAGCGTGGCGGCCCTAGTATGGACTGGTTAAACCCGAATCTTGGTTACGTTAAAACCGGGCGCGCGCGTGACAAAATTCGCCACTGGTTCAGACGACAGGATCGTGACAAGCACATTCAGGGTGGGCGTGATGTTCTTGAGCGTGAACTAAAACGGCTTGGTCTGCTGGATAATATGCCTTTTGACACCGTATCCGGATATTTTGGCTACGAAAGTCTTGAGGATTTCTTTGCGGCTGTCGGCGCCGGCGATATTAATGGCGGGCAAATTGCCTCCAAAATCCTTGAAGTAGAACGGCGTGAACAACTTGCGCGCGAGAAAGAAACCCTTAAGGCGAGACAGTCACCCGCTAATCTGAGTGTTGATTCTACATCGAACGTTGCAATTCTGGGGACTGGCGGTTATCTGGTGAATCTGGCGCGCTGCTGCCGTCCGGTGCCGCCCGAAGATATCACCGGTTATGTAACGCGCGGGCGGGGCGTTACGGTGCATCGTGCAGATTGCCCGAATATCAATGCTGAGCAAGAGCGCCTGATTCCCGTTTCATGGGGTAAGACCACGCAGGAACAGCGTTTTTCGGTACCGATTGAACTCATTGCTTATGATCGCGAGGCATTGATGAAAGATATCAGTACGATGATTGCCGATGAGAAGGTGAATATGTCTACAGTGAACGTGAATGTGCTGCATGGTATCGCAACGGTGCATATCACACTTGAAATCACCGATATGACCCATCTAACGCGCATCCTGACCCGGCTAAGCAATATCCATAACGTCGTTGAGGCGCGTAGACGTACCCACTAAAGACGTATTCAGAAAATTCCAGAGAAAATACAGACGAGCTAATCGGCTCGTCTGTATTTTTATGGTAGTGAATCATGCGCTGTCTGGCGTTTCAACAAGCGTACTTTCCCCTGATTGCTCAAAGGTGGGGATATTCTGATAGGTTGTGAGTGCCGCTACACTCTCTTTTAATCCTAACGCGATCACAATGTCACCTTTACCAGCGCGCTTCGCGGCCGGCAAAGTTCCTGCTTTAATGGTTTTGGCGCGGTGCTTGCTGGTCAGAATGATCACTGGTTCATCCAGTTTTTCAACAATACAAGCTGATGCCAGACCCGGGCTGTCCTGCGGCAGCTTCATGGCGATTACCCCGCTTCCGGCACGTCCTTGAACTGGGTATTCGCTAATCGGTGAGGTTTTGGCGATACCATCACTGGTGATTGCGATCAGGTATGACCCCTCAGAAACGAGGTTTGCGCCGACGACCCGATCATTTGCATCCGCCAGCTTGATGCCCCGCATACCGCCTGCGCCCATGCCGGTTGGGCGAACATCCGATTCTTTGAAACGAATCGCTGATACTTGCTGCGTGCTTAATACGACTTCGTTTTCGCCGCTGGTCACCATCACCCAACCGAGTTCATCGCCGTTTTCGATGTCCATTACCTTGAAACTGTGAGCCATCAAACCAGGCCAATCTTCAAGCCTCTGGCGCTTAACTTCGCCTAACTGCGTGGCAAAGAACAGGAATCCTCCCGCGCCATTTGGCGGTAAGCTAAGGGCGGCACAGATAGAGTGCCCATTTTTTAAACTGCTCAAATCCTGAAAGGCTGTCCCTTCTGATGCCGCGTTAATTTGTGGTAGCTGGTGTACTGGCAGTGTGGCGCAGTTGCCGTCTGTAGAGAAAAGATACAGGATATGATCCGTCACACTTTGCAAAATGAAACGCGGCGGATCTTTAACGTCACCGGTAATTTTTGGCTGTACAGAATCGAAAGTGCGCCCAATTTTCCCGCTGGCGGTGAATGTTACCCATGTCGCTTCCTGAGGCAGCATCAGCGCTTCAGTGGGGGTTGCCGTCGCTGTATCATCAATGATGATGCTGCGGCGTGGCTCACCATAGGCCTGTTTAATCATTGCTAGTTCTTCAGCAATGACCGCCCTCATTTTTTCGGGGCTACTTAACACGCCTTCGAGGTAGGCAATCAATTCAATTTTCTCTTTATGCTCTTGAACGATGGTCTGCCGTTCCAAAGCGGCCAACCGCCGAAGCTGCATATCCAGAATAGCCCGCGCCTGAATTTCGGTGATATCCAGCAGTGTCATTAGCGCATCACGGGCAGTGTCCACCGTTTTAGATTTGCGAATGGTCGCAATCACTTCGTCCATCCGATCTAGCGCCTTGATCAGCCCTTCCAGAATATGTGCGCGATCCCGCGCCTTTTGGAGGTCATATTCGCTGCGGCGGCGCACAATTTCTAAGCGATGATCAAGATATACCTTCAGGCATTGTTTCAATGAGAGCAAGCGCGGTTCGCCATTCACCAGCGCCAGCATAATGATGCTGAAGGTTTCTTGAAGCGGCGTTAGCTTGAAAAGCTGCGCCAGTACATCCGTGGCGACGGCGCCGCGTTGAAGTTCAATCGTGAGGCGCAACCCCTGCCTGTCGGACTCGTCGCGCAAGTCGGCAAGACCTTCCAAACGGCCCTCACGGGCAAGCATCGCTATGCGTTCGATCAGTGAGGATTTATTGGTTTGATAGGGTAGTTCGGTGACGATGATCCGTGATTTGCCGCGCCCCATCTCTTCGATATGGCAGCGCGCGCGCATCGTAATTTTCCCGCGTCCTGTGGCATAGGCGACGGCAAGCGAGCCTTCATCGGTTTCCACATCATCAATGTGATGGTAAATCAGACCCCCTGTAGGAAAGTCCGGCCCTTTGATGAACTGCATCAAATCAGGAACGCCGATATCGTCCAACCCGGTCCAGTTATTGAGCATGTGAATTAAAGCATCACAGGTTTCACCGAGATTGTGCGGAGGAATGTTGGTAGACATCCCCACTGCGATACCCGATGAACCGTTGACCAGTAAATTCGGAAAACTGGAGGGCAGCACCGAAGGTTCGGACAGCGTACCATCAAAATTATCTACAAATTCAACAGTGTTCTTGTCAATATCGGTGAGTAGTTCATCACCAATGGCGGCCATTCTTGCTTCGGTGTAGCGCATAGCTGCTGCGCCGTCACCGTCAATACTGCCGAAATTCCCTTGCCCCTCAACCAGCGGGTTGCGCATTGCGAAATCCTGCGCCATACGCACCAGCGATTCATAAACGGCGGCGTCTCCGTGGGGGTGATATTTGCCCAGTACCTCACCGACAATACGGGCGCATTTCTTGAAAGGGGTATCTGAACGTATACCCATGTCGTACATGGCATACATGATGCGGCGATGTACAGGCTTCAGGCCATCGCGGGCATCTGGAAGCGCGCGGGCAACGATCACGCTCATGGCGTAATCGAGATAGGATTCGCGCATTTCCTGCCCGATGTTTATTTGGCGGATTACTCCATTGGTCATTTTTGTAGCTTGCTCCAGCGGCTAGTGCGCAATCATTCTAAGTGAATGAACGGTATTGTCAATTGAACATAAGTTCTAATTATAACACGAAAGGGCTGTTTGTAGTGGTAAAACGTAGGGTATTTTCTCTTGAGAGTACTCATTCTTATGATACGATACCACGCATGGACATAATCTCTCAGCTTTTACGCTTGCTTGGCCTGCTTTTTCTTGGGCTTTCCAGTGCATGTGCGCCACAAACACCGGTGCCAGTTTACTGGACGGCAACACCTGAAGTAACAGCAACCGCAGTTGCGGCAACGGAGGCAGCAGTCGTGCCGACGGAAATTCCAGCGACCGTTCTTCCGACAGTTCCCGCAACGGCCACATCAGAGCCGATCCTTGCGACGAACACGGCAGCGATCCCCACCAATACGCAGGTGGAGGTGGCCGTTGCGCCAACGATAACGCCTGTACCACCAACGACAACTATTGTTCCAGTGGAAAGCTCAACCCTCACTGCCGGGGCGACGTGGCAAGGCCCTGTCGTTTCGGGCGAGGTTTCACCACCGCCTACTTTTCCGGTGGCAGCGCCAACTACATCGCCAATTTCTGGCTCGCCCACGATAACGCCAACCGTTCCGGATTTGCCATTGCGCCCATATTTGCCGGATCTCAATCCCAATGATATTGGGGTGCAGCTAGATATAAACCTATCGCTTCAAGATTGGCAAGCCGCGATGGGTGACATTGAGCGACTGGGAGTTAAATGGGTGAAAGTACAGCTCTCATGGCGCGATATGCAGCCAGATGGGCCTAATCAGAAAAACGATGAATTTTTCCTTCGGGTTGAGCAGTATCTAGAAGATGCCGCTAATCGCGGCTTGAACGTCTTGATCAGCGTGGTCAAAGCGCCGCAGTGGGCGCGTTCGGTGCATACTGAAGATGGCCCGCCCGATAACCCACAGGATTTAGCGAACTTCATCACGCTGATCTTTCAGGAAATTAATGCTGATCTATACCGGCCGGTGATTGGCGATTACATTGATGCGGTTGAAGTCTGGAATGAGCCAAACTTGCTGCGGGAATGGCAGGGGACGCTGCCTTTTAGCGGTTCGGGCTATATGCAGTTGTTCGGGGCGGCTTATCAGGCGGTTCGTGCGTATTCGCCTACAATTCCGGTTTTGACTGCTGGCCTTGCCCCAACCACCACCAGCAGTTTCTCAATTGATGATGGGGAATTTCTGCGGCAGATGTACGGCGCAGGTTTGATGAACTACCCCGATGTAATTCTGGGGGTACATCCGTATCCGTGGGGCAACCCGCCAGATGCGCGCTGCTGCGACGCCGTGGAAGGGCAGGGGTGGGATGATAACCCGCACTTCTTCTTTGCGGATACGCTAGATAATTATCGCCAGATCATGCGTGAGAATAACGACAATCGCCAGATGTGGATTACTGAATTTGGCTATGCCAGTTGGGATGGCTATCCAACAGCCCCGCCCGCGGGGGACGACTGGATTCTTTATACTGATCGCCTGAAGCAGGGTGTGAATACCATACGCGCATTACAGATAGCTCAGGATAGCCCGGATATAGGCGTTACCATCCTTTGGAATTTGAACTTTGCGACGCTGGCGGGTATGGTGCAAAACAGTGATGAACGTGCTGCCTACAGCATGCTCATTCCTGGCGATGGCTGCGCGCTAGACTTGAATAGTACGAATCGTACTGAACGCCCCGTTTACTGGATGGTATACGATGCGGTGCGCCCTGAAGTTTCGCTGTCAGATTACTGTGGGGTTATTCCTGCGCCTATGCAGTAATGAGCCGTTGTTTATGCGAATATATAAAACACCCTCTCACACGAGAGGGTGTTTTGCTCCTAGTTTGGAGTTTGAATTGAGTATAAGCGCAGGCGGCTATAATCTAGGAAACAGGGTCGGCCTCCGCTTATGGCATCTCCGCCATAGCTGTTGGTGGTATAAAAGCCAGAGCTGTCAGGCAGCCAGATCAGACTAGAAATCGGCAAATCTCCTTCCACCGTGAAATCAAGATCGGCAATGCTGCGCCCATCGTTTACACATTCAGCAGCACGGCGGGTTGGCTCATTGATGGGCAGCGGTTGGCTAACATTTCCTGTGGCTAGATTCGCGACGATTAACAGACTGTCGCCGCTGTCATCTCCGGATGGATCGGGTATAGTGCCTGCAATCCACTGATTGTCAGGGCTAGGCCACAAGAATGCCGTAGGTACTTCGTAAGTGGCTGTAACCGCGCCATCATGCAGGCTATAAACACTTAAACTAGCGGAATTGTCGGTTATATCGTCAGGATTTAGCAGGCGGGAAACATATAATGATTGACCGTCTGGCGCGAACACCGGAAAATAGCTTTCTGAGCCATCCGGCGTATCAATTACGAATAACTCATCACCACTGTGCAGGTCGAGAATGTGAATGCTAGCAACATCGCTTACCGCGGCAATTGAATGATCGGCATTATATACGGTGCTTTCAGGGTAGCCTGCGTAGCCGGGAATCAGGTTTTGCAGCGTTTCAAGGGTTAGCAGTATCGTCGTAGATTCTGCTGACCCATCCCCGCTAATAGGCGCAACTATCCTACCTGTATCGTAATCCTGAATGCTATCAGCAAAGATCAATTCGAGCGTATCGTTTGCCGTGTAAGCAAACGGCGAGACGTAACTGGCTACCCACTGCTCAAAAGTGAGCGTTTCAAAGAACGGGGCGAAATCATCGTTGCGAACCTGTATAAATGACTCACTGGCAATATCGTAGATGAGGATGGCATAACCAGAACCGACGCAGTTGTCTGTCATGATCCATAACTGCGCCTGATCGGGACTAACTGTAGCCGCCACCGGGCAGTTAAAGCCAATATTGAGTTCCGATTGTAATATGACGGTGGGGGAATCTTGAGCTGTGGCGCTGAATGCCATGCTGAAAAGTGCGCTCAGCATCAGGATGATGATGGTGTTTAATTTCTGGTGCGAAGATAGCATATTACTTTGTCTTTCAAATACACTTACAAGATGGACAAGATTAGAAATGGCTTATCCATAGTATATTCATGCGCTATTTTTGCGCTTAGGAAGATTCAAAAAGGCGATCTTATCTAGATCGCCTTTTTGAATGAAGTGGCTGTATTTAGTCGTCTTCGTTACGTGAGGGTTCTTCGGTGTCGCTTTCATCGTCGTAGATGTCAGCGCCGGCATCAAGTGCGCCTTGCGCCGCAAGCGTAACGCTTGGCGCAATCAATTCGCGATCCTGATAGGTATGGAAACCAGTACCGGCAGGGATAAGCTTGCCGATGATCACATTTTCCTTCAGACCATACAGATTATCAGTCTTTCCTTCAATGGCTGCGCCCGCTAGCACCTTGATCGTATGCTGGAAACTGGAGGCAGATAGGAAACTGTCCGTAGTTAGCGCCGCCTTGGTGACGCCCAACAAGATTGGGACGCCTGCGGCAGGTTCTAACCCTTGCTCGATGAGCTGCTCGTTGATCTTCAGCAGTTGAAGCTTTTCGATCAACTCGCCGGGCAGCAGGTCACTATCGCCGCTGCGGGTAAGTTGTACCCGCGACAGCATCTTGCGGATGATGATTTCGAAGTGTTTATCACTGATGTTCACGCCTTGAGCGCGGTATACCTTCTGAATTTCAGTCAGCAGGTACAGCTGAGTCTTTTCTTCACCTAGAATGCGCAGTACGCGGTGTGGATTCAGCGCGCCTTCGGTTAACTGCTGCCCGGCGACAACTTCTGCGCCGTCATATGCCTCTGGTAGCAGTCGTGAGCTGGAAGGAATGTCATATTCCATTTCATCGCGCTTTTCAAAGCGCAGGTAAATGGCGTTTTCTTCAATGTGGGCAACGCCATCCATGGTGGCGAGCAGCGTTTCGCCGCTGTCCTCATCTTGAGCGAGGATGAAGCCCGACGATACCTTCTGGTCTTCAGCGACGTTTAGCGTCCAGCCTGCGGGTACTGTATAAGTTTCCGCGATGACTTCGCTGTTGATGACGGTAGCGATACGCACGCCGTCACGTTTGGATAGACGCAGCGTTCCACCGATATCGGTGACAACCGCCTCGCCTTTCGGCTTCTTACGCCCCTCGAACAGCTCTTCAACACGCGGTAGACCGCTGGTGATGTCGCCAGATGCCTGCGCTGTACCACCAGTATGGAAGGTACGCAGTGTAAGCTGAGTGCCGGGTTCACCGATGGATTGTGCGGCGATAACGCCCACAGCCGTGCCGATTTCCGCCATGTCACCACGACCCAGATCGCGCCCATAGCACAGGGCGCAAATGCCGTGAATGAGATTGCAGGTTAGCGGACTGCGAACATATACTTCAGGAATATCCGTATTTCGGTTAATTGCCTCGGCAATTTCTTCGTCAATCATCCCATTACGCGCAACCATCAGTTCGCCAGTGTTGGGATCATAGAGATCTTTCGCGGCACAGCGCCCGACGGTACGTTCAAATAAGTTCTGATTGGCGATGTCGTCTGAGCGGCGGATCCAGATGCCTTCTTGCGTACCGCAGTCAGTACGGTTGATGATCATTTCCTGCGCAACATCTACCAGACGGCGAGTTAAATAACCAGCGTCGGCAGTACGCAGCGCGGTATCTGCTAGACCTTTGCGCGCGCCATGGGTGGAGATGAAGTATTCCAGCGCGGTCAAACCCTCGCGGAAGTGGCTGCGAATAGGCAGGTCAATGATACGACCTGATGGGTCAGCCATCAGCCCGCGCATACCGGCTAACTGGGTAATAGGGCCAAAGCCGCCTTTTGTTGACCCTGAAAGTGCCATAATCGCAATTGGCCCGTAGGGGTTGAGTGAGCCGCGAATCACGTTTTGTAGATTTTCTTTGGCGTTGTTCCAGGTGTCTACGGTGTTCTGGTAGCGCTCTTCCTCGGTCATCAGGCCGCGGCGGAAGTCACGTTCATTGCGATCTACAACTTCTTCTGCTTCTCGCAAGATCTCGGCGCGCTGATCAGGTACCGTAATGTCGGCAACGGCGACGGTTGTGCCAGATACTGTGGCGTAGTGGAACCCTAAATCCTTAATCGAGTCTACGATATTGGTGGTTACTTCAGGGCCAACGCGACGATAGGCCTTGTCAACCAATTCCTGCAATTCTTTTTTGCCCTGCGTTTTCTGAACGAAGCGCATTTCGTCGGGAAGAATGCGATTGAAAATTGCGCGCCCGACGGTAGTCTCTTCAGGTTCTGGCAGCGGTTCGCGGGTTTCCAGATAGGTACCCAGCAGAATGGGTGTATGTAGGCCAACAAGACCGATATTGTAGAGATACTCTACTTCATCCATATCTACAACATGGCGGCGCTCGTGCAGGTTCGCTGGAACCAACTGGCCTGTAAGCCCCTTCTTCTTCAAATGCTGGCCGAAATCGTAGGCGTTGGCGAGCATAGCATCCACCTCGCCGTTGAGGACGGCTTGGGTGGTCAGGTTGACGGCCTCATTCAGACGCTCATTATCTTTGCTGATTTCAGGCGCATCAAACATAACGATGCCGGGGATTTCGTGATCGTGTGCCCAATAGTAGCCATTGGTACGGAAGCCCACGCCGATCTTCATGGCGGGGTCTTTCAGCGATTCAATCGAGCGAAATTCATCGGCGCGTTCGGGCCGGGTGAAAATTTCCACCGATGGATCCATGGTGAGGTAATAAATACCCAGAACCATGTCTTTCGCCGGAGCAACGATTGGTTGGCCGTCAGCAGGCTTGAGCAAATTCTTAGTGCTCAGCATCAGATCACGCGCTTCCTGAACGGCTTTGTCGCTCAGCGGGACGTGAACGGCCATCTGGTCTCCGTCAAAGTCGGCATTGAAGGCCGAACAAACCAGCGGGTGAATTTGAATCGCTTTCCCCTCTACCAACTGCGGTTCGAACGCCTGAATACCAAGACGATGCAGGGTAGGTGCGCGATTCAGCAGGACAGGACGATCCTTGATGACTTCTTCCAGAACTTCCCACACTTCCGGCTTTTCGCGTTCGATAATGCGCTTCGCGCCCTTCACGTTGCTGGCGTAACCGTGATATACCAAACGGCTGATGACGAAGGGGCGATAAAGCTCCAGCGCCATCGTTTTTGGTAAGCCGCACTGGTGCAGCTTCAGCCGCGGGCCAATGACAATGACCGAACGGCCAGAATAGTCAACACGTTTACCAAGTAAGTTGCGACGGAAGCGTCCCTTCTTGCCTTTGAGCATATCGCTCAAAGACTTCAGTTCACGGCGCCCTCGGCGGCTCATAGCTTTGTTGCGCTGGTTGTTATCTACGAGGCTGTCAACCGCTTCCTGAAGCATACGCTTTTCGTTGCGCACGATAACATCTGGCGCGCCAAGCTCCAGCAGATGCTTAAGGCGGTTATTACGGTTGATCACGCGGCGATACAGGTCATTTAGATCGCTTGTTGCAAAGCGGCCGCCATCCAACTGGACCATTGGGCGCAAATCCGGAGGAATGACCGGCAGCACCTTCAGAATCATCCATTCAGGGCGATTGCTGCTCTTGCGCAGGTTTTCCACCACGCGCAGGCGCTTAGTCGCTTTCTTTTTACGCTGCTTGGAGCGGGTGGTACGAACTTCGATCCATAGGTCTTTAGCCATTTGCTCGAGATCCATAACCTTTAGAATCTCGTAGAAAGCTTCAGCACCCATGTCTGCCTGAAATACCTGCCCGTAACGCTGCTTTAGCTCGCGGTAGCGGTTCTCTGGCAGGAATTGCAGAATATGCAGGTCTTGGAGTTCACTACGGGCTTTTTCAGCATTTTGCCGCAGCAGCTTTAGGCGGTCTGTAATTTCGATATCAGCTTCAGTGGCGAGTGCCGACAGTTCCGTTTGGGAGGCAGCTTCGCCAGCTAAATCGTCAATCTGACCACGGCGCATAACATCTACTTCATTCTGAAGTTCATTCAGACGAGCATTGACGATATTTTGCACGCGGCTGATGTGCGAGTTGTCAACTATTTCACCCTTCGCCACGATTACGGTATTGGCGCCGGGGAAGTCAATATCGGTCGGCGCGGCCTGCCCCATATATGCTTCGATGCGGCTGTTCACGCTCTGTGCTTCACGCATTACTTCGTCGCTCAGGCGTGAAAGTTCATCCTCAAAGTGACGATTCACTTCGCGGGTGGTTGTCTCTAACTCGCTGGCGACAGCATCTTGCTGGGTGCGACGGGCAGTTTCCTGTGACTCAAGATCGCCAAGCAGCGCGCTTTCCTTTTGCCGAAGTTCTTTGTCGATGCGGGACATGGCGCGTAGGCGGGCGTCTTCATCAATGTTGGTGACCACGTACTGCGCAAAATACAGCACGCGATCCAGATTGCGGCGGCTAACATCAAGCAGCATGCCCAGATAACTGGGGACGCGGCGGGTATACCAGACGTGAGCCACTGGCGCAGCAAGTTCAATATGCCCCATCCGTTCACGGCGAACGCTGGAACGGGTGACTTCAACCCCGCACTTATCGCAGATGATGCCCTTATAACGGATATTTTTGTACTTACCGCAGTAACACTGGTAGTCGCGGGTGGGACCAAAGATAGCTTCGCAGAATAACCCATCTTTTTCCGGACGCAGGCGGCGGTAATTGATGGTTTCCGGCTTTAGCACTTCACCATAAGACCAATTCTTAATGTCTTCGGGCGATGCTAAACTAACGCGTAGCGCGCTAAAATCCTTCGCCTCCAAGGCGGTTCCTCCTCTGCGCTAAAACAGTAACAGGATATTGATTATGACTTGGTGGAATTCGCGGTTATGACCGCTGATAATAGAGCGAAATTCTTCTGGCTCGCATCGGTAATAAACGACAAAACAGCGCATGGAATTCCGATTCCAGCGCTGCGTTCACAGGGAGGGAGCGCAGAAGTGATCATTAGTATCGGGAATTATATAGAAAAGCAAGGGGGGAGTCAAGATTGGGAAAGCTATTCGCAAAGTTCCGCACAACGTCATTTTCTACATAAATCCCTGTCTAAGACTGCTGTTTTGAAAATACTCTGAAGTTTCGGAGCATGGGCAAAATTATCATTGAAGCCTGCCCATTGGTGTCGCTGTTTTTGTTATGTTGGCGGGTAAAGTACCATACGGCTTAAGCGTACCCGCCCGGATGAAACTTCAATGTCAATTCGTGCAATCGCTTGAGATACATTTTCGCTGAAAGCAAAGGCCACAAGTTCGCCCTGTTCAACGGGTATATCACGCTGTTCGCTGATCAGGGTTTCGCCTGCAATATCCGCAAAATATCGGATTGTTGCGGTTCCATCAGCATCAATCAGCAGTTCAAGATCAGCGCCAGAAACCGGCGCCCGCAAAATTCGCACACTAAGCGGAATTGAGGCGCATTCGTCGCTGGCAACTGGCTCAAGGACAATATCCCCGGCGGCATCTGCAAGTTGTAACCCTACATCTTCGCAGTCGGGTAGGGCGTCCGTAAGTCCACTCACGATAAAATTCCATAGTGTAAAGGTTTCATCTGTGACCGGAGTTGGCGGGCTAACGAATTCGTTATTCGGAAGCAGCGTGAAATCTATGTCAAATGGCTCATTACGAAGCGTAATGTTGAATGGTCGAACATTGTTAGGTTCGTTGCTTTCCGGTATTTCGGAAAGCAGGTCAACGCGGACTTGCGATGTATAGGTTCCCCACCAACCATAACTGTAAGGAAACGTAATGTTTTTAGACGCGCCGGGGGGAATATCTTCGACGGTATCGGTGAATGAATTGAGCAATACAGGGTCGGAAAGACTGGCATCCCACCCATAACTAAATGCCCCAGTATTCGCATTTCCAGCATTGGTAATGGTGACGCTTACTCGGAATGTTTGTCCCGGCGCAGGCTCTCGCGGGGAGATTCGGATTGTGCCGATCTGTAAATCAGGTAGGGCAGGCACTTCCGTTGGGCCGGACGGCGTTGCGCTTGCGGGAATGACGGTTGGTGTGGGGTTAATAAGGGGAAATAATGACGATGCCAGAATCAAGGTGATCAGAAGACCCACAAGCACAGCCGCGACACCCGCGCCAACAAGCCATTTGCGATTGGCGCGTTCTTCTGTCGCGGATTCATTCACCGGGGCTGTGCTTCCTGATTTTGCGCGAGCAAATAATACGCCATCTTCAGAACGCATATAAAGCACAGGTGTGGCCCATTCAGCACCAACGGTATTGTTGGCGAGCGCCCGCCTAGCTTCGCTCATAGCGAGATCAATCGGCAGTTCATCTGCTAATGCGCGGTAAAATTCCTCCGCGAACAACTGCGCTGACGCATCTGTAATTTCAAACTGCATGGCTACAACAGCACTAATCCCGCGCGCTACCAGCCCGCTGGCAATGCCCGCAAGCGCATCATCTTCCGGCCGGCGGGCGCTGTGACACGAGTTCATCACGACCAGCCGTACCGTACCCTCTTCACCAATTTCGCGGCCCAGTGCTTCGCCAGTGACAATTTGCGGCTGCTTATTCCCGGATTCGTTTTCAAAAACCAGCAATCCCCGCCCTCGCTGGCTGTCAAAGTCACTATGCCCGATGAAATGGATGACGTGATAGTCCGCCGCCCGCAGCTTGCGTTGCAGCGCGATGAGGGAAGGCTGTTCTAATCGCTCAAGAGTAAGGCGGTTATTTTCTCGTAATTCCGTGGTCGCCCGCTGAAGTCGCTGCCATTCAGCCTCAACATCCAGCTTAGGGAAACCTTCGGGCGAAGCGAGCACGACCAGAATACGCGGTGTAACTGCTAATGCTGGCAGTCGCCGTAAAGTAACCATTGATGAATGGCGCACGACCGGCGTAAGGCGCGAGAGCGCCAAAAAGTCCCTATTTGGATCGCGGATCGTTTCCCATGGCAGCGGCGCGAGTAGCCCTGCGCTGTCCACTGAAAGCCGAATTCGCAGTCCGTCAGTTCCGGCGCGTTCAAGGCTAGCGATATATGCTGATTGCAGGTCGCGGTGAGATTGGATAAGAAAACTAAACAGACGTTCGCCTAATTCGCGGGCGGCATTGGCCTGCGCTGCGCGGGATGACGGACGAACTTCATTGAATGCCTGAAAATAGGCATCAATTTCTTGTTGGGTAAGGGGTGAAGTGACATCGACAGAAACTTCGCCGACAGGAGACGCGACCTTGACGCGATAAGTGGGGGGTAATTCCCCACCGGGCAGGGCAGCAATTTCGACAGCGAAGTTTAGCGCGGGCATCAGGTCGCCTTATGTCTCCAGATCTAGCGCGGTATCAGGCTGGGCGAGTGTTTGGTTCACCTTCGCCCGTAAATACGCTTCCATAAATCCATTCAGGCGGCCATCCAATACCGCATCCGTGTTTGATTCTTCGTATCCAGTCCGATGATCTTTCACGATACGATAGGGATGCAGCACATAAGACCGTATCTGATTGCCCCATTCTGCGCTCACAATATCACCTTTTAATGCGGCAATTTGCTGATCGCGTTTTTTGCGCTCAATCTCAAAGAGGCGTGCTTTCAAAATTTGCATTGCCCGTTCACGATTTTGCATCTGGCTGCGCTGATTCTGGCAGCTTACGACGATACCCGTAGGCATGTGGGTGAGGCGAACCGCGGTATCGTTTTTCTGAACGTTCTGCCCGCCTGCGCCGCTGGAACGGTATGTTTCAATTTTGAGATCTTTTTCGTTGATTTCGATCTCAAGGTTGCCTTCAAGATCCGGCCAAAGTTCAACTTTGCTGAACGAAGTATGGCGACGCTTAGCTGCATCAAACGGGCTGATACGCACCAGACGATGAACTCCCTGTTCGCTTTGTAGATATCCATAAGCATACTCTCCCTTAATGCTCATGGTCACACTTTTCAGACCAGCTTCTTCGCCCTCGCTGCGATCTAGAATTTCAACTTTATAGCCATTGTCTTCAAGCCAGCGAAGATACATGCGTTCCAGCATCTGCGCCCAATCCTGTGAATCAGTTCCACCTGCACCGGCGTGGATTGCAAAAATGGCGTTGTGATCATCATATTGACCATTCAGCAGCGTTTGTAAAGAGAGCCGTTCAACTGCTTCCTCAAGCTGCCGCGTTTCTCCTGATAACTCTTCATGAAGCGTCTCGTCGTCAAGCTGCGCCAGTTCCAGCGTATCTTTAATTCGCGCCAGAACTGTATTCCAGTGATCAATCTCGCCTTTGAGGCGCGAAATTTCCTGCATCACCCGCTGCGCCTGTTCAGGATTGGACCAGAAATCGGGCGCTGATGCCTCTAGCTCTAAGTCGGCGGCGCGGTCTGCCTTGCTGTCAAGGTCTACACGCTGCATGAGTTGATGAACTTGTGACTGCATCGCCTGTAGCGATGCGGTAAGATTTTCCATGCTCTGGCTTTCTTCTAACCTTCTTCATCGAAAAGGCTGTCAACAAAATACTCAGGGTTGAAGAAGACGAGATCGGTCATCTTCTCGCCTAACCCAACATAATGAATCGGCAGCCCTAAATCGTGGTTGATAGCGAAGATCATCCCACCTTTGGCAGTGCTATCCAACTTGGTCACGATCACGCCAGTGACGTCCACCATCTCGCGGAATTTTTGAGCTTGTTGAAGCGCATTCTGGCCCGTCGTTCCGTCTAGTACGAGCAGCACTTCGTGTGGTGCATCAGCGATGACTTTCTGCGAAACCGCCTTAATTTTTGCGAGTTCTTCCATCAAATTGTGATTGGTATGTAACCGCCCCGCTGTATCTACGATCAGCACATCGCGCCCGCGCGCGTTGGCGGCAGCACTCGCATCAAAGACGACGGCTGCAGGATCGCTGCCTGGCTTATTGGCGATGACCGGCACACCAACCCGTTCACCCCACATTTGTAATTGTTCAATTGCAGCAGCGCGGAAGGTGTCTCCAGCGGCCAGCATCACTTTACGCTGGTTGATATTATTCAAACGGTGCGCCAATTTTCCGATAGTCGTCGTTTTGCCAGAGCCGTTAACGCCGACGATCAGGATGATCGACAGTGGGCGCCCGCTGATATTCAATGTGGGTGGGTCTTTTAGTAAAGCGCGAAGGGACTGTTTGAGCAGAGGTTGCACATCTTCAGCGTTGCGAACCCCCTGTTTACGCACCCTGTTTTGAAGATCATCTAATACGGCGCGGGTGGTATCAACGCCCATATCAGCTTGAATGAGCAGGGCTTCAATATCATCCCAGGTATCATCATCAATCTCCGCGCTCCCAGTTAATATCTGGGAAATGCGGCCAAAAAAAGATTGACGTGTTTTGCTCATTCCGGAGCGGAAAATACTCAAAAGTGGTTCTCCAAATGGAAAATTAACGAGGCAGTTGGCTATTTTATAAGGCGGAAGTATACACGTTACGACGAACTGTGTTCAAGACGGCATTAACATTCGTCACGGCTATAATAGGATATAACGGGAGGAATAATGGAAAATAAGAAGCTGACGCATGTAGACGATAAGGGCGCCGCGCGTATGGTGGATGTTGGCGATAAGCCAATATCGGCGCGCACCGCAGTTGCAGCGGGTAAGGTATTGATGAAACCGGAAACGCTGCGCTTAATCCGCGAAAATGCGCTGGAAAAAGGCGATGCGCTCACGACGGCGCGAATTGCCGGTTTAATGGCAGCCAAACGTACCGCAGACTTGATTCCGCTGTGCCATCCGATTCCGCTTACTCATGTTGACATTGACTTCAGTTTCGATGATGCTGAAAACGCCGTTCTGATAAAGGCCAGCGCACGCACCACTGGTCAAACTGGGGTGGAAATAGAAGCCTTGACCGCAGTCAGTATCGCTGCGCTAACCGTCTACGATATGGCTAAGGCAGTAGATCGCAGTATGTGCTTGAGCGAAATACGCCTGCTGGAAAAGCACGGCGGCGTACACGGTGATTATGTGGTAGATGAATAGCTATGATGACATTGTCAATTTTGTTGTTTGCGACTCTGAAAGATATAGCAGGGCAGGGCAAATTCGTTATTGAATTATCAGATTCTGCAACGGTGGCTGATGCTAAAAGTGAACTTGCTAGACAATTTCCGGCAGTTCTGCCGCATTTAGGTACTGCAATTACGGCTGTAAACCGCGAGTTTGCGTTTCCTGAAGACAGCTTGAAGGACGGTGATGAACTGGCGATCTTTCCGCCGGTCAGTGGCGGCGCACCTTATGCAGAGATTGTATGGCTGCCAGACGCGCCTTTCAGCACCGATGAACTGATCCATAGGATTACCACGCCAGATACCGGCGCCGTATGTGTATTTAGCGGCATGGTTCGCGGTGAAACAGCGGCTAAGGATGGGGGTATTGTACGTACCGTCTCGCTCAATTATGAAGCTTATGAGGAAATGGCGCTGGAAAAGATGCGTCAGGTGATAATCGAAATAAGAAAACAATGGCCGCTGGTTCAAGGCGTGGCAGTAGTGCAGCGCGTTGGTCATTTACAAGTTGGCGAGAATACAATTTTAATTGCCGTCGCATCTGGACACCGCGATCAGGGTTGTTTTGAAGCAGCGCGTTATGGCATTGACCGCCTGAAGCAGATTGTGCCAGTCTGGAAGCAGGAAATAAGGACGGAAGGCGATGTTTGGGTTGAGGGGGGGTATCAACCAACAGGACAGGATCGACTGCCATAGCTGGCACAGCTGAGATCAGTGTGTTACGCTGAACCAAAACAAATCAATTTTGCGAATAGCTTGAGGTGAAGCATGACTCGTCGTGTCGTGATTACCGGCATGGGTATCGTCTCTGCGGTGGGACTCACTGTTGAGGAGAGTTGGAACAATATAAAGGAAGGCCGTACTGGAATCGGCCCGATAACACATTTTGATGTGAGTAATTTTTCCGTCAAACTTGCTGGTGAAATCAAGAATTTCCAGCCAGAGCTGTATATGCCAACCAAAGAAGTACGCCGCCGCGATCTCTACCAACGTTTCGTTGTCGCCGCCTCAAAAGAGGCGCTTGCGGGGGGATTTACGGTGAATGAAAATGAGCGTGGCCGCACCAGCGTGATGATCGGCTCTGGCGTTGGCGGCGTTGGTAGTTATTACGGCGAATGTGAAGTGGTTTATCGTACTGGCGATCCACGGAAGATCACCCCGATGGCGATTCCGATGCTGATGGTGAATGGTGGCAGCGATTATGTTGGCATTGATATCGGTGCAGGCGGGCCTTCTTTTGTGCCGGCATCGGCCTGTGCCACGGGCGCCGATTGCATTGGCGTTGCCTATCACTACATTCGCAGCGGACGCCTTGATCAGGCGCTGGCAGGCGCAGGAGACTCGACAATATTTAATATCGGGCTGGCGGCATTTGATCGTACTGGTGCTTGTTCGCGTGAGACCGATCCGGCATGGGCATGCCGCCCCTTCACTAAAAATCGACCTGGATTAATTTTTGGTGAAGGCGCGGGGGTGATTGCGCTGGAAGAATTGGATCATGCAAAAGCACGTGGCGCGAACATTCTTGCAGAGGTGGTAGGCTATGGCTCTACGGCCGACTCTTACCATATCACCGCACCCGAACCAGAAGGCATCGGTGCGTCGGAAGCTTTGAAAGAAGCGCTGGCAGATGCGCGGCTAAATATTGATGACATTGACTATATCAACGCGCACGGCACGGGTACTGGCCTGAACGATGCGATGGAAACTAGAGCTGTGAAGCGCGTTTTCGGTGAACGTGCTTATGAAATTCCTATGAGTTCAACCAAGAGTATGACCGGCCACGCTATGGGGGGAACTGCCGCATTTGAGGCCATCTTCTGCGTGATGGCGCTGCGCGATCAGGTTGCGCCGCCAACAATTGCGTTTGATGAAGCAGATCCTGAACTCGATTTGGATTACGTGCCGAATGTAGCGCGTGAAGTCTCCATGAGACATGTGATGAGTAATTCCTTTGGCTTTGGCGGGCATAACGTGTCTTTAATTTTCAGTAAATTTGAAGGCTGAGCTGGTGACCCCTGAACAATTTGCAGCGTTGAATGGGTTAGAATTTGCCGAGTCTGAACTGCTGCTGCAAGCTTTAACCCATCGTTCCTTCGTAAATGAAAATCCAGAGTCGATTACTGGAGATAATCAACGACTGGAATTTCTGGGAGATGCCGTGCTGGGCTATCTGGCGGGCGAATTTGTGTATTTGAATTACCCTGATAAGCCAGAAGGTGATCTGACCAAACTGCGCGCTGCGCTGGTTAGCGCGCAGGCGCTCGCTGCCATCGCCCTTGAATGTCACGTAGGAGAAGCGCTGCGGGTGGGCAAAGGCACAGAACAGCAGGGGGCGCGCCGCCAGCTTAACGTGCTGGCTGATACCTTTGAGGCTGTCCTTGGGGGACTGTATCTCGATCAGGGATTGCAGGCAGTTTCTGATTTTGTCGTTCCCAAATTGCAAGCGCGGCTCAAAACTGAGGCTGATAAGATCCCCACATATAATGCTCGCGGCTTATTACAAGAACGCGCCAGTATACAACTGGGCTTACAGCCAGAATATCGGATCATCGCTGAAACCGGGCCAGAACACGATCGCACCTATTTCGCAGAAGTGTTGCTAGAGGATCAGGTGGTTGGCACTGGGAACGGGCGAACCAAGCAGGTCGCCAGCGCCGCAGCGGCCAAAGATGCGCTCAGTCAATGGGATCAGTGGTTTCCAGCGGATAGTTAATCCCAGTAATTGGTCAGGAAGTTACTCGACCAATACGCCCACCACCACCATACGATGATCTGAAGCTTGCGTGTCAATCACCCCGACGCCTTCCGCAGGAGTTAGGTTGCGCAGCAGAATATAATCCAACCGTGCGCGAGGCACACCGTAACGTACCAGCGTTGCTGAAAGTGTTATCGGGTAGCCAGCAAACGGATCGGTAAAACCCACTGATGTGAGCTGTTCCAATAACGGCGAATCAGGCACATTATTGAACGTTCCGCCAATAATCGTGCGGCCAAGTACATTATTCGGATGTTGATCCGCAATAATCTGGAATATTTGGTTAAGCTGGCGCTGTTGATCCTGTTCCTGATCGGCCAGCGTCATGTTACCCGTTGGCTCCGTTAGATAGCCCAGCCACGTATTGTAAACTTCGATCATGCGATCTGGCTCTGGCAGTATTTGCACCCGCTGAAGTCCGGTTTGTTCGCCAATGCCCGAAAGCAGCACGCCATTATGATAGGCAATCGGTACATTGGAGAGGACTGCCAGCCCACGCAGACCTTCTATAGTTGGGAAGAAGCGCCGATCCATTCCCAAACGCCGCGCCAGCCACAGTGGTTGATCAACGCCGAAACTGGTGATTCTTCCGGCCTCAGCTTCCTGAAGCATGACGACGTTGGCGCCGCTTTGATAAATCGTATTGACGATCTGATTGAGGCTTGATGTGAAAAATTCATTAGTTCCGCCGTGGATGTTGTAGGTGCCTACCCGCATCACCTCCAAGTTGCCAGCACCGGCTACCACCGGCGGCCTTGCCAGATAACCGGCGGCGAAACTGGCCGCGATCACCACGATCAATGCAGATAGAGAAGCAAAAGCAGGTGTATTGGAGGTACTCATTCGCCCACGAATCTGCGTCATAGGCAGGGCGGCGAGGAATGCAGCAAAACCTAGTACTGCCAATCCTAATCCCTGAAAGCCGCGCATCAGGGGGATAACAATATCATTCAGGAAAGCCAGATCGCCGCTGAGGCTGCGTACATAGGCATATTCGTAGGTGAACGTATCAAATGCGATCAGGATGGCGAAGATCGCCATTGCCAGAATCAGCCACAGCCCGTTGAAGCTGCGATCTCGCTCTGTGCGGCGGCGCAGCAGCCACCACCAGATCATCGTCGCTGCAAATTGGGCGAGGATCAGCGTGACTGCGCCGATAACGCCCTGTAGCCTCGTGCCGAATACGAGCAGAAGGATCAGCAGCAGCATCCACAGCCAGCCCCGCAGCCCCGCATCAAAGGTATTCAGGAAAGCCATCACCCTTGTTCTAACGGCAGGAACCAGCGGCAGCAGCGTCGCAGCAGCTAGAAACGGGACGATGATGGCGTAGTCATAATCAGCACGCCCGGCAACTGCGTTCGGAATAGCCAGCAGCGCTAGTTGCAGAAAGAGCAGCCCACCGATGCCCACACCACCCCAGATCGGAAGCAGCCCATATTCCGGGCCGGGAAGTGGTGGCTGCTGGCGGGTTTCGCTCCATACCAGCGCGATGAAGGCGATCAACGCTGCCGCAAATGACAGGCCAATTTGTACGTCGGCGTAATTTGCAGACCAGGAAGGATCAAGGGTATTGCCAGCGGCGCGAAAGAGCTGGTCAACGCCGATGCCGGCGACGAAGAAGATCGGAAATAAATTGGCGCGCCAGCGCACGAGAAATGCCAGATAGAATAATCCACCGCCGACTACCAATGCCGCTGCGGCTGTTGGGGTTAGTGCGACTTGCAGATTCATGAGTGCGCGGCCAACGATTACCAGCAGCGTGCCGGCAAAAATTAGGGGGCGCACCTTGCCTAAAATGAGGGTGAGCAGCGGCAGCCCCAACATCGCAATCGTGAAGCTGATCTCGCTGCGCACCAGGGACGGATCTGGCCCACCGGGGGGTAATGGTTCAATGCCCAGCGATTGAAGCGCCAGCATTGTTGAAGCGCCAGCCGCCTGGGTATATAACATGCCAACCAGAAATCGCAGCGCCTGAATAAAGAATAGCCCGATCAGCCCCGCCTCAAGAGCCATCAATATTTGAGGCGAAAGTTTCAGCCGTTTCAACATGCAATTATCTTCCTGCGGTACACTGGTAGAAGTGTAGCGAAAGTGTACAGCACCGTTAAGATTCCGCCAATTTAGACCCCGCCATAGGAGATGTGAATGCAGCACGTTGATTATTTACTTAACGGCGGCATAGTGGTCACCATGAATCGCCAGTTTGATCTGATTTTGGATGGATCGGTTGCTATTCAGGGGACAGATATTGTCGCAGTAGGCGCAAGAGATGCGCTGGCAGAGCAGTTCACGGCGAATGAAGTCATTGATTGTACGGGTAAATTTATATTGCCGGGTCTGGTGAACGCGCATACCCATGTGCCGATGACTCTGCTGCGTGGGCTGGCCGATGATCTTAGGCTGGACGTTTGGCTGCTAGGCTATGTGATGCCTGCCGAGCGCGCCTTTGTAACACCTGAATTTTGCCGTTTGGGAACCAGCCTTGCCTGTGCGGAAATGATTCGCAGTGGCATTACTTCATTTGCCGATATGTATTACTTTGAGGAAGAAATCGCCAAGTCGGCCAGCGAAGCCGGAATGCGCGGCGTACTCGGACAAAGCATCCTTAAATTTCCATCACCAGACGCTGAAACGTATGAAGATTCGTTGTCCCGCGCGCGCCACTTCATCGAAAATTGGAAAGATCACCCCTTAATTACGCCGGCAGTTGCC
>DAOTUZ010000029.1:0-24616 GCA_034437295.1 Anaerolineae bacterium | reverse complement strand
GAACAGTTTTCATTGGGTGATGGATGTCACCTTCAGCGAAGACCATTCTCGTATTCGTAACGAGGAGAGTGCTGAGAACATGGCGGTACTGCGCTCCGTTGCCCTCAACCTGCTCAAACAGGACACATCCAAAGGCAGTCTTCGCCAAAAACGTTTCCGTGCTGCTATGGACAACGACTTCTTACTTCACCTCATCTCTCAAGTTTGAAGCGATTGCCCTGGTTCGCTGACCGGCGGCCTTGTGAGAATAGGCCAAGAAAAGTTACAATACTGGCAATGTAGCGGTGATGCAGGGAATTTAACTGATGAACAAGGCAGCATTATTCGAGAAGCTTGGAGAGAAGGTGCGTCCGCATCTTGATCAATTCGCGCCGGTTTGGCTTGTGAGTGATGTGGTACTTCCTGCAGACGAGTCGGTCATCCTTAACGTAATGTTCCAACACCCGCGGTATGGGTGGGTGAACCGTCGTTATAAATACGATGGTTTTAATAACGTGTTGTACTATAAGGGGCAGGTGGTTGTAGACGAATACACGGCGCTAGCAGTTCAGGAAAACGAGCCGTTCATTACTACAACAGTTTCCGATATCCCTGACTCTTACGGTGGTTAAATAACAGCGCCAGCTTTATAGGCTGGCGCGTCGTTTTCTAGGCTACGGTCACAGATTCTCGCTTGCGGGTGACCATTTTATAGACGCATGTATCCTGTGCGCCCATCCGGTATTTGTAGGTTTCGTTCCCGCGCAGAAAATCATACAGCCGATGCCCGGTTTTGATGGCTGCCTGTATATTATAGACCAGCAGCACGATCCCCGTACTCAGGTATGACTTCACCTCCGGATCAAGCCCCGAGTTATAAACTAGGATTTCGCCGTTGTAGTCAAAATCGCAGTAGGCTGCCGCAGGAATGCCGTCCACTTTCAGGAAGCTCAACCGCAGCCACCCTTTTTCGAAGGTAGCATGTAAGATTGCCCGGAAGAAAGCTTCGTTTTCTGGTACTGCCAGAAACTCGGCTTTTGCGGGTTGGCTGGCGCGCATCAGATTCAGGAAAACATCCACTTCGCTTTCGAAGTTATGCTCAGCTCCCAGAATGTAATACTCCAGATTGCTTTCACTTTCAGCGCGACGGACTTTGCGCCGCAGTTCATGCCTGTTTTTCTTGTCGAGCATGCCCAGATAAGCCTCCCAGTCATTGGGCAGATGAATCACCGGGCATACCTCTTGCAAAATCAAATCGGCATCAAGGCCTACTTTTCGCAGGGCATCAGGAAATTGACTGTATGTTGGCGACGATTCAGGAATATTACACAGGTTCATCCAATCAAAGTGGGTGTTATGATCGCGGATATAGGCAGCAAGTACGGCATATACCTGCGATGCTTGAGTGGCATCCACGATAATATCCACATAGTCGGTCACATCAACGCAGCCAATCGTCCTAACCACCCGTCCATCATCGCGGTTTTGGACGAACCATGGCGCGATAGCAATGATTTTGTCTTGCTCATCAGTAACGGTGAGTACCCACAAATCACCGGCTTGATAGGCATTCCACCAGATGGATTGCCATTCCCAACTCAGGAAAATCAAGTTGCTAATGCTGCGCTGCAGCAGATCGTTCCAGACGGGTTTCAACTGTTCAAAAACTGCGCTGTTTGTATACGCGGTTACTTTCACGCGCATTTCCTTTTCTAGGTTGTTCAGACTGTGCTTTTACCGAATAGGGTAACTAGGTAGCGAGGAAACGAGAATATATAAAAGCCGCCCAGAATTCAATTCTGGACGGCTTTATGCTGGAAATTCTTACAAAAGCTCGAAAATTACGCCTTTGCCAGAGCTGGAGCGTCTGATTTACTTTGCTTGTAATCATATGCCAGCGACAGTTCCGTATCGGCGTCAAATAGATGGACGTTGTCCATATTGAGCGTAAGCCCTAAGCGATGGCCGACTGTGGCCTGTGTGCGGGGGTCAGTACGAGAGATGAATGATTTTCCGCCCTCTTCCAGATAGAGAATGATTTCATTTCCCATCTGCTCAACCACTTCAACGTTAGATTCCATCATTGCAGGGGTGATTCCCTGTGGCTGAAAGTTGGTGTCGTGAATATCTTCCGGACGGATACCAACGATCACGCGCTTACCTACGCCGCCCTTGAACTGTGTCGCAAGATGCGCTGGAATGGCAAGCTGATGATTGAGTACTTCTACCGACATACGGCCATCAACTTCGCTTAATTTGCCATCAAAGAAGTTCATAGATGGGCTGCCGATGAAGCCGGCCACAAACAGATTACGCGGGTTATGATACAGATTATATGGCGAATCAATTTGTTGCAGCTCGCCTGCGCTCATTACAGCAATACGAGTTCCCATCGTCATCGCTTCGGTCTGGTCATGGGTTACATAGACAAATGTTGTCCCCAGACGTTGATGAAGTTTGCTGATGAAAGAACGTGCCTCCACGCGAAGCTTCGCATCGAGGTTGGAAAGCGGCTCGTCCATCAAGAAAACTTCCGGGTCACGCACAATGGCGCGCCCTACAGCCACGCGCTGACGTTGACCGCCCGAAAGCTGACGGGGGCGACGATCCAGCAGATGGCCGATGCCGAGGTTTTCGGCGGCTTCGCGCACACGCTGATCAATAACCTGCTTTGGAGTCTTGCGCAGGCGCAAACCGAAAGCCATATTGTCATACACAGTCATGTGCGGGTAGAGTGCGTAGCTCTGAAATACCATGGCAATGTCGCGATCTTTTGGCGCAACATTATTGACAACGCGATCTCCGATCAGAATTTCGCCTTCGGAAATTTCTTCCAAGCCCGCAAGCATGCGCAGGGTGGTTGATTTGCCGCAACCTGATGGCCCTACTAGTACTAGAAATTCCTTATCCTGCACTTCAATATTTAGATCTTTTACTGCAACTGTATTTCCGCTGTAACGCTTCCACACATGCTTAAACGAGATGGTTGCCACGTGTCATCCTCCATGTGCCAATGTAGTCTCGCACCAATTTTATAAATCTTGTGTAGTTTGCATACATTAATTGCAGCCATTTTAATCATGCTGTCTGCTTGATTATAATTCGGGCTTGCCCGATTGCAAATTTTTAGTGAGCCGAAATGAAAGAGATAAATGCTGAAATTATCGCCATTGGAACCGAGTTGTTATTAGGCGAAATTACTGATACCAATTCGGTGTTTATGGCGCGTGCGCTTCGTGACCTTGGGGTGAATGTTTACTATATGACTTCGGTTGGTGATAACCGCGCGCGAATTGCCCGCGCACTCGAACTTGCGTTGGAACGCTCGCAAGTTGTCATCACCTGCGGCGGCCTTGGCCCCACTGTAGATGATATGACTCGTGACGCGGTGGCTTTAGCAACCGGACGACCGCTTGAATTCAGTCAGGAACTATTGGATCGAATTGCAGAAAGGTTTGAAGGGTTCCGGGTCAAAATGCCGGCCAATAATCGCCAGCAGGCATTTGTTCCCGAAGGCGCGCTGGTCATTGATAACCCGGTTGGCACCGCGCCATGTTTTGTGGTTGAAATGGGCGACAAAGTGGTGATCTCGCTGCCAGGCGTTCCCCGTGAAATGAAATTCCTGTTTACGGAACGGGTGGCCCCTTATCTGCGCGAAAAATACCTGTTGGGTGGCGCAGTTATTAAAGCCCGTGTCTTGAAGGCGGCGGGTATTGGTGAGAGTTTGTTGGATGAAGTTATTGGTCGTGATTTGCTTGAGGCCAGTAACCCCACTGTTGGTTTGGCGGCACATTCCGGCCAGGTAGATATTCGTATTACTGCGAAGGGCGATGTTACTGAAGACATAGATGCTAGCATTGCTGAAGTAGAACGCATTATTCGCAGCAGGGTAGGGGACTACCTTTTTGGCGTAGATGAAGATCGCCTTGAATCTGCCGTTGCGTCAGATCTCATGTCAAGGGGGCTTACGTTGAATATTCTGGAGATCAATGTGCCACCACTTGTAAGCCAGCTTATTGCCCCAGAGCAGGCCACATATAACTTTGGACTGGGGATTGATCGGGTGGATGGGGCGGATACATCAGCAAATCTAGCGATACTAAATGAGATTGCCAGCGGCGATTTGCGCAAGCTGGTTGAGCAGTTAAGCCGCGAAGGCAGTAGTGAGGGTAATACCGCGCGTATTGTTGTGCTGGGTCGGGAGAATGCGTCCGGCGATCATGCTGACAGCGCCGCTCAAAGTGCTTTGGCCGTAAGTTTTGGCGGCAGGTTGGCTTCACGTTCCTATGGCTTCGCGGGAGCGAGTGAATCTGCCAAACAGTTTATCGGCACGTGGGCGCTCTCCACACTGTGGCGGATGATGCGAGAGAATGATGCGATCTAAGCAGCTTGTATCCCGGTTAAATGAATCGAAAAGCCGGACAATCCTCTCAATTGCGCCAGTGTTAGAATATCTACCGCCGGAAAGTCAGCGTTTTGATGATCCTTTGCTCCCCTATAGTAAGTCGATTATTGCGGCCAGCAGCGGGCTGGTCAGCGGCTATCTGCTGAATTTTACTGCCTATCTTACGCTTGGCGGCGCGGGTATTGTTGCCCTGGAGCGCGCATTGGCCTTTGCGGCGGCATCAGGCAGTGTCACTATTCTGGATGGCGTGTTTGCCTCCGCAGAATATGCGGCGGCGCTAAATCATGGTGAGTTGACGATAGATGCCGTAACCCTACAGGACGCAGGTTTATGCGCCGCCTTTGAGAATCAGGGTCTGACACCAATCCTCAAAACAGATGTTGACCAATTTCCTGATTGCTGGAAATTGGTTGAGAATAAGCTCATCTTCCGAGATGAAAGCTGGACGGTAATTTCAGCAGAACAGGTGACGCGGGGTAAGTTGGATTTCGAGAAGGCGCTGCGGGGCTATCTGACTGAACCCGGTCATTAGGCTTGTTACTGCGACAGCGGTGTCAATAAAAAGAGACCCCTTTCCGCGAAGAAAGGGGTCTCTTTTATTCATCATCTAAACTGAGCAGCGCCATAAATGCTTCTTGCGGCACCTCTACAGAGCCGATCATCTTCATACGGCGCTTCCCTTTTTTCTGCTTTTCAAGCAGTTTTTTCTTGCGGGTGATGTCGCCGCCATAGCACTTCGCCAACACATCTTTACGCACCGCCTTCACATCTGCGCGTGAGATCACTTTCTTGCCGATAGCGGCTTGAATTGGCACGGCAAACATCTGGCGTGGAATGAGATCTTTTAGCCGGCTGACCAGTCGCTGGCCTTTGTGATAAGAATCATCGCGGTGAACGATAATCGCCAGAGCATCTACTGGCTCTCCATTGACCATGATATCCAGCTTAACCAGGTCTTCGGAGCGATAACTGTCAAACGAATAATCAAGACTGGCATAGCCTTTGGTAGTGCTCTTCAGCCGGTCATAGAAGTCCACGATCAATTCTGACAGCGGAATGCGATAGGTAAGCATGACGCGGCTCTTATCCAGATATTCCATGTTCACATATTCGCCGCGTTTCTTGAGAACCATCTCCATTAGCGCGCCGATATATTCCTCAGGCGTGAAGATTTGGATCGTCATCCACGGTTCGCGAATTTCTTCCAACAAGCTGGGGTCATCTGGCATCTCGGCGGGGCTGTCAATCGTAAATTCTTCACCGGCTTTGGTTTTAAGTTGATATTCTACGCTTGGCGCGGTTGCCAGAATATCAAGTTCATATTCGCGCTCTAGGCGTTCCTGAACAATTTCCATGTGAAATAATCCCAGAAACCCGACACGGAAACCGAAATTCAGCGCTTGGGAGCTTTCTGGCTCAAAGACCAGCGAAGCATCGTTGAGCTGCAGCTTGTCTAATGCATCACGAAGCTGACCGTAATCATCATTGTTGACCGGATAGATCCCGGCGAATACCATCGGCTTGATCTGTTTATAGCCCGGCAAGATTTCTTTTGCGCCGCCGACAGCTTGCGTAATGGTGTCACCGACGCGACATTCTCGCACCGTCTTGAAGCCGGTTGCCACATAGCCCACTTCACCGGCTGTGAGTGAGTCGGTGGTGATCATTTGAGGGTGGAAAATACCGATCTCTACAGGCTCAAACTGTGCCTGCGTAGCCATGAGTTTCAACATGGATCGGCGGTCAAGTTTACCGTCAATAACCCGTACATAGGCAACCACACCCTTATAGGAATCGTAGTGTGAGTCAAAGACTAATGCGCGTAGAGGCGCTTCTAAATCACCTTTTGGCGGGGGAACACGTTCGATCACAACCTCAAGCACATCTTGTACGCCGATGCCAGATTTTGCGGAAATCCGAAGAATGTCTTCGGCAGGCGTACCCAGAAGATTCTCGATCTCTTGTGCCACCTCATCCGTTCGCGCTGCTGGAAGATCAATCTTGTTGAGCACAGGGATGATTTCTAGATTCTGCTCCAGCGCCAAATAGACGTTTGCCAGCGTTTGCGCTTCAATGCCCTGGCTGGCATCCACTACGAGAATTGCCCCCTCGCAGGCTTGCAGTGCGCGGCTAACCTCATAGGCAAAGTCTACGTGTCCGGGGGTATCAATGAGATTGATTTCATAGTCTTTGCCGTTTTGGGACGTGTAATTCATACGGACGGCGCTGGCTTTAATGGTCACTCCGCGCTCACGCTCTAAGTCCATACTGTCAAGGAGTTGTTCCTGCATTTCACGAGAGCTGACCGTATTTGTAATTTGCAGCAGGCGGTCAGCCAGCGTACTCTTGCCGTGATCAATGTGGGCGATAATGCAAAAATTGCGAATATGGTCGCGATCCATCAATGCCAACCTTTATGCGGCGCATAGGACTATTTAGTATAGCAAAGGGTTTAATGAAACTGAACGACGGCCTCTACCAGATATTCCAGTGTTTTTGGATGTTCAACGGGAATGGAAGAGAACCACGCTAAAAACTCGATATTTCCAGCAGGCCCTTTTAACGGAGAAATAATTAAGCCGTTGATCTGGAAGCCGATAGACCGCGCAAATTCACATACGTGATACAGCACCCGCTTATGAATTTTAGGATCACGCACTACGCCGCCTTTACCAACGTCATCTTTTCCAGCTTCAAACTGTGGCTTGATGAGTGCTATGACATCATGGTCGGCGCCCAGCCACTTCTGCACGGCAGGCAGCAGAATGGTGAGTGAAATAAATGAGGCATCAATCGCCGCAAAGCTGACCTTTTCTGGCAGGGCTTCTAGATACCGGGCATTGGTACGCTCATACAACACAACGCGGGAATCGTTCCGGAGGGGAAGGGCGATTTGCCCGTAGCCTACGTCAATTGCATAAACTTTAGCTGCGCCATGCTGAAGCATACAATCGGTAAATCCGCCGGTGCTGGCGCCAACGTCCACGCACAATTTACCTTCTACGGAAATTGGGAATGATTCAAATGCTGCTTCTAACTTTTCGCCACCCCTGCTTACGAAGCGACTGCGGCCTTTAAGGGTAATTTCGGCATCCGCCTTAACCAGTGCCCCTGCTTTATCAACCATTTTGCCATTGACCAGCACTTCACCAGCCATAATGTAGGCGCGCGCTTTTTCACGGCTTGGGACAAGCCCTGAATCGGTCAATAAAACATCGAGGCGAATTTTGTCGGTCATCGTTATTCGGGGGTTAGCTCCAGCGTAATATCAATTGGCGAATTGTCAGGATGATTCTCATCCGTAATTTCTACGCCGTCTGCGGTAATTGGAAGGAAGCCCTCTGCCAGCAGCACGATACTATATAAAGCGCCTCGTTGTAACGGTACAGTCACTTCAAAACGGCCGTTTCGATCCGTGGTTGCTGTAGCGATAAGCTGCGCTTGATTCCAGTCACGGGTAAAGTCAGCGACCGAATAATCTTCACTGATGAGCATTACCGAAACACCCTGTATCCCGTCTCTTGAAACTGAATTTAGCACTTGCCCGCGCAGCGCGATTCCTTCGGCGCTGGCGAAACGGTCAATCGGCAGCTGGCCGATACCCACCCGGAATTGAGCTGTATCGAATTGAATTTCCCCCACAAAGAGATCAAGGCGATACGTGCCGTCGGGCAGACCAGTGGGGCTGGCAAGCTGCATTAAAAAATTACTACCCGTGGGGGCGCCGCTCCATGGCTGCGTTTGCGAGAAGAATAATTGATTGTCAACCGACCAGTCGATACGCCAAAGTGTTCCCGATCCAATCAACTGCCAGTTGAACATGGCAAAAATTGGCGATGTGCCTGCTGAAAAAGAGGAGATTGGCGCAGCGCTAAGCGCTTCCTGTACCGAAGATGCTGTCGTGAAATGGGTGTTGTTAAAAATACGGGCAAATGAGCCATCCTGCCCGCCGGCCAGCGTAAAATCGGAAACAGCGGCAAGCCGCCCTTCAATATATAACTCAAGGCGGTAACTGCCGGGCAGTAGCCCATTTACCGATTGAATCGAGATTGTTTTGGTGCCGCTTGCGCCATCGCTTTCCGCCCAAACCGTGCCATCATCTGTGCGCTGCACTTCCTGACCCTCGTAATACCAGATAGCAGCCCACGATCCCCCCGGCGTCATATTTCGGTATAGAAATCTGGCGCTAGCGGTGTTGCCTGTTGGCAACACAAAGCCCGTGCCGGTTACATTCCCCGCGCCGTCCAGCAGCCCAAATACAATATCGCTGAAGGCGGCCCCTTCATCTGGCCCGCCGCCAATCACAAGCCGCGCACTATCGCCAGCGATGCCGTCAATGAACAGTGTGAACTCATAATTCCCATTTGGGAATGGCTGGCCGCTGCTGCCAACATACCATAACCCGCGACTGCCCCCGCTCCAACGGACGGGTGAAACCGAGAAATTGGGGTTGGGGATGCCATTCGTATTCACGCGCAGCTCGTAAACAGTTTCAGGCGTCATATTCTCATAGTCGAAGAACAGATATAGGCTGTTGCTGCCCGTTGGTAGGCTGCGAATGATGGTGGTTGGCATGCCGGCCGGGTTTACAGAGGGCGAGAAACCGAGATAACGGAAACGTGGCCTTGCCGCGGCGGTTGTCGCTGTCGCAGATACAACTCGTTCAAGGGGGAAACTGATAGTAATGTCAAGCTGTGCTGCTTGTAGCAATGGACGTACGAAGGCTGACGGGCGCAGCAGATTTATAAATCCGCCGGTAGGAATACAAACATCATTGGTATTGATCAATCCGTCAGCGTTGCTGTCCTGCACCGAAATACAATTGCCGGTAGCTGGATTTGGCGTGAGCGGCGCAGTCGTTGGGATGCCGATGAGAAGCCCATTTTGATTGTATGCGCCGCCGCCTGACATCGTGCCAGTAATGGAAGCGCTGGTTTTGATCCACGATCTGTCGCCGCCGCTGGGTTCAGCGGCAAAACCGCTGATCGTGCCGCGCTCAAATACGATTGGATCGTTACCAATGCCGGGATAGCCAACTACGGTGATAGTGTCGTCCAAGCCTACGCTTGCTGAATCGCCAATCTCGACGAAGGGTAGGGCAAGTGATGCGCGATCAATAAGGCGTCCATCCACTTGACGGGTGATCCGAAGCAGCGCCAGATCGAGGCCAGGATTTGCCTGTACAACTTCTGCTTGATAACGGGCAACCGGCGGTTCTCCGGGGCGGATATTCAGCGAGATGATCAAGGTGTCGCCGGAACAATTTGCGCCGCTCAAACTATGATGTGCGTTGGTTAGAATGAGTCCATCACGGCTAACAATAGTTCCGCTGCCCACACAGGTGATAATTGGTGAGTTGCCGATGATGCGTGTTTGCATCACTAACACGGTAGCGCGTTGTATACGTTCGATGTCTAGACTGGTTTGCGCTGCTGCCGGTACTACGCCAATAATCAGTAGGGCGGTGAGGATAAGCCATGTCGTGGCGAATAACCGTGCTTTAGAAGTCAATATCATTTAGAAATTGCTCAAATTTCGGGTAGTTTTGTTCGAAAGTTAGGGTATCTGACAAAAAGGAGATAATGATCGCTTGTCCGCCTTGTACAGCGATCACATCCATACGCTCAACAACGGTTGGGATGCTTTCTAGAAATGGATCTTCGTTGCTGGCGACGAAGGTAGAGGTCATGCGTGTAGCTTCTGTGTTATCTGCTAATTGTATCGGTTCTTGAGACAGCACCCTGAACGTTGAATCTGTCTGCGAGCGATTCAAGATTAGCGTCTCAAGAATATTTCGCGTCGTCATATCAGAATTGACCGGAATAATGTTAACCTGCATCGCAGTCTTGAAACCTGTCTGTGCCATATCACGTACGCGAAAGACATAATCGCCACTGCTGTCAATCATCCACCGATGGGGGTAAAACGCGGTAATACCAACCTGTGGATTAGAATAGGGGACGGTAGCAAACACTGCCGAATCGCGTAGATTCACGCCAATGATGATCGCCAGAATCGCATAGATGATGACGAAATAGTGACTCCATTTCTGGCGTAGGGTCAGTTCAACTGGTGCTTCACCTACTTCAATGATCGTTGTTGACATAGGCTAATTTCGCTAGGGTGATTGTGCAAGGGCGGCTTCTTCTTCGCGCCGCTCCGCAGTTCTAAAGAAGAATGCGATTACTATTCCGACAGCGACCAGTACCACTGCTGTAAAAACAAAACCAAATAGCGGTGATGCGGATCCACCTGCAAGAGAAAATCCCCCATTCACCAACCCGCCGCGCAGTGTGGTAATGGCCCCATAAACCAACGCGGAAAGAGCCGCCATCACGGCCATCAGGAACGGGGTCGGGCTGGCAAAGCGTACTTCCCCCAGCCCGAATGCCAGCAAGAAACTCATGGCTAGACTAACCGCCTGATTAGCGAACACGGTTAACGCTAATACATCGAGCATGGGGCCAGAATCTGTAACGAAATGAAGGTTTAGAACAGCGGCATAGCCGATAGAAGCGGTTGAAAAATAGGCTATAGTGTCTGCGCGCACTCGTAGCGCGCGCGGGTAAGTTGTGTAATAGACCACCATATACTGAGTGACCGCCTGTGCCGCGCCAAGCGTGAATGCATAACCAATTATGCGCTGGATAGAGGCCTCGTGGGGCAGCCACACTGAAGTTTGAAATAATGCATTGCTTAGCGGCACGGTGATCGCATTGGCTACGAGCAGAGAGACGATCATCACAATCAGAATGCGTGAACGGGGAATATCCGCAGCGCGTTCTCGCAGGAGTGAAAATATTACCCATAGCACAATTGGCGCGGCAATCAGAGCGAACTCAGCGACAAATAAGAATACCCCTGTAAGTTCTATATTGAGGAGACGTGTAGCAAAATATACAGCAGCACAAATTCCGAAGAGGGCTGCCATTTCAACAATGATACTAGGCCACACTCGCCGGAATGGATACCGTTCCTGTTCGATCTCTTCGGGGTTTATAGTACGCGAGCGTATTGACATTGCCTCTTATCTCGTTTAATCACTTTGGCTATACTTGCCTCATTCCGTTCCACCTTCAACGAGAATTCGCTGAATGATTGTCAGAATCGGCTTTCTTCTTATGGCCGCCGTTGTTCTGGCGGCGTGCGGCTCTGCTTCACGATCGCAACCGCAGAATACGTCGCGCCAGATTGTATACGGCCTCACCCTGCAACCCACAGGATTTGATCCGCATATTAACGCAGCTTCTGAACTGGGTATACCTTTGCGTTCGGTTTATGACACATTGATATATCGCGATCCGGTTACGAAAGCCTTTATACCGGGGCTAGCGACTGATTGGACGGTCTCTAGCGACGGTTTAGTCTACGAGTTTACCCTGCGTAATGACGTACATTTTCACGATGGTACGGCTTTTAATGCGCAGGCGGTTGCCGCAAATTTGGATCGTATTACTGATCCCGATACTGCCTCGCAAAAGGCAATATTCATGCTGGGGCCATTTGATACTTACGAAATCGTAGATGATTATACCATTCGTCTCAACCTGACTGAACCTTACAGCCCGCTGCTCGATTCGCTCAGTCAGGTTTTTCTGGGCATTGCCAGCCCCACCGCGTTAGCTGCAACCTCAAGCGAGCGTTATCAATTTCATCAGGTTGGCACTGGCCCCTACCGTTTCGTTGACTATATTCCCGGCGATCATCTGACCATTGCCCGCAGCCCAGATTACGCATGGGGGCCAGACTTTTATCAGGATGCGCTGGCAAATGCCCCGGATGAAATATTGTTTCGCTTCTATGAAGATCCGCCTGCAAGAGCGTTGGCCTTACAGGGGAATGAAGTTCAAGTAATGGGTGAATTGCTTCCTTCGGATGCGCGAGATTTGAGCAGCAACCCGGATATCGGCCTTCTCCCTGCTAGCATTCCGGGGCAACCGCTTCAATTCTTTATGAACACAACACGCTTCCCAACCGATGATGAACGTGTGCGTCAAGCGTTGCTATTTGGCGCTAATCGAGAAGCGATTATTGATAGTGTATATCAGCGTTTTTCGCCAGTTGCATGGGGGCCTCTTTCTGCAAATACTGCCTTTTATATGCCAGAAGTGGCAGGGCGATATGCCTATGATGCTAATCAGGCGCGAATGCTGCTGGCGAGCGCTGGATTTGCCGACAGTGATGGCAACGGCTACGTAGATTTTGCGGGAGTTGATCTGGAGATTATGGTGTTGGTGCCACCATGGGGGCTGATACCGCAGGTTTCGCAATTCCTACAAGAGCAATGGCGTGATATTGGTGTACGAGCGGTGCTTCAGCAGGTACCTAGCCGCTCCACTTTGCTCGAAGCCTTCGCCAGTGGTGAATACAATCTTGGGGCGTATTATGAATTTGGGGTCGATCCGGCATTTTTATCACGTTATTACACCACCAATGGGGTGAATAACTATACGGGCTACTCAGATACAATTCTCGACAACTTGCTCTCTGAAGCTGAGCGGCAAATTGATGCACAGGCGCGCCAGAGTCTTTATGCACAGGCACAGACGTTGATCATGGATCGGGCGTTAGTTTTGCCGATCCGCGATTATGTCAATTTGAACGGGTACCGTGCTGCCATCGGTGGGCTTGCGTTCGATGCCTATGGTTTCTACCCGATTCTTCCCAACCTTGAGTTAAACCCGGCGACTTCCTAGTGTGGGCTGTTCGACGCGCCATTACGGGTATCATCACCGTCCTGCTAGCGGCCAGCTTCAGTTTCTTCTTGCTCAGAGTGATTCCCGGCAATGCAATTCGGGCGGTGTTGCTTGAAAGCGGGGCAGGTGAAAGCGCAATCGCTGACAGAGAGGCGGCGCTTGGATTAAACCAGCCTGTTCTTCATCAATATGCTATCTACATGGCCGGGCTGTTTCGCGGCGACCCCGGTGTCTCGCTTTTAACCGGACTGCCCGTTTCCGAAATTATTGCTCAACAGGCATCTGCCACCCTTCAACTTGCGCTCGCTGCGATGTTGATCGGGCTGCCAGCAGGTTTAATCCTTGGCTTGCTTGGCGGGCTGCCTGACCGCCCAAGCTTCCTGCCATTCCGGGTGATCATCGCGCTTTTACTGGCGATGCCTACCTACTGGCTCGGTATCGTGGCACTCTACACATTGACGAATATCGTCCCGCTTAGGGAACAGCTCGGTTTCATGCCGCTTTTACTGCCGGCGCTGGTACTTGGTTTGAGTGTTGCTGGAAGTATTGGTAGGGTAACGCAAGGGCAGGTTGAGATGGTTGCAGCGGAACCATTCATCATGCACGCACGCGCCAGAGGCCTACCGGAGGGGCTAATTGCTAGACGCCATATTCTGCGACCGGGCTTGGTGCCAGTGGCTGCATCGGCTGTGCTTCAGATCGGGTTTCTAGCGGGCGGTGTGGTGATGACCGAAATTCTCTTCTCCCGCCCCGGACTTGGCCGCACGCTCATGGATGCAGTATTAAGGCAAGATTACCCGGTCGTGCAGGGTATTGTTGTCTGGGTAGCAGTCATACTGGTCATCGCTAACTTTCTGATCGAAATGCTATATCCTTGGATTGATCCCCGTGTTCGACTGGCGGCGTAAACTGCGGAGCAGGTGGGCGGCGATTGCTGTGGCTCTCCTTCTGCTTCTACCGGGTTTTTTTGCGCCGCATAACCCGATGTATTCGGTGGCGCCATCTGAACACCCGCCGTCACTGGCATACCCATTTGGCACAGATATGCTGGGGCGGGATGTATTCAGTCGGGTTCTGGTTGGAATCCAGCGGACGGCACTTGCGGCTGCGGCGGCAGCGACACTTGCTTTAACGGTAGGCACAGCACTAGCTATGATTGCACTAGCTTCAAAGGCAATTGTTGACGATAGTATCCGCGCGCTTTTGAACGCGCTGCTAGCAATTCCCCCGCTTTTACTTGCGCTGGTGATCATTACAATTTCAGGATCGGGATTTCTTCAAGTTACAGTCGCTGCGGGATTGGCGTATCTTGCGCCGTCTGCATTCGTTGTGCGCGCTGGCCTTCTTGAGCTTCGAGCGAGGCCGTATGTCATGGCAGCAAGGTCATCCGGCGCTGCGCCGGTTCGTTTGTGGCTGGTGCATATTTTGCCGAATATAACACCGCTGATCGCCAGCTATGGCGTGGTGATATTCGCTTACTGCATCCTCAGTAACGCTGCTTTGCAATTTTTGGGGCTTGCTGGCGAGCCTGGTGTGCCAGATTTGGGCGCGATGATGTCTGAAGGGCGCTTTTATTTGCGTGCTGCGCCATGGGCGGTACTCGCGCCGGGCATCGCGCTAACGGTGATGATATTGCTTGTGAATGCTGCTGCTGGTAGGGTAGGGCGTTCCCCGTCTTAGTCGCCGCGCAGCGTCGTCGCGTCGCTAAAGCTTCCAGAAAGAAGTTTTGCCAGCAGGCCGGGACGGCTTCCGTTAGCGATATGAATGGCAAGTGATGGAATTATCGTTGCCAATGCCAGCATATCTTTAACCTTTGTCTCCATTCCGCCCGTTACATCAACTCCGCTCGAACCCCCTAGCGCAGATTCAATCTCCGGCAGGTTAGCGGGTGTGATAGTTGGAATCACGCGCCCACTTGTATCAAGAACGCCGTCAACCTCACCCAACAGAATGATATGATCCGGGCGCAATAGAGGCGCAAGATAAAAGAAAATGGCTTCAGTGGAGAGGATTGCGCCGCCTTGAATCTCGTCAAATCCCACATCGCCGTAAACGAGAGGAATAAGCCCTTTTTCCAGCGCCAATTGAATCGGGCGGGCATCCATCCAAACTACCTTGCCAGCATGGCTTTTTGCGGACGCCGATGGTTGAAATGTCATAATCGGCAGCCCTGCGCTTCGTAAACTTGTGATAACGATCTGGTCAAGCGCTGCTGCTTCAAATGCAACCTCAGCGAAACCGCGCCACTGTTCCGAAGTGTGAACCCCTTTGGCCGTTTGATGCGTGTTCGCCGCAAAATGCCCGAATGCCCCGCTGCCGTGACCGATAATGAGGCTCAATTGTGGATTGTCAGCGATTGCCCGCGCAATCTCCCCGGAAATTCTTTGAAGCGCGTCGTGACGTACGGAGCGATGAACGCGCTTATCGGTGATAAGTGAGCCGCCAAGTTTGACAAATACGAGCATTAGCCCGTCTCCCCAACCGTTGTGTAGATGACGCGCGCGGCGCCAGCCTGTATCAGCGCGCGCGAGACACTTTCACGGGTGGAGTCGTCAACTAGCGCAATCATGTTTCCGCCCATTCCGCCCCCTGAAAGTTTGGCCCCGGCTGCGCCTGCATTAACAGCCGCTTCGGTTAGTCTATCGAGTTCAGGCGAGGAAACTTGCAGCGCCTGTAAAAGCGTATGATTCTGGATCATTAGCCTACCGAGCCTCTTCTGATGATCCTCGCTGTCTTCCAGCAGCATACGCGCTTCCGTCGTGATTTTCCCAATCTCTTCGAGGATGGGCGTTACGCGCCCAGTTTCTTGTTCATACAATCGGCGCACAGCGTCAACGGCAATTTTTGTAGAAGCCCGCACGCCTGTATCCGCAATTAAAAATCTGTACATATTTCGCATAGTCATTGTAACAAAAGGCGACTTACGCCTAAAAAACAAGCCCCTCTCAAAAACAATAACCGTATTATCCACCCCACTCGGATTACCGTGATAAATCCCCTCTGCCTCAAACACCAAAGAATTCACCAACTGATCGCTAGCCAAAACACCACCTAGGGCAGCAGTCGATCTGACTAAAACAGCCGAAATCGCCGCGCCACTTCCCAAGCCACTAGCAAGCGGAATCTCAGAGCGTATATCAATCTCACCCGACAGCGCAGGAATCCCAAACTCCCGCAGTGTGCGCCCAACAACCCACGCAAGAGGTGACTGATCCGAATATTCACCTGATGACGTAACGGAAATTTCCTGATTGAGATCCCGCGCAAGAATTCTCAAGCCGGGGCATTCTGACAGAGATGCAACGGCATACACACGCACACTGGATACAGGCACTGCAATCGCAGGCTGCCCATAAACCACAGCGTGTTCGCCAAAAAGAATAATCTTTGCGGGTGCCGAAAATTCAAAACTCATACATTTAGATGGGGCAGGTATAGGATCAAGACAAACGTAGCGCCCCAAAGCAGAATTGCTAACTGAATCGGGCGGTCTTTCAGCAGAACCTCATCCGGCGCGCTGCCATCCCCTTTAACATGCATCAGATACAAATAACGGAACACGCCATACACTACAAAAGGCACGGTCAACAAAGCTAGATTCGAGCCTTGCAATAATTCTGACGGCTCTTCAATCGCATAAAGCAAATAGGCTATGAGCGTACCGGTCATCACCATTCGCAGCATATCATCCAACAAGGGCAAATTATACTGCCGCAAAGTTACACGTACCGAACCCGCTTTATCAGCAAGCTGCAAAAATTCCTGACGGCGCTTGCCGATAATCAGGAACAAGGCCAGCAGCGCTGTGCAAGCGTACAACCACGGCGAAAACCGCGCCACTTCAATCACCACGACGCCAGCTGTGACCCGAAGCACAAAACCAGCAGCCACCACCAGTACATCTAAAATAACAACATGTTTGAGCCAGAAAGAATAAAGCAGCTGAAGCACAAGATACATGATCAGTACCGCAGCAAAAGGCGCGCTAAAAGTGAATGCGATTAGAATAGAGGCTGTCGGCAGAACAACGGCGCCAACAATCGCCAACCAGATAGGGAGCTGACCCGATGGGAGCGCCCGATTCTTTTTTGTGGGATGCTGACGATCACTCTCAATATCTACAAGATCATTGACGATATAAACTGTACTCGAAATCAAGCATAATAATATGAAACTGAGCGTAACCCGGGCAAATGCCGGCCCATTAAACATCTGTCCATCAAACACTAGTCCCGCGTAAATGATGACATTTTTCGTCCACTGACGCGGACGCATGGTACGTATGAGGCCGATTAGTGGTTGCAATGAAATTCGCCTTAGGTAACCATCTTTATTCTGGATTATAGGCAAATGCAGTTTGAAAGAGTAGGGTATAGCATGGCACTCAATTCTGCCACAGCAATCGCGCATCCTAATATCGCCTTCATAAAATACTGGGGAAACAGGGACGATAGCCTTCGACTGCCGGTCAACTCCTCAATCAGCATGAATCTAGATGGGCTTTCGGCTAAAACCAACGTTGAATGGAACGATGATCTTGCCGCAGATGAGTTTACGCTAAACAATGAAACCCAAAACGGCGATAGCTTACACCGCGTCTCTCGTCATCTTGACGTGCTGCGCAGCAGATTAGGCTGCCAGGGCAAAGCAAGAGTCGTTTCGGAAAACAATTTTCCCACCGGCGCAGGAATTGCGTCATCGGCTGCCGCTTTCGCCGCCTTAACTGCTGCTGGAGTCGCGGCCGCTGGCGGAATTTTAAGCGAACGTGAGTTAAGCACAATTGCCCGATTAGGTTCAGGATCAGCAGCGCGCTCAATTCCGGCTGGCTTTGTTGAGTGGTATGCGGCCGATAGCCATGAAGACTCATACGCGCAAAGCTTGTTTCCGCCCGATCATTGGGATCTTGTAGATGTCGTCGCCGTTATAAACAAGGGGCATAAAGTCGTTGGCTCAAGCGCCGGTCATCCTTCAGCACAATCCAGCCCGCTGCAAAATGCCCGCATCGCCGGAGCAGAAGATCGCATCACTCGCGTTCGCGAAGCTATTCAGGAACGCAACTTTGCTGAGTTTGCAACGGTGGTGGAGCTAGACAGTAACTTAATGCATGCGGTGATGATGACCAGCCAACCGCCGCTGTTTTACTGGGAGCCAGCGTCACTAAAGATTATGGCACTCGTACGCGAATGGCGAGCTGAGGGACTGAACGTATGCTATACGCTGGACGCGGGTGCGAATGTTCATTGTATTTGTGTAAGAAATGATGCTCCGATTGTAAGTTCACGCTTAAACAGCCTGTCAGAAGTTCTGACCACTTTGAGTGCAAACGTCGGTGGGGGGGCGCGTGTTCTCCCCTAAAAAATTAGATAACTCTAATCAATAGGGTCGGCAATCGTCGTTTATAATGGTTGCGTGTTGTGAAACATTCGCCACTCTAGCGCAAGGTCAATAAACATATGTTCGATCTTTCCGCAGCGAATAACCCAATTGTGGTCATCGCGGCGTTCCTGCTGGTCTTAATCCCTGCCGTATTCATCCATGAACTGGGGCATTTGATTGCCGCCAAGCTGGTCGGAATCACCATTCTTGAATTTGGTGTCGGTATGCCTCCACGCCTAGTAAAGTTATTTACATGGCGCGGAACGGAATACACCTTAAATTGGCTGCCATTAGGCGGATTTGTCCGTCCTCTCGGTGAAGACATGGTGCGGCAGATGGGCGACGAGGCGCTTCAATCAGATCGCGATATCGCCATCGAACGCGGTTTTACACATCCGGTTTCAGTGAATGAAGCAAAACCGCTTGGCCGCATTTTCTTTATGGCCGGCGGCGCTATCGCCAACTTTATCATGGCCTTCGTCATCTTTGTGATTATCGGGCTTTCCGGGCTTCCGCAGTTAGTAGGCGCTCGTATCGAACTGCGTTATATCCCTGCTGAGTCGGCCTTGACCGCTTCTGGTTTACAGGCGGGTGACATTATTCAAGCGGTCAATGGCGAATACTTCGCGAATGCTGCCGGATTGCTATCGGCATTGCAAACCGTAGATGATGAAGCGACGCTGACGGTTATTCGTCCAGATTCCGGCGAAGAAACATTCACCGTCACCATTCAAGGTTTAGATGTCAGCAGCTTAACACTGGAAACCCATCCCATCGTTCAGCAGGTCGCCCCGGGATCGCCGGCTGCGGAAGCAGGGCTTCAACGGAACGATCTGGTGACGATGCTCAATACACAGCCCGTCGCCAATTTTGATGAATTGCAAGCTCTAACAGCGGAAAATCTCGGTCAGGAAGTGTCGCTTACAGTGCTGCGCAACGGTGAATTGGTCACGGTTAACCTAACACCACGCGAACATCCGCCGGAAGGGCAGGGCGCGATGGGCATTCAAATTACGGGTGGCGCTGCTGTTCCTGAAACGGGAATAGTCATCGCTGATTCAGTACCCGTACAAGAACTGGTTCCTCTGTCCATTGGTGAATCAATACAGTACAGCTTAGGCCGCATCGGTATGGTGCTGGAGCAGATGGCACAGCTTCCGATACAGCTTTTTAATATGGTGTTCAACAGCGCGCCCCCATCAGATAATATGCGTATCACCAGCCCGCTGGGGATCAGCCAGGTTGGTGGGATGCTGCTGCAGGAGAGTATTCAGCAGGAGCGCCCCGCAATCATTCTCGAATACATCGGCTTGATCAGTCTGGCGCTAGGGATCACTAACCTGCTGCCTATTCCGGCATTGGATGGTGGGCGCATCTTATTTGTTTTAATCGAAATTGTGCGAGGGCGACCAATTGCTCCAGAACGCGAGGGGATGGTTCATCTCGTCGGGATCGCGCTTTTGCTTTCGCTCATGGTGGTCGTCGTTTTAAACGATATTGCTAATCCGTTAACTGATATATTGAGGTAAAAATGCAAGACATCCAACACGAAGAAGACAATGTTTCCCCTGTTCGGGAACGCCCAGAAATTTCTGAGACATTGCAAGTTCTGGAATCTACAACTGAGCCTACCAACAGCGTGCTTTCCTACGGCTTAAGCGATTTGTCTCCTAACGAGCTTTCCGCTTTGCTGCCCGTGTGGGGGCATTTAGAAGCTGATTATCGCCGTAGTATTCTCAAGGCACTCACCGATGTAAACGAATCGAACTTCGAATTTAATTATGCAGCGTTTGCTAAGGCGATGCTCAACGATCCAGATTCCGCCGTGCGCGAGACAGCTATCGAATTGTTGTGGGAAGACGAGTCCATCGCGCTGATGGATAAGTTAGTGGATATGACTCGCACAGGCGAATCTGTCGCAGAACGCGCGGCCGCAGCGAATGCGCTAGGAAACTTCATTTTGCGGGGCGAGCTGGGAGATCTACCAGAAGCCGACGTTACCCGCGCACAAAATGCTGTGATTGCGCTGTGGCAAACCCCTGATGAAGATGTTGAAGTTCGCCGCCGTGCGCTGGAGGCAATTTCTAATTCCAGCCACGAAATTGTCCCTGATGCCATTGAACAAGCGTATCAGAACTATGATCAGCGGTTGCAAATAAGCGCAATCTTCGCAATGGGGCGATCCTGCGATGATCGCTGGGCAGAAAATGTGTTAACCGAATTGGAAAACGAGTCTCCCGAATTTCGCTATGAGGCGGCGCGTGCTGCCGGCGAGCTTGAACTGGAAGAAGCTCTCCCTGCTTTAAGCGGCCTCGCATTTGATGAAGATGTTGATATTCGAGATACCGCAATCTGGGCGCTTGGTGAAATTGGCGGCAAAGAGGCGATGCGTGTCCTTTCGCTGCTGGCCGACGATGCAAAAGCGCGAAAAGACCGCGATTTGCTGGAGTCAGTTGAAGACGCGCTCGCAGCAGCAAATCTGAACAGCGGTGATCTGTATATGATGAATTTAGACGATTAACACGATCTCGCCAATAAAAAGTCGGCGCTATAGACAGCGCCGACTTTTTTATGTTTATAGGGGAAATACTAACCAATCAAGGGCATAAGCTTAAGCGCTAGCCCGGTATCGCCCTGAATTTTCACCTTACCGGTCATAAAAGCATTCATCGCGTTTAGCGAACCGGTCATCATTGAATAAAAATCGTCGGCGCTAGCAAGCAAAGTCATCTTCGGATTTTCGGCATTACCAGAGCCAGTGTCCAGTTTGCCGTCCGCAATGCGCACCCAGAACGGGCCGCCGTTGTCACCTGCAAGCTGGAATTGAATGGTTGCGTTCATCCCTTCGGCCTTTTTGGGGTCGAAGCGTTCTTGCATTTTACCAAAGATAGCAGCCACTTCGTCATGGGTCGCCATCAGTTTCTCCTTCAAGCTGAGTAGAATTGATTTCACAGACAAATCGTTGCGTTATAGTATATCGCCTCAAGAGGTGTAACTCCACCCGTAGTGTAAAATTCTGACATGACCAAGGCACAGAAACGAACTTGCGCGTGAAAAAAATACTACTGGCGCTGCTGATGCTTGCCCTTGCCACAATCGCCTGTGTGCGCGATACGCCTGAAGTTATCGTTATTACCGCCACGTTTTTGCCGCAGAATACCGCTGAAACAGCCCTAGCGACTGACACTCCTACCGGGGAACTGCCGCTGCTGCCATCTGCAACCATTGCTCCTAATAATCAACTATCATCCTATGTAGTGCAACCCGGCGACACGCTCACGATGATTGCGGAGCAAAACGGTACAACGGTAGAAACTTTGCTGGAAATAAACGATATTGCAGATCAAAACACGCTGTTTGTCGGCCAGATCATTGAACTACCTTCCAGCCCTCTAGTGGAAGGGCCTGCGTATATCATCATGGCTGATAGCAAGCTGGTAAGGGGGCCGGGGGTTAACGATTTCGACGTGCTGGCTTTCGCTGAAGCGCAAAACCGCTTCATTTCTCGCGCTGTTGACGAAGTGAATGATGTGGAACTAACCGCCGGGCAGGTGGTGAACCGGGTATCGCTTGAATATAGTGTTGATCCGCGATTGCTGTTCGCTTTACTCGAATATTTAGGGGGGTGGCTATCCCGTGATACAGGCAGCGAAGATAATCCATTGGGCGCTCCAGCCTATTCCAGCGGCGTCGCCCGCCGGGGCCTATACTTGCAGCTTGCATGGGCGGCCGATAATTTGAACCGTGGTTATTATGCGAAGCAAGCGCAACAAATGCGCACCGTTGAACTTGTGGATGGAACGCGGGTACGCATTAACCAGGAAATTAATGCGGCTACAACCGGCCTGCACTATTTATTTAGCCGGATACGCGACTATAACCAGTGGCAAAAGGACGTTTCCCCCGAAGGCTTTGCCCTCACATATCGCGCACTTTTCGGCGATCCTCTCCAAAATTCTATTGAGCCGCTAGTGCCGGATAACCTAACACAGCCAACGCTTGAGCTTCCGTTTGCCAACTCGCAAACATGGTTTTATACGGGAGGCCCTCATGGCGGGTGGGGAAGCGGCAGCGCCTGGGCAGCGGTTGATTTTGCTCCCCCGGACGATCTGGATACAGTTACCTCATCCTGTTACGTCTCGTCATTTTATGCAACAGCAGCAGCGCCGGGCGTGATTGCGCGAACGGACGAAGGAACAGTTGTCCTTGATCTCGATGGTGATGGTGACGAAAGTACAGGCTGGACAATCTTATATCTGCATATCGCGTCTGAGGGACGTATCAACGCTGGCGCAAGAGTTTCACCCGGAGATCGGATTGGAAAACCCTCCTGTGAAGGCGGCTTCTCAAATGGCACTCACCTGCATCTTGCGCGGCGTTATAACGGTGAGTGGATTCCTGCGGACTGCACAACCTGTGTGCTGCATCCACGGCCAGCATTTGTTATCGGCACGTGGACGGTATTGGGGCTGCCCAATCAAGAATATCAGGGCTATATGACCAATGGATCGCGGGAGATTGTGGCAGAGCAGGGCAGGAATATTGTCGATAATCGTATTACATGGCAGTAATGAGGTGGCATGAGGTATTTTAAAACAACGTACTTTCTTCTGTTCACGGGGGTTTTACTTGCCGGAGTAGTGCTTTTACCCGATTTAAGCATTAACGCCCAAACTGGGCCAACTGCAACCCCCGCGCAAATCCAACTATCAACACCAGTTACCCCTACAGTGCCAGGGCTGGTGATTACGCCGCCAACGACCGCGCCAACAACGGTTGCTGCCGTCGTACTAGAAGCGATGGACAGCGCCAACGTGCGTTCCCAACCCGATACTGACGCAGCGCAGATTGGCACCATCCGTAATGGCGATTTGTACACGGTTATCGGACGGCATTTTGAGTGGCTTCAATTCCAATTTCCGCCTTCACCTAATGGCGCAGGGTGGGTATTCGGTCAGCTTGTGAATGTAAATGGCGATCTTTCACAGATCCCGGAAATTAACTTAGACACGGAACCTACTTTTGATCCTATGGCGGCCAACGCTACCGGCACGCAGAGCGCGATTACGCAAACGCCGGGGGGGCTGCTTACTGCGACGGCATTTGAACGTTTTCTTGCTGGAAGTGCCGGAACTATTGTGCCGGGGCAAGTGCTGCCCACATACACCTATCCCCCAAATGCGGCGCTGATTGCACCTACTCCTGATGTTCTCCTCTCTCCACAGCAAGAAATTCCACCGACAAATTCCCCCGCGCCGGAAGATCAGGGAATACCGCCAATTCTGCCTATCCTGATTGTGGGGGGGCTGGGCGTTCTCGGACTGATTGTGAATGCTCTGAAGCGTTCATAGAGCTGGAAATTGAGAAAACAAAAAAGACCTGACGTGCTGTCAGGTCTTTTCAAGATCATCGCCAGAGTGCTAGTGGCCGCCGCATGAACACCCACCGGAGGATTCGGCGCCATCGTTACCGTGGCCGCCACAGCCGCAGCTTCCGCCACCACCACCGCATCCACAGCCGCTATTTGCTTCCGCGTTCGGGTTATCAATGCGGAAGCCGCCGCCCATCGGGCTGTCAATAAAATCTATGCTTGCGCCCTGCAAGTACATCAACGAAGCAGGATCGATGAGCAAACGTACGCCATTTATATCAATAATCGTGTCAAAGTCACGCGAGGATTGCTCGAAACTCATGCCATACTGTAAACCAGAACAGCCGCCACCCGAAACGAAAACGCGCAAGGCGTGATCAGGAATACCGCGCTGTTCCAGCAGTGTTTTTATCATCTGCTGTGCTGCTGGTGAAACCAACAAAACATCATCTTGAACCAGTTCCAGTTTTTCTAACGTAGGCTCGAGTGCAGCCATTTTGAGCCACCTTTCTTAAAATATGAGATGTAATCATTGTAGCAATTTGAGATTCATCGGTCAATTAACAAGACCAGAATCACTAAAATTCCGCAGTTTTGGATTCAGGGATCAAATAGGAACAGCTTGTATCTCCCGACGAAATATGCGCCAACCGCCGGGGTACAGCATTCACTAAAGAAGCAACAAGGCGTAAATCCATCTCGCACAGCGATTCGTTATGTGAAACAATCGCGTGATACGGGCAGTTTGCTGTATGCAGAATGTAACCTTCGGGCGACATTTCCCATTGG
>DAOTUZ010000028.1:0-11028 GCA_034437295.1 Anaerolineae bacterium | reverse complement strand
CCACGCCGATCATCACCTCTGTTGAGCTAAAAGGGCGTTTTGATGCTGGCGATGATCTTTTCGTGCTGGATGTTCGCAACCCTGAAGAGATAGCCATCTCCGCCATCACCCATCATCTCGAAATCCCCAAGCCGCGTATCATTGTCGCCGTCGAACAGGTGAAATCCGGCCAAGCCGCGCTTGTAGACACAGTGCTGAATGCCATCCCCCGTGATCGCGAAGTCATCGTCTACTGCCGCAGTCAGCAGCGCAGCGGCCAAGTCATTGACGCGCTCCGCGAAATCGGCTTCGATCCTACAAAGCTCGTACTGCTGCAAGGCGGCATCACCGAATGGGCGCACACCGTAGATCGCTCTATGCCGGTCTATTAACTGCAAAATTTTTCTGTTGGGGCGCGGCCTGCTGCGCCCTTTTATTTCACCCCAAACAGCCACGCCAGCCCGCGCCATAAGCTGTTCGCCCACGCCGTATAATTATGCCCAGCGCTAAATTCCGCATAGCGCGTATCATACCCGCGTGATCGCAGCAGCATACTCATCGCCTGATTCGCTTCAAGCAGCCCTTCCAGCGTCCCCACATCCTGCCAAATACGGATCGGCTGGCGTTCGCCTAAGCGTATCATCTCAAAGATCGGCAGCGGCCTGTCCTCAACCTGAAATTGAAATGCGCCCGATTGTGCCAACACGTTCCCGAACACTTGCGGCACCCGCAGCCCCGTATACAGCGCCATTAAGCCGCCCATCGAAGCGCCCATCACCCCCCAGCTTCCCGGCGCATCGCTCAGATCAAGCCGCTGGCGCACAAATGGCAGCACAAAGCGATCTAACCATAGCAGCGTCGCCTCATTCATCATGTATTCCGAGAGTCGCGCTGCCCCGCCATGATCGATCATCGCCAAACCCACCGGCGCAATCCGCTTCTGCGCGATCAGGTTATCCACAATCTGCGTCAATCGCCCGCGCCGCAAATAATCCGGCCCATCCCAAACCACCAGCAGCGGGTACGGTTCTGTCACATTCGGCGGCGCGTACAGATAAAGAGGCCGCTTTTTCCGCGCACTAATCCAGTGAGACTCAATCTCGTAGCGTGTCACTATCCCACGCGGCACGCCTCGCCCCACTCGCAGCAGCGGCGAAGGCTTCGCTTCTGGCATATAAAAGCTGTGGTTATAGGCGTTTACGCCGTTCCATACCCGCCGCCTGTTCAGCGGATCGCGCACCCGCGCATCATCATCGTCAGCATTGAATAAGGCATATTCAATATAAGCATCTTTGGGCAGTTTCACCGCCGCCGCCCAATAACCCGCCGCTTGCCGCCACGCGGTAGCCGCAAAATCCCGCCGCCATCCCGTGAAATCCCCCGCAAGAATCGGCGGCGTATCCCCTTCCCATACAAACGTCGCTATTTTCCCCTCAACAATCGGGTTTCCGCCGCGCCTTGCCTGTTCCAATAAATCCATATCAACCACCCTGAAGGACATATCGCCTAAACATACCGCTGTGGCATCGGCTCAATTTTCGTCTCATAAAGCACAAAGCCCCGCTTCTGGTAATTGTCCAGTGCTTCCGGCGCATCCAAATTACAGGTATGCACCCACAGTCTGCCGCAGCCATCTTCAAACGCCCGATCAATCGCCGCGCTCAACAAATGTTTTCCATAGCCCCGCCCCACAAATTCCGGCCTCAGCCCAAAATAAGCCAGTTCGGTACTCGCGCCTTGTCGTTCTAACTCAAAATAGCCCGCAGGCGTCCCCCGCGCATACATCACATGAATGCTGGTTTCCGGCTTCTGAATCAAGGCTTGCAGCTCATCTTCCGGCATGATGATCCGATCCCGCCAGCGCCACCCTTCCCCCACCGCCGAATACAGAAACTTGTAGAAGCGCACATCCCGCTGCTGCATCTCCATGATCCTGATTTCCGCAGCATCTTCCAGAAACGCCGGCTTGAACCCGCTGCGTGCCGTGATCTGCAAATAGTAGGTGATCAGCGCATCTGGAATCCCTGATTGGTCAGGCTGAACCGTCATTGTCATACCTCTTAAAGCGGCGATCAGGTATAATCTCGCCAAAGAATTTTGCTGAAAAAAGTGTACCACCCTTCAGCACAAATACAGTTCACTGTCACACTAAAAGGTGCATTATGGATTTTATGCTCAACGCTGAACAGCTCGCCGCCCAAAAGATGGTGCGCGATTATGTCGCCAAAGAGGTCATCCCCACCATTGGCGAATGGGATCGCAAACAGCAGATGGACCCCGGAATTCTGCCGCGCATGGCCGAACTCGGAATCCTCGGCATCAGCATCCCCGCGCGCTATGGCGGGCAGGGCTTCGACTACATCACGCTCGGCCTCGTCTGCGAAGAATTAGAGCGCGGCGATACCACCCTGCGCGTCGTCATGTCGGTGCATCATGGCCTCAACAGCCTGTCCCTGCTCCAATGGGGAACTGAAGATCAGAAGCAGCGTTTCCTCACCCCGCAGGCGCGTGGTGAAAAATATGCCGCCTTCTGCCTCACCGAGCCGGGCGTCGGCAGTGATGTCGTCAATATGACCTCCACCGCCCGCCGCGTAGGCGATAAATACATCCTCAACGGCGAAAAAATGTGGATCAGCCTCGCCACCAAAGCCCATCATTTTCTCGTCGTCGCCAAAACCAACCCCGAAGCCGGCCATCGCGGCATGAGCGCATTCATTGTCACCAGCGATATGCCCGGCGTCACAACCGGCGATATTCACGGCAAGCTTGGCGTGCGCGCTGGCTCCACCGGTTGGGTCGCCTTCCAGGATGTCGAAGTGCCAGTCGCCAATCGGCTCGGTGAAGAAGGCGAAGGCTTCAAAGTGGCGATGGGATCGCTAGATAACGGGCGCTACACTGTCGCCAGCGGCGCAGTTGGCCTCATCCGCGCCTGCCTCGAAGAGAGCGTCAAATACGCCCAGGAGCGCAAAACCGGCGGCAGGCCCATTTCCGATCACCAGCTCATCAAGCAGAAGATCGGCTATATGCACCAGTGGCATGAAGCTGGCCGCCTGCTCTATCTGAAATCCGGCTGGCTCAAAAATCAGGGCATCCGCAATACCCGCGAGACTGGCCTCGCCAAATGGTATGCCACCGATCACAGCGTGCAAGCCGCGCTCGAAGCCGTGCAAATTCACGGCGCGTATGGCTTCAGCGATGAATACCCCGTCGAGCGTTATCTCCGTAACAGCAAGGGCGCGGTCATCTACGAAGGCACCAGCGAAATTCACCAGCTCATGCAGGCCGATTACGCCTTCGGATTCCGCGAAGATCACCCTCTCCGCTGTGAGCTTCCCGCCTACAACGCCGAAGAGTGGCAGCGCGAATCGTAATCCCATAGTATCGTCAGGGCGCAGTTTTGTACTGCGCCTCTTACGCCCATCATCACGTGGAATCCCCCTATGAAACTCATCTGTCTTGGCGATAGCCTCACGCAGGGTATTTATGGCGGTAGCTATGTCAACGCTCTCGCCCGCCTCATGCCTGAACACACCATCATCAACGCCGGTCGTAACGGCGATACCGTCATCAGCCTGCTCGAACGCCTTGACGACGTGCTGGCACAGTCCCCCGATGGCATCTTCCTCATGGTTGGCGGCAACGATGCCATTTCCTACGCCCAACCTAAAGTCCGTTCCTACTATCGCAAATCCCAAGGGCTTAGCGAAGGCTTCGTCTCGCCAGAACAGTTCAGCGCCGCCTACCGCGATCTGCTGCTGCAACTACAAATCGCCGGCGTGCTGGTTTGGGTCGGCCTTCCCCCCAACGAATACAACCCCGCCGTCGTGAACGCCCTGCGCCAATACAACGCGCTGGCGCAAGAAGCCGCGCTGGCGCTTAGCATTCCCGTTCATGATTTCATGGCTGATTTTGTCCCCGCGCATCTGCCCAATCGCCCCGATCTCGATCTCAAAACCATCGCCCTGATCGGCGCCCGTGAATCTTCAGGCTGGCATGACTATCAGAAGGCTCGCTTAGAAGGCGGCTATACCTTCACCTTTGACGGCCTGCATTTAATGCCCGAATCCGCTGAACAAATGGCGCGCTTGCTTGCCCGGTTCCTCACTTCCAATTAGTGCAACTATCGCGCCGCGCTTGCGTATAATAGATTATTACAACAATGTCACCCTACGGAGATTTATCATGGGTTGTGGTCGCGCCTTACTCTGCATCATTTTCCCACCGCTCGCCGTCCTTGATCGCGGTTGTGGCTCTGTCGTCATCGTATTCTTGCTCACCATAGCCGGTTGGGTTCCCGGCGCAATCGCTGCGCTGCTGCTCAATTACCAATCGAGCAGCCCGCGCTAGTTATTTTGTCACTTTTGAATCTGCGCCCTTATTAAGTCATACTTACCGCCGAATCCGATTGCGATCCTGCGGAGGCGCATGATATCGAATTTGAAGCAAATCTTGCCCGGCACTAAACTGACCGTTCAGCGTGCCGGGTTCCTCTTTCTGATTCTCGGTATCGGCGTACTGATCATTGGCTATCTCATTACCCATCCCGGAGAACCGCTTGATCTCCGAATGATCATCAGCGATCTGTATCCTAATATCAGCAGCGAATTGATCGGCATCGCCGTCACCGTGCTGATCATTGACAGCATTTACCGCAAATACGAGTTTCGCAATCAAGAGCAGCGCAAACATGACCAGTTAGTCCGTCAATTTGGCAGCAGCGTTAATGCAGTTGCCAAACACGCTGGAGAGGAATTGCGCGCGTATGGTTGGTTGACCGATGGCTCTTTACAGGAAATGGATTTTCGCGTCGCCAATCTTGAAGATGCAAAATTATGGGAAGCCGACCTGCAGGGCGTGAATCTCCAGTGGGCAAAACTCAAACGCGCTAATTTAAATAATTCAGTCCTCGCCGGCGCCAATCTTACCCAGGCCAACTTGCAAGCTGCGCGCCTTCGAGATGCCGATCTTCGCGGCGCTAATCTGTTTGAGGCGAAGCTCTATCGTATCAATGGCTTGAATACCCTGTTTCAAAACGCAGACTTATCCGGAGCGCATCTCGAAGGTGCGCGGCTTGAAAATGCCGACCTACGCAATGCCATTTTGACCGGCGCACATTTTGACGAACTGACCATCATGCCCGATGGCCTGCGCTGGTCGCCCGAATGTGATCTCAACCGTTTCACTGATCCCGCCCACCCTAACTTCTTTCGCCAGCAAACCATCAGCCGCGATGCCACTGAAGCCGATACTGAAACCGAATTATAAACACCTTTCACCCATCCCCTCATCACTACCGTAGGGACAAGGCATACCTTGTCCGTTTTTTGAATATTTCCGCACCCATTCTTCAATCTTTCTTCCCCTCAGCTGTGCGCGGCTGAGGGGATTGAGGGGTGAGGTTATCATCAGGCAATATCCTCGAAAGTCCCCACTCCCCCCCACGATCCTCACGTGGTCAACTTCCTCGTATCATGTTATCTTTCAATAAGCATGTGTTTCTTCTCTTTTTACCCGTATTGGGAGGCTAAGTAATGAAACGTCGCTTTTTCGCTGGTATAGCAATGCTCGCGCTGCTGTCAGGGCTTGCGCCTGCGTCCCTCATGGCGCAGGATGATACAATTGAGTCAGTCTGCCTCGTCACCGATCTTGGTCGCGTGAATGACGGCACCTTCAATCAGTTCGCCTATGATGGCATGATGTCTGCCGTTGAAGAATTTGATCTCGAATCAACCTTCATTGAAACCAGCGCCCAAACCGATTATGCAAATAACATTCAAACCTGCTTGGATGAAGATTTTGACGCCATCATCACCGTCGGCTTCTTAATTGCTGACGCAACGCTGGCGGCGGCCGAAGCCAACCCCGATACTTACTTCATCGGCGTTGACCAGTTTGTCTTTGAAGGCCCCGAAAACTACGTCGGCATTCAATTCCGCGAAGATCAGTCAGCTTTCCTCGTCGGTGCGCTGGCTGCGCTCGTCTCCCAATCCCATGTCATCGGCGGCGTTTTCGGCGTCGATATCCCGCCAGTCGTCCGCTTCCGCCTTGGCTACGAGCAGGGCATCGAATACATGGCATCCATCCTTGAAAAAGATGTGGATATTCTCGGCGTTTATATTGACAGCTTCACCGCCCCGGATCGCGGCGCGGCAGCAGCCGAACAGTTCATGGGCGAAGGCGCAGATGTCCTCTTTGGCGGCGGCGGCCCCACTGGTTCCGGCGCAATTGCCTTCGCTGCGGCTGAAGGCGTCTATGTCATCGGCGTAGATCAAGACGAATTCTTCACCACCTTCGGCGGCGGCGAAGCCCCCGGCGCAGAAAATATCATCAGCAGCGGCATCAAGCGCGTTGATGTTGGCGTCCATGATATGGTCGCCGCGCTGGCGGGTGGCGATTTTGAATTCCCCGGCGGCGGTAACTATATTCTCGACGTTGCCAACGGCGGTATGACCTTCGCCGGCCCCAACGACTCCGATGTTCCCGAAGAATATTACGAGATCGTCACCCAAATTCAGGGCGCGCTCGCTGAAGGCACCCTGACCACTGGCGTGAATCCTGATACCGCTGAAATCGAACTCTCTGTTGAGGAGATCATGGAACAGACTGAATTTGAGCTTGATCTTTCAGCGCTAGAATAACCTCACTGCAATAACTGCATTGCAAACGGGATGGGTTTTTGCCCCATCCCGTTTTTGTATCCTTAACGCAATTTCCCCCTAGGGGCGCGGCCTGCTGCGCCCTTTTCTATTCTTTCCTTGAACCCATCACCGCCTGTTTTCCCACCCATTACCAAGAATCTTATAACCGGTTTATAACCTTAAGGTAGTTGACAATTAGAACACAAGTTCTATATAATGATTTCACTATGATAACCCGAACCGTTCCTACCACCATGACCAAACTCTCCCAAATGGGCGATCTCACGCTGTTTGAGCCAGCCGGCGATCAACCGTCTGCCGAGCGCAGCCCGCATGCGCCCTATCAATCACATAGCCTAGAAGAATGTATTACCAACGTCAGCACGCCAAAAGGCGCGAAGCCCGTGCTGAAATCAATGCTCACCACCGCTTGCGAGCGCAATTGTTTCTATTGCCCATTTCGCGCGGGTCGCGGCAAAACCCGCCGTCTGACCATTTCCCCGGATGAGATGGCAAAGGCCTTTGATTCACTGACACGGGCGAAAAAAGCCGATGGCCTCTTTATCTCCAGCGGCATCATCAGAGGCAGCGTCACCACACAAGACAAGCTGATCGATACCGTCGAAATTGTTCGTAATCGCTACCAATATAAAGGCTACATTCATCTCAAAATCATGCCCGGCGCTGAAGACGATCAGCTTTACCGTGCCATGCAGCTTGCAGATCGCATCTCCGTCAATCTTGAAGCCCCAACGCCAGAGCGTCTAAGCGCCCTCGCGCCCAAAAAAGATTTTGATCGTGAATTACTCAACATGCTGCGCGCCGCCGAGCGAATTCGCCGCGCCCATCCTCATGAAAAACTCGCCAATTCCGTCACTCAGTTTGTGGTCGGCGCTGTCGGTGATACCGATCTCGAAATCCTGTCGCTCACGCAGAATCTGCATCAGCACGCCCGTCTTGCCCGCGCTTATTTCTCGGCCTTCAATCCGGTGCTGCAAACACCGCTGGAAAACACGCCACCAACCGATCCTATTCGGGAGTTTCGCCTCTATCAATCCAGCTTTCTACTGCGTGATTATGGTTGGGAACTTGAAGACCTCACTTTCGCTGGAGTCGGCAATCTGCGTCTAGATGTTGATCCTAAACTGGCATACGCGCAGGAAAACCTAACGCGCAGTCCGGTTGATCTCATGACCGCCGAAAGGCATATCCTCATGCGCGTGCCAAATATCGGCCCGAAAGCCGCAGACGCCATCATTCGCGCGCGCCGCAAAGGGAGCATCCGTGATCTTGGAGACCTACGCAAATTGGGAATCGCCGCGCCCGAAAAGGCCGCGCCCTTCATCTTGCTAGGAGGCAAACATGTCCCGCATCAACTCGGCCTTTTCTGATCATAGAGGCGCAGCGGGATGACACTTGACCATTTTAATCAAATCTGAATTTGATTATTGAGTAGTATCCTTCCCCACGCTACAATGTGCCATTGTAAATGTGCCGTTCTTCACTTAGAACTCGGCACTCAGAACCAGAACTATTGACTCTTTTTGAGGAGGTTTCCCTTGAATGTAGCTGTTTTTACACGTAGCACGCCCGATACTGCGGCGAAGGTTGAAGTCGGAGCTGATGGCCGCGTCAATTGGGGCGATGCCGCAACTGTCGTCAATCCATGGGACGAATACGCGCTCGAAGAAGCTATCGTACAGTCCAAAGAGTCCGGCGGAACCGCCACCGTCCTCGCTGTTGGCGGCGAAATGCACAATGAAGCTCTCAAGCACAGCCTAGCCATGGGCTTAGATGCCGCCGTGCGTCTTGAAGATGCCGCGCTCGATCCAGCCAACACTTTGGCTTATGCCGCCGCCGCTGCCGCCGCCGTGAAAAAGCTGGATGCTGTTCAGCTCGTCATCTGCGGCAAAGAGAGCGTAGATACCGGCACCGACCAGCAGATCATCCAATTGGCGCGTAAGCTCGGCTGGACTTTGCTCACCAACGTCTCCAAAATCATCTCTATGGATGGCGATACCATCAAGGTTGAGCGCCAAATTGAACAGGGTAAAATGGTCGTCAACAGCAAGTTACCCGCTGTGTTAGTCGTCACCAAAGAGATCAACGAGCCGCGCTATCCCTCGTTCATCGGCATTCGCAAGGCTTCTAAAGCCGAAATTCCGGTCTGGTCGCTGGCTGATCTCGGCCTCAGCGCCACCCCCGAATCTGTCAAAGTGGCGGCTTTCAAAAACCTGCCCCCGCGCGATGTCAAATTAGAAATGCTCGCCGGCACGCCTGAAGAAATGGCGAAGGCGTTGGTAGACAAACTGATTGAGGAGAAGGTACTGTGAGCGCTGTCTTTGTATGGATTGAAACCTTTGATGGCGTCGCCAATGCCGGTAGTTGGGAAGCCCTCGCCGCTGGCAAAATGATTGCGGATAAAACCGGCGCCGATCTCACCGCGCTCGTTTTCGGCAAAAATGCCGCCGCCGTCGCCAATGAATCCGCGCAGTATGGCGCGGCCAAAGCCATCATCAGCGAAGATGCCACGCTCGAACAATTCCGTTTAGAGCCTTATGCCGCCCTGCTCACCAGGTTAGTGCAGGAAAACAGCCCGCTTGCCGTCGTCGCCGTCGCCACCAGCAAAGGCCGTGAACTCATCGCCGCCGCTGCCGCCGATACCGACAGCCCCATGATCGGTGAGGCCTTGTCTCTAGCCGTTGCAGATGGCAAGCTCAGCGCCGAACGTGCCGTCTATGCTGGAAAAGTCCTCAGCGATGTAGCCGTCACTGGCGATGGGACGCAGTTCGTCACCGTGCGTTCTCGCGCTTTCAAAGCCGCCGATCCGCAGTCTGGCGCGTCAGCCTCAGTCACAACCGCCGCCCCTGCGCTTGATGAAAGCCAGATCGTCACTAAGATCGAAAGTCTCGAAGCCGATACCGGCACCGTCAATCTCACCGATGCCGCCGTGATCATCAGCGGTGGCCGTGCAATGGCGAATAATCCTAAGGATGCCCCCGCCGGTACTGCCGATGCCGCCGTCTGGAAGGCGCAGGATGGCTTTGCTAATGTCATTCAACCGCTGGCCGATGCGCTCGGTGCAGCCGTCGGCGCCAGCCGCGCCGCTGTAGATGCCGGCTACATTTCCTACGCCCATCAGGTCGGCCAAACCGGTAAAGTCGTCTCGCCCGATCTCTATATCGCCTGTGGCATCAGTGGCGCTATTCAGCATCAGGCCGGCATGCGTAACAGTAAAGTGATCGTCGCCATCAATAAAGATGCTGAAGCCCCAATCTTCAAAATGGCGCGTTTCGGCCTAGTGGGCGATCTTTTCCAAATCGTTCCCGCCATCACCGCCGAAGTCAAAGCGCGGCTTGGTTCTAAATAACATCGGTCTCCATAGGGGCGGCCTGTTCGCCGCCCCTACTACCTACCAGCTTACCTTTTACCCTACTGCCGCAAATTCTGGCGCCAGCACATCTGCCAGATCAGCAAACGGAATCATCACCGTTTGCGTTCCGACAGCATACGCGGCAACCTGATAAGGTGGGAAATAGAAAGTAATGCCGTCTGCATCTAACGAGAAATTCTGGTAATTCACCGGATTATTGCCAGTTCCCTCAGCAACCCACTGAGTGTCTGCGGCATCGCCCAGTCTTTCCAAAATCTGCGCTTCAGCAATCGGCGCGATCACCGCTAACGGATCGCTGTCTGGCAAGAAAATATCTTCAAGGCTGATCACCGTACCGTTGGCTAGATCAAACGTGTATGTCCAAAAATTTGTGTTGCCATGGGCGCCGCCAGTAAATTCATAGACGGTGTAAATCAGGCTGATAATATCTTCCGAATACTGTGTCGTTTCATATCCAGCGGCTAACGCATACGGCCCCGGCGCAGGCTGAAAGCTGCTCGTCGCCATATTGACAAATTCGCCCCGTATTTCATCAATAAAGGGGTCAATCGTAGAGGCGATAATCTCATGTTCCGCCAGCTCCAACGGGTAATCAATCTCAATCGTCAGCCCCATCGTCAGCACACACTGCCCATCTTCATTCGTTTGGCCGCCGTGTGCCATACACGGGTCATCATATTGCGCGGCTGCAACCGATACGCTCAACACAGCGAGTATAAACGCCACCAACCAACGAAATTTAGCGAACATTAGGAAATCCTTTTCATCTCGTGATAAATACAACCGCCATACACTATCTCTAATTGTAGCAACAACCGGTATGCCCAATGCTTTCCGGTCAAATACCGTACTCATCCCGTAGGATTATTCCCGATATAAAGCAGATCGCCTTAGAATTGCATCGGAAATGGATCAACCTTTACATTTACAGGCTGCTCTGTGCTATAATGAATCCATCACATGGGGGTGACCTAGACTCGACGTGGGAGTTTGGGGCCGTGTGGCAGGTCGTCGCGC
>DAOTUZ010000027.1:0-3802 GCA_034437295.1 Anaerolineae bacterium | reverse complement strand
CGTCACCCGCGCGCAGTTCCCCGCCGATAGGGCGAGCGCGATAAAATACCATCAATCCGCTTAAAGGTGGGCCTTCGGGGAAAGAATTGACGCCTGCAAGCTCGATCAGTTCAACTTGCAGGCCGGTTTCTTCATACGCTTCACGAACAGCAGCATCTTCCGCGCTCTCATCCGCCTCAATATAGCCGCTAGGCAGCGCCCAACGCCCTTGATGCGGCGGGTTGGCGCGGCGAATCAAGACGATGCCGCCGTTCATCTCAATCAAGATACCGACAGCAGGGACGGGATTTACATAATGCACGTAGCCGCAGTTATCGCAGGCTTGACGGATGCGCCCGCCTTCTTCGCGTTCGCCCAATTCGTGGCCGCACACCGGGCAGTAAGCTAACTGTTTCATTGGCCGTCTGGAATGATCAACTGCTGCCCGATTTGCAGCGCGTTAGGATTCGACAGGTTGTTAGCTTGCACGATGGCCGCCACAGTTACGCCGTAACGCTGCGCGATCACCGACAGCGTATCGCCAGATTGTACGACATGGACGGTTTGCCCACCTGTAGTTTGCCCTGCGGTTGCCGTCGCCCCACTAAAAGGCGCAACGGTAGGAATACGAGTACCGAGAGTGATGCTGCCCCCTGTTTGCGTCGGAAGGCCATCATCACAGCCGGGCAGGCGTAGTTGATCGCCGGGATAAATGACTGGCGGATCGCCTGTAAGCTCAGGGTTTTCAGCCACAATTTCTTCAACCGTAAAGCCCTCGCGGTTGGCGATGGCAAATAGGCTGTCGCCAGATTCAACGACATACAGACATGCTTCATCGATTTCAAAGATTGAGGTCGGGGTGATCAATCCAGAAGGCGTTGAGGTGCGGCTAACCAGCGGCGCTAATGCCGTTTGCGATATTTCCACTGGCGAGGGCGTGTCAGGTGTGGTGAAGCCCAACGAAACACCGGGCGTGATGAACTGCGGCGTGAACGTCGCGACGATGGCCGGGTTAGTCACAATCACCAGCGTGACCATTTGCGAACCAGAAGGCGTACTATTGCCCTCCGTTTGCCCTAAAGTGGCCGGAACTGCGGAACTACTTAACGAATTTTCATCTGGAGAGGGGGTATCATTAGGATCAGCCGTTGCAGTGTCACCATTTACGCCCTCACTAGCAGGTATACTTGATTGAGGGGTAATCGCCACCGTCAATGGCGCTGTTGGCAAGATTGATTCACCCGCCGGGCGAAAACACCCTGAAAGTGTGAGTACCGGCAGCGACAGCAAAAGCAACAATCGAAACGAAGCTCGAAGAAGACCCGGCATCACAGTACCCACCTTCGTATGGTCAATGCCGCGATATTACAACACCGTGTTCGATTGCACAAAGGCACTGTGTTCGCATTCAGCGAACGGCATTGTTCATTTTATTGTTAAGCAAGACCGGATTTTATCCGGCAAGAAGGAGTACGTGTGGAATCCGCAGCCTTTCACGTTCTGGTGGTTGATGATGATCCGGAACTATGCGAACTTGTCCATTTGCTGCTCAGCAGAATCGGTATAAAAACAACAGCCGCTTATACCGCCACAACAGCCGCGAAAATTCTCAAGGCCGATCCCCTACCTGATTTGATGATCCTCGATCTTATGCTGCCGGATGTAGATGGTCTGGCATTTCTGGCACAAATGCGCGCGCGCGCTCAATTTGACAATCTTCCGGTGCTGGTGCTTTCAGCAACGGTTGATCCCGACTTGATCAAACAGGCGCTGGATGCAGGCGCAGATCGCTATCTAACCAAGCCATATCTCGCAAACAATCTGGTGAGTGCGATACAAGATTTAGCCCGTTCGGGGCGGCGTATCCGTTCCTAGCGGCGCCCTGAAGCTTATGCCCGATTCTTGCCGTTCCACCAGAATCAAGGCAGACTGATCGGTATAGTTGGTAATACAGGTTCGTGATGCTCACTGATCTGGAAATTACGCTCTTAAGCGTTATCGCCGCCGCACCCAGCACCCGTACCGATGTAGAACGGCACATTGAACAACGTTCTCTACGCCATTGGCTGTTGATCGGCTCATCCTCGGTACCACTGGTTTTACAAAAACTTGAAGCGTATCAGCTTATACAACAGGATCATACCCGCGATGATACGGTGTACGGGATCACCGAAGGCGGGCGTGGAGTCTTGCAAACCGCCATGACCGAACTGCTGCGGCAGCCGATTGGTTTAGGCGAGAGGTTTGAGCTGGCGCTGGCTAATCTGGAGGTACTGACGCCAGCGCAGGTTTATCAAGCGGTCACACAACGCAGGTTTGCGCTGCAAAGTAAGCTCAACCAGCTTCGATCCCGACTGGCGGAATGCACAAACGATACGCAGCGACTGCTCATCGAGCACAGCATCACCCTCGCGGAAGCTGAATTAACGTGGGTTTCAAATTTTCTAGGCCACTGGACAAGCCGTTATCCGGCGGCCAGCCGCGAATCTGCGCCCGTAGATGAGCAGCCAACGAACGAAGCCGCCACCAAAACACATCACTCCACCGATGCTAAGAATCGGGGAAAGCAGCTTCAGTACATGCGCCTTCCGCCGAAGGAATGAGCGCATAAACCACCCACTGTGCCGGGCGGAAATCTACCTCTAGCGAAAATCTAGCATCCTCCAGCGCGTTGATCCACACCAGCGGGTTTTGATCCGCAGGCATAGGGAAGTATCGGGGTTCGCACTCAGCCAATGCCAGCGCATCTTGAACCAGCGACTCAGGATCGGGGTAATAGACGCGCCGTTTATCTGACCATTCGCCCATGTAATACCCTAACAGCCAGTTCATCCAATGATCGTAAACCACTGCGGCAGTATGCTGGTCATTAAGATGCGCCGCCACCGCCTCGATGCCGCTGTTATCGGGGAAGCTGGTGTTCACGTCGGCATAGCCAAACTTGAAACCAGCGGCTTCGCTTGCAGAAACCAGCATGGCTAAAACCATCACCGCCGCCGCCACCCGCGCCTCAGCTTTTGAAATCATTAGTTCCAACCAGCCAAGCCCCCAAAGTCCGGCATAAGCAGAAAGCAGCAGCAGCGGGGGCAGCAGCGGCAGCAGATAACGATCGTAATGGGGAATTTGCAAGGCAGCCTGAACCAGCAGCACAATCAGCACAAAAAACACCAGATTGAGACACAAACTGATGATATGGTCTCGCCTGCCGCCGATGATTGGCACCACGATTGAAAGGGGGATCAGGATGATAAAGATGATGGTAGGCGCGCCAAATAACGCTGGCAGGTAGGCAAGTTCGCTTAACACCCGTCCCCCGAAGCTAAGTTCCTCTACCGCGCCAGGCGTATTGTGGGCCAGCGCCAGCGCCCACAGCGAGTCTGGCAGACCGCGCGCTGCATCCCACAGCGTGATCAGACCAAACGCCACAATCACGGGCAGGCACAATGCAAAGAGTTGGCGCGCTGTGAGGCGGCTGACAGAGACACCGATGAACAGCGCCAGCGGAATAAAGATTGCGCCCTGCGGCTTGGAGGCAAAAGCAAGCGCCATCCACAGGCCAGCCCACCCCCATCGCCCGATCACTACAGCATACAGACCAGCCATGCCGAAAGTGAGCATCGGCATATCCGTGAAGGCCGTCGCGCTGAATCCGATTGCCAGCGGCGACAGCGCCATCAAAAGTGCCGCAAACAGGCCGATAGTCGTTTTCTGAAACAGCCGCCGCGCCAGCGCACCTGCCAACGCAATTTGCAAAATTCCAGCGATGAGCGCCGGGAGCCGCGCCGCTAGCTCGCCCTGCCTGTAGGTTTGATCCAGAACGCCG
>DAOTUZ010000026.1:0-6753 GCA_034437295.1 Anaerolineae bacterium | reverse complement strand
GCGCGGTTTCGCAGTGGATGTTCAGCCATCCATGCCGGATTATTGAAAATGAAGCTGTGTTCCTGCACCAGCAGCGGCGCCTTGAAACGCTGTTTTAAGCGCCTGCCAACCAGCCCGGTTAGGAGCATATCTTGCGTGACGATTAAATCGGGTTTTCCCGTCAGCCGCCCCGCAGCGGCCAGCGCGGCAGGCACAAAACGCATCGCTGAACGGGTGTTGGTCGGTAAAATGGTCAGCGCCTCTGATGCCCGTATTTCTGGCGGCAGCCCCGCCGGTGAAGTGCTGATCACCGTCAATTTGCCAGCCAGCACCGCATATTCCAGATGCCGCTTGCGCGAATCACCTTCCGGATTGGCGGCCAACGGCGAATCAAAGCTGATCATCCAGATGTTTAAGGGTGAAGTTTGGGCAATCAAAGGGAAATCACAGACTCCTGCGGGCGTTATCTGCTTGATGAGGTGTGCTGCGTTGGTGTAGACTTGAGGATGATAACACGGCACCCAGTGAGTTTCGATGCAAAACCAGAAAGATCGGCAGGCAGTCCCTTCGTCGCTGTACGATGAATCCTATTTCCGTACCGCCTGCGAAGGCTTTGATGAATTTAACAACAGTGAAGGCGAACAGCTTTCACGCCGTTTATCTTCGGCTTTCGCGCTGGCGAAGGTGGAAGCGGGGATGCGGATTCTCGATGTTGGCTGTGGGCGCGGCGAAATTTTGCGCCATGCGGCCGCCCGCGGCGCGGATGCCTATGGCATGGATTACGCCGCCGTTGCGGTAGACCTTTCGCGCAAAGTTTTAGAAGGCATTGACGGCGCGGCGCCCGGCAAAACTTCGGTTGCGCAGGCCGACGCGAAATTTTTGCCTTACCCCACCGCGTCATTTGATCGGGTGCTGATGTTCGACGTGGTTGAACATTTATATCCGTGGGAACTGGATGAGGCGCTCAAAGAGGTGTACCGCGTCTTAAAACCGGACGGCATGTTCATCGTCCATACCGCCCCGAATGTGTGGTATGACAAATATGCCTACCCCTTCGTGCGAGCCTTCCGAACGGCGATTGGGCAGGGCGCGAACTACCCCAAAAACCCGCGCAATTTCCTTGTAGAAGTGAATGAGCATGTACACGTGAACGAACAGTCCATGTGGAGCATGAAACGGGTGTTGAACAATGCCGGCTTTACTGGCAAAGTTTGGCTGGAAAGCCCGCCGCAGCAGTGGAACAGCAGTATCATTGGGAAAATGCGACGGATGGCATTCCACACTCCGCCGCTGCGCTGGTTCTTTGAACGTGAGGTTTTCGCGGTGGTGGCGAAGGCGTAAAAACGCCGCGCTTCAACCGGTGAACGGTAGAGGAGAATGGTCACTTTAATCAATGCGCGATAAACGCCCTGTAGATGAACTGAGTATTGAAGAGCTGGAGCATATCCTTGCGATCAAAAAGCGTGAGGCGCGCCAGCAGGCGAAAGAGAAGATGCAGCGCCATGGGCGGGTGATTGCCCCTGAAGCTGGAATTTCTCCATCCGCGCCAGTATCTCCGGCTTTAACCGTGCCTGCGCTGGAAGCCTTGTTCCAGCAGTCGCAGCCGGAAGCGGCAGAAATGCTGGTCACGCCGATGCAGATGTCGGCTTTAGCCACGAGCGGCGCGGGGGCGCGGGGCGGCGAACTACAATTCGTGGATGTGCCGCCTAAATCCTCTCAAAGGCCTTCTAAACGCCGTCGCCGTTGGTATGACTATTCGCTGCTGGCGGTTGAGGCGGCGGCGGTGCTGGGTATCGTGCTGATCGGCTTCAACCTGTTGACCGCGATTCGTGGGCTGGAGCAAGAGACGGCTTCGGCGCAGGCGCTGGCCGATGAACAGCGGCGCGCAGGTATTCCCACGCTTGCGCCAACGCCAAGCCTGCGTATGGAAAATTACGTTTTGCCCGGCGGCCATCAAATTTCAGACACCGGACAAGTATCCTTCAACTATGATGAAGTGCCTTCTAACTTACTGCCGCTGGTTCAAAGCCAGTGGATGCAACCCGTCGTGGCGCGCCCCCCGCAAACGGGCGAGACGGCGGTTATTCTCACGATTCCGCGGCTGAATATCAGCCAGTCTATCGTGCAGGGTGTAGACTGGGAGGCGCTGAAGCAGGGCGTTGGGCAGTTGGTCAACGGCGCGAACCCCGGCGATGATGCCGGAAATGTGGTGCTTTCCGCCCATAATGACGTGTATGGGCAGTTATTCCAGCACATTGATCAGCTTCAGCCGGGAGATACCTTTCAGATTCAAACCCAATCTACGACCTATACCTATGAAGTGACCGGATCAGAAATTGTTGATCCTGATGATGTAAGGGTGTTGGAGTCGCACGGGGGCGCAGCGGCGACGCTGATTTCCTGTTATCCATACCGTGTGAATACCCATCGCTATATTGTTCATGCCAACAGGATCGCATAACGCCATGTCCAATGAATCGCCAAAACGCCAAACAGCGACGGAACGCCGCGCGAAGAATAAGACTGCTAATCCATTTTCAACCACTTCGGCCAGCCAGCGCCGCACCCAAAAACGGCTGTCTGAAGGCAAAACGCCCGCCGCCAGCGGGCAGTTGCCAGCGCATATTTCACAGGAACAGGTTGCCTATCTGTTAGAGCATCCTACCCGTGAAGTGTCCACTGAGGAAATGCAGAAAGAATACGGATTCGTATTGACCGATATTCGCAATATGTTTATGGTAGCAGGCGGGCTTATCTTGCTGGAGATTATCCTCGCGCTGGTGCTGCCTAAGTAAATTGCTCATCGTTCTTGAGGCGCGGCCTTTGCTGTGCCACAACTTGCTTAATGCCTATGATCAATAAGACGCATACGCCCGGTTCGGCAATAGATTGGACAGCCCTACCACTGTTTCAGGGGTTAGGCAGCGCGTCCATTGACCGGATACAAGCCAGTGCGCGCCGCCGCAGCTATACTGCGGGAGAATTTATCTTCCGCGAAGGCGATATGAGCGCTGGTTATTTTGTGTTGTCAGGCGGCATGGTACGGTTGTACAGGGCAAACCCCGAAGGCCGCTTGCATACATTGAGCCTGCTGCGCGCACCCTCCGCATTCAATGAAGTGGCTGCGGTGGATGGTGAAACCAACCCGTTTAATGCGCTTTCGGTGACGGCTGTTGAGGTTTACGTGATCAGCCATGCCAACGTGATTAACCTGATGGCCGGTGAGCGCATTTTGATGAACAATGCGCTGCAAGCATTGGCGCATCTGAACCGCGACTATCTGGAACGCCTCGAAGATATGACCTTCCGCACGATTCCCTCGCGGTTGGCGAAGCTATTTTTGCATGAAAGCAGTTACAGCGATCAGTTTTGCGAAACCCCTTCACAGCTTACGCAGGAAGAAATGGCCGCTATTCTTGGGACGACGAGAGAAGTGGTCGGGCGGGCATTACGCGGGCTGATGAATGCCGGGCTGTTGAAGAAGCGCGGGCGTTATTTCTATATCGCGGATCCTGACGGGCTGGAAACGTTGGCTGAAACCAACGATTTGCCGCAAAATTTAACCTATGTGAAAACTCAAGAAACATGATGTGATCTTTTATAAATACTGCATTAAAATTCATCTTCAAATCCAACAAAAGTTCCAGAAATGCGGGTTATAAAGTGCTAGACTAGGATCAATCACAACTAAAGTCCGGCGATGTTGCTTGCGATGTCGTGATGATCTTGAGCAAGGAGAACCTGCAATGACCCATATTATCACCAGCCTATGTTTGCGCGACGGCGCCTGTGTTCAGGTATGCCCCGTAGAGTGCATCGTCCCCGGCCAGCCAGAAAATGAATGGCCGTGGTATTTTATTGACCCGGATACCTGCATTGACTGCGGCGCTTGCATTCCCGAATGCCCATATGAAGCGATTTTCATTCAGGAAGAAGTGCCGGCCAGCTATACGATGGCGGCGGGGCAGAAGCGCATTCCGTTTGAAAGCAAAGCTGAAGAAACTGCGGCTGGCGGCGAAGTGTTCGATTTGACGCAGGATATTCAGCCGAACTATGATTTCTTCGCGAAGGGGCCAGGCTACGACGCGCTTGGCTAGAGGTATATTTACATAAGAAAAACGGATGCGCACAGGCATCCGTTTTTGATTCAATCTAAAATCGCCCTCATGCGCTCAGGGCGGGGCAGTTTTCTCGCAGTTCCCCTACCACCCTAGATACAGGTTATGGAAAACATAGCCTTGTTCGGCCAGCGCCGGCAGCAGTTGGCGCAGCGCTTCTGTGGTTTGCGAGCGATCACCGCCGCCATCGTGCATCAGCACAATGGCCCCCGGCGCTACGCCAGCCATCACCCGCGACACAATCGTATCGGTGCCGGGTGTATCCCAATCAAAAGGATCAATCGTCCACATGACCAGATCGTAGCCAAGATCACGCGCCCAACCTTCAGTGTTGTTGTCGGTATAGCCATAGGGCGGGCGCATCAGGTACATACGGCCATCCAGCTTGAACTTTTCGCCAGCAACCGACTGAACGACATCATACGTCTCGCTCATCTCGGCCAAAAACACATCGTGCGCAATATCGCGCAGCGATGGGTGATTGTAGGTGTGGTTGCCAACGTAATGCCCCGCGTCTACTTCTGCAAGTAGAAGATCGGGGTGCGCTTTGACCTGCGAACCCAGCACGAAGAAAGTTGCGCGGGCATTATAGGCGGCTAAGGCCGCGAGTATATCGGGTGTATCTGTAGATGGGCCGTCGTCAAACGTGAAATAGATGATCGGCTGACCCGAAGGCGTATGCGATGGGCGTTCATCAATATTCGGAAATTTTGGTTCCACAATGATTCCTCCAAAAGTAGGGTTTTATCATGGCAACCAGCATCAGAAATTGCAAGAGCAATAGATATAAAAAATAGGGCGAAGATCATTTTGATCTCCGCCCTATTCGCTGCTATTTAAGAATCTGACTACTTACGCCTGTGTGATACCAAACTGCCCGTAGAGGCCGCTGCTATATACATAAACGTAGGTCAGAGGGTCACCTTCATCGTTGGGGGGGTTGGCGTTCGTCCATTCATACAGGTAGCGCGCATCGCTGATGCTGACGTTAACGCAACCATGGCTGCGGCGATAACCAAAGCCATCATGCCAGTAGGTGCCGTGCAGACTGATGCCGTCATCGAAATACATCACCCACGGAACATCCTGCAAAGCATAGGCTTGAGGCGAACCAGCAGCCCCACTCATGGGGTCGCGAACAGCACGCGCCCATACTTCAAACAAGCCTTCGCGGGTATCCCAATTCGGCAGTCCAGTCGCTACCAGCGTGGCAAACACGGGGGTATCGCCTTCATAGGCGATCAGCGTTTGCTCGTAGAGGTCAATAGCGATCCAGCGGCCAACCACGCCTTCGGGGCGCTCAATCGGCTTGGCGACGGCGACCCATCGCTGCTCAACCCACTGATCCGGCCCGATCATATACCACGTAATGCCATCCTGATCCTGCACAGACGCGAATACGTTGAACCGATCATACTTCAGCATGAGTGGGTTGTTTTCATAATCCTGCGATCCGCCGGGTTCTGCCGCCGGATACAGGTTGTACATCACCCATCCAAATGGCTGCTCAAGCGAGTTGAGCAGTTGAACGCCACGAAAGTAGGAGGCAGGATAATAGCTGATATCGCTTTCACGCATCCAGCCGCCGCCCTGAATTTGGATCCATCCGGGGACACTGGTGGTATCGGTGGCGATGACAAAATTGAAACCCTGTTCAATTTCACGGGCCACATTACCATCAGGCGCATCAAATACCGGCGCGTTACCGTCAATGGTCACATGCCAGTAGCTGTAACTAAAAATGGTTTGTTGATCTAAAGGCACCTGCACTACGCTTGGTTCAGGTTCGGAACGCATCACGCGAGTGCAATCACGATCTGGGCTAAGATTCGTTTCCTGAATGTTAGCACATTCGAGATAGCCAACGGTGAAGTTGTTGTCAATCAACAGACTCGTTTCCGCAGCAGGTTCTGTATCCTGTGCGCCGACAATTCCTGTAACGGACAGCAGCAGTAAACCTGCCAGCAAGCCGATACGGATGAGGCGTCGTCTTTGTAACCAATTCACGCGCGTCTCACTCCCACAACAATTACAATGCGTACATAAAAATGATGATGCCATTCTGTGAATCTCCGGAAGTCTAGCATAATGCCGGAGTGAATTTTGGATGTACTACCGACGATTTACCTACGGCACATCCTACTAACCCGTCAAATTTTTCAGCTTTCCCCGCGTGATATAATCCACATTCTTCATTCTCTGTACTTTGCGAGATGACCCTCTCATGTGCGGTATTTGCGGCGTGATTGAGCTTCAACACAGCGAGCGCGTTGATCCAGCTTTGATCCGCGTGATGACTGCGCGTATCACCCATCGCGGCCCTGATGGCGACGGTTTCTATACGTCTCCCGACGGGCTGGCACATTTTGGGATGCGCCGCTTGAGCATTATTGACGTGGCCGGAAGTGATCAGCCCCTCTACAACGAAGATCGCTCTATCGCGCTGGTGTTCAACGGCGAAATTTATAACTATCGAGAACTGCGCGCCGATCTTACGGCGCATGGTCACAAGCTGCATACCGAAGGTGACGGCGAAACGCTGGCACATCTGTATGAGGAGGCTGGCGCACCGGGTATGTTTGCGGCTTTGCGCGGCATGTACGCCTTCGCCCTCCATGATTCTGCGCGTAAACGCAGCCTGCTGGCGGTGGATCAC
>DAOTUZ010000025.1:0-23675 GCA_034437295.1 Anaerolineae bacterium | reverse complement strand
GCCGCCGCCCTGCAAGCCTTAAGCGCCGCGATTGCCGCCTGCAACGCCCACTTTAGCGATAGGTTCGCCCCCCATTTCAGCGATCTGGATCGCATCCGTCCGTTCCATTGGGGAGTCGAATTTCCCGAAGTCTTTTACACCCCTGAAGGCGCGCTCAAAGAAAACTCCGGATTCACCGTCATCATCGGCAACCCGCCGTGGGAAATCCTCAAGCCCGACCTGCGCGAGTTTTACGCTCAGTTTGACCCGCTGATCGAGAGTCGGCTCAACCGCGCACAGGCCGAAGCCCGTATCGCTGAACTCGACGCCGAAGACCCGGCGCGACAGGTGCAGTACCAGGCGGTGAGCGTCTCTGCCGATCAGACCTCGCAGTTTGCCCGTCGCTCTGGCGAATACACCCGTCAGGCAGGCGGAGACACCGCCACCCACAAGCTCTTTCTTGAACGCGCTTATAGCTTGCTGCGCGAAAGTGGGCGCTTGGGTTTCGTCATTCCCAGCGGTATTTACACCGATCTCAACACCAAACCGCTGCGTGAAATGCTGTTGAATGAAGGCAACATTCAATATCTATTCAGCTTCAGCAACGAGCGTTTTTTCTTCAAAGGCGTACATCACTCATTCAAATTCTGCTTGCTCGGCGCAGAAAAAGGCCAGCAAAGCGAAGGTTTTCTTGCAGCCTTTCGCTTCAATCCCCGCGTCGCCGTTGCGCCGGGTGATATGCCAGCGTTTTTAGAGGACACAGGAAATTTAATGTTTATGCGACATGATGCTATCGAGAAATTTAGTCCCGATAGCCTATCAGTCATGGAGTTTCAGAGTAATTACGACTACGAAATAACACGGAAAATATATGCTGACTTTCCTTTGTTGGGTGAAGTGAAAAGTCAAACATGGAATCTGAGATTGAATCGTGAATTTGATATGACTATAGATCGTGCGCGATTCAATACCGAAAACATAGGCGTGCCTCTATATGAAGGCAAAATGATATTCCAATACGATGCGTTTTATGCAGAACCACAGTTTTGGATTAGCGAAGAAAACCTAAAAGAACATTTCCAAAGCCGCCAAGCTACAGATGGTAGGTTCGATTTTGAGTTTGCACGTCTTGGTTTTCGTGAAATTACTCTGGCGACAAATGCAAGAACCTTGATCGCAGCGATAATTCCCCCAAATACGGGGTGTAACCATAAAATCTCTGTGGTCAGTCGCCGACTCTCGCAATACACAGTGCAAGAAATGTTATTTTGCGAAACAGTGCTAAACAGTTTCTGTATGGATTTTGTTGCGCGGCAAAAGATCACTAGCGGAATGAGTATGTTCCATTTCTACCAGCTTCCCGTCCCCCGCCTCACCGCTGGCGATCCCACCTTCGATGCGCTGGTCGAACGTGCCGCCCGCCTCACCTGCACCCGCCCTGAATACGCCGATCTCTGGCATCAGGTCACCGGCACAGCATGGACTCCCGCCAGCGGCATCACCGATCCCGCTCAACGCCAAACCCTGCGTGACGAAATAGATGCCCTCGTCGCCCATCTTTACGGCCTCAACCGCGACGAATACGCCCATATTCTCGCCACCTTCCCCCTCGTCTTTCCCGATAATGACATCGGTCAGCGCCGTAAATCCGAAACCCTCGCCGCCTTCGATCAATTCACGCCGCCGTAGGGGCGCAGCCTGCCGCGCCCGCCAAGTCAGCGTTGGGAATACCTTCTCGCCATTGTGGAGAGGGGGTCAGGGGGTGAGGTTTCAGTTGGCGGGGCTTAACGGGTGAGGTTTCCCCTCCCAAATCCGCCCGTAGGGACAACGCATGCGTTGTCCGTTCGCCCCCCCCTCCCAAATCCGCCCCCATCTTTCTTCCCCTCGCCATTGTGGAGAGGGGGTCAGGGGGTGAGGTTTCAGTTGCCGGGGCTTAACGGGTGAGGGTGTCCCTGTTTTCCCTCACAGCGGATAGATATTGATGCCTAGCGCCGTCGCCGCGGCAACCATCAATGGCGCGATCAACAGGGCGGGCAGAAAATTCGCCACTCGCACCTTTTTCACATCCAGCAGCAGCAGCGCGATGCCTAAAATCAGGATGCCCCCTACGGCGGTCATCTCGTTAATCATCGGTTGGGTCATCATGCTGCCGGCCGCCATGCCAATAATAGAAAGGCTGCCCTGAAAGATCAGCACAGTGACCGCGCTAAACAAAACGCCTAGGCCTAACGTCGTGGCAAAGGCCATCGCCGCGAAGCCATCCAGCGCGCTTTTAATGGCGATCTGCTGAAAACCGCCGGGCAAACCCATCCCATCCTGAATGGAGCCGACGAGTGCGAGCGGGCCAACGCAGAAAATGAGGCTGGCAGTGACGAATCCATTGATGAAGCGGGCGCGCTCCGCGGCTTTGTCGTCTGTTTCGCCCGTCTTTGCAAAGCGATCTCGAAGCCAGCCGCCGAAACGTTCTAGCGCGCCTTCAATATTGAGCAGCTCACCAATAATTACCCCGGCAATCACGCTGATTAAGGGGATGATGATATTGCCGCTGGTCATGGTGTTGCTGAAGCCGATCACCAGCGTGGTTAAGCCTAGACCCATCAAGACCGACTCTTGAATCCGTTTTGAGAGCCGGTTGCCAACGAACAGCCCGATCAGGCTGCCCATCACCACTGTAAACACGTTTAGAATTGCGCCGCCCACAATACACCTCTGAAGTTTTCGGAAGCGGGAATTATATGAATCATATGTGAGAACGGCTACAGAAATTTTTTCAGGCTGGCGTAACGGGTATTTTCAAATGGTGGCTAGCAGATCATCCAGCCACACCAGCAGCATTTTGCCCTGTGCGCGAATGGCGTAAACCTGCTGAAGCTGATCGGCGTTCAAGAGGCCGAACATCCCTTCGCCCATCATCTCGGTATAGCCAAGCACCGTGGCAAGCGTTTCGCGGGTTTCATAGGCCAAAAACTTACGGGCATTTGCCGAAGCGGTGTCATCGGCGTAGGTCACCAGCAGCTCAAACTGTTCAGCGGAACGTTTGATCGTGGCGAGATGTGTAGACTGTACGGGGGTCAGCACGCCAAATCGCTCGCTCAATAGTTTTTCAGTGGCGCTCAGGACGCGCTGGATAAGCTGTTTGGGGTCTTCTTGCATAATTCATGTCGCGTAATCACCCGATGATTCTGATTATAGTTACTTTTCGTCTAGTTATGTAGGTTTTATAGGGGGTGTTTGTGAAAATTTTGCGAAAAAGAGCCAGATCGCCCCGTTCTCTCAGCGTGAGCCGGGTAAACGATGCAAAATTTCAGGGTAGTTTATGGTTTCAATGCTAGTTGGGGTAACATGAGCCGAATTCGCCTTCAGGCAGGCCGCTCGCATCCCCCTTTTCGCCCGCTTATGCAGACCATTGCGCCGCATCTGTGTTGCCATCTTCGGGTTCGTTGCTATGATTCTGCCTAAAAGTTTGTCCGCGTGGCAGGCTGCTGCCGCTTTTTGAGAAGAGGATTTCAGATCATGTTAAACCCCCAACGCACGATTGACGAACTAAAAGAGTTGCGTGCCATCACCGGCGATGATGACGGCGCGCAGCGCGTCGCCTGGACGGAAACGTGGGCCACCGCCCGCGATTGGCTGCACGAGAAGCTAAGCAACCTGCCGGTTACGCTGGAACGCGATCAGGCGGGCAACGATTGGGCAACCCTGAAAGGCGCGTCTGAAAAAGAACTGCTGATCGGCGGGCATATGGACAGCGTGCCGAATGGCGGTTGGCTGGATGGCTGCCTGAATGTGTTGGCCGGCTTAGAAGTTCTGCGGCGCATCGCGTCGGAAGGCACGCCCCCGGTCACCGTTCGGCTGGTGGATTGGGCTGATGAGGAAGGTGCGCGTTTCGGGCGCAGCTTGGTCGGCTCCAGCGCCTGTTCTGGCACGCTCGATCCGCACAAAGAGATCGCCCATCTGAAAGACAAAGACGGCATCCCCTTGCCGGAAGCGCTGGCAAATTTCAACGTGCATTTAGACACGATGAAGGGGGCGCACAGCCAGTTGAAGAACGCCAAAGCCTATCTGGAACTGCATATTGAACAGGGGCCGGTGCTGGAAAGCATGGAGCTTCCCCTTGGCGCGGTGATCGGCACTTACGGCGTGGAGCGCCACGCCATTCGCTTCATCGGGCAGGCCGCCCATGCCGGCAGCACACCGATGGACAAGCGTAAAGATGCCTTCGCCGCCGCCGCCAAACTAGGCTTAGAAATCCGCCCGATTGCCGTGCGCCATCATGGCGTTTGCACGGTGGGCAGCGTGGTCACCCGCCCCGGCATCGTGACGGCTGTCGTTGGGGAATGTGATATCACGCTCGATCAGCGCAATATGGATGCCGGCGAACTGGCGGCCATGCTGCAAGAGGCGGTTGAAGCCAGCCAGCGTTTTGCCGCTGAAGAAAAGTGTGAGGTGGAATGGAATCGCATCTGGCAAATTCAGCCGATCCCCTTCGATCCGCACCTGATTGACCTTTGCGATCAAGCCATCATGGAGACGGTGGGCGTTTCTCACCGCTTGCCCAGCGGCCCCCTGCACGATGCCCCCGAAATGCAGCGCGCAGGCGTGCCTACCGTGATGATGTTCGTGCAAAGTTTGCGCGGCATCTCGCATAACAAGATCGAAGATACCAAAGAGGAACATATCGCCCTCAGCGTGCAGGCGCTGGATCGGCTCGCCACCAAAACCATAGACTGGATTCTCAGCCAGTAGAGGCGTATTTCTCTCTCTACAGCTTTTGAGAGAGGGAATCTACTTGGATATTTACGAGAATAATGCGTCAAATTGCCCTGAAAGCGGACGCCGCATGCGGCGTCCCTACGGGTGAAAATGCCGGTTGCATTCTCGTGAACCGGCTGTGATGCCCCCTTTCCCCTAGCGGGCAGGGCTGAGGGGCTTCGTTGGCATCCTTCCCCGAATATCATCACCGAATCACCTATGATCTTTGTCATGACTCGCGCTCATTGGCGGTTCGCTTGTGAAAAAATGCACTATAATGAAATTAAGGGAATGATGACGGGACATTGAAAGTTCCTTTAGTAAATTACCCGGTACAACTGCCCCGCGCCAGCCCCTCTTAAAACTTGAATATAGAATAGGACACATCCCTTATGAAGAAGATACTGATTGCCTTTTCAACCAAGCACAATGCTACTGCCGAAATGGCTAAAGCCATGGCCGAAACCCTGCGGGGGATGGGTGAATTTGAGGTAGATGTCAAAGATGCGGCTATCGTGTTGGGGCTGAAACCCTATGACGCGGTGATTGTTGGCAGCGCCATTTATACCGGCCACTGGCAAAATGAAGCGGTTGGTTTCTTGCGCCGCTATAAAGATCAGCTTAGCCATAAGCTGGTATGGGTGTTCGCCAGCGGGCCTTTAGGGGAGGGCAGCGGCTTATTTCCGAAGAATGCCACCGCCGTTCCGGATGATATCCGCGAGTATATTGATCAGATTCAGCCGCGTGGGATAGCGTTGTTCTCTGGCAAGCTCGATCCCGCTGATCTTAGCTTTGCGGAACGCGCGATCTCGAAGCTGGTGCGCGTGGAACTGGGCGATTTCCGCGATTGGGAAGCAATTCAGAACTGGGCATTCCAAATAGGGGAATATTTACAATCACTTGAACCTGAGGGAACGGAAGAGCCTGCCAAACAGCACACGTTTGAATAAGTTCTCTCCGTTCATTATGTTTCAGCGAACGCCCTGTTCGCTAAGATAGGTACAGTCAACTGGCTGTACCTATTCTTTTGAAGGCGTATTTGCCCACTTATATTGCTCAATCGCGCTCACTTCGCGCTATACTGTGTCAGATAATGACTGCTGACGAACGGCATACAGATGGCGCTATGATGAGTGGAATGAATACATCGGAACCTTCTTCGATGGCGCGTTTCGTTGCGCGGCTGCCTTTGCTGGTTTATCGCTTAGGCCTTGGCGAGGCCATGAACGCGATTCTGGTACTGGCGCTTACCCACAGCGATAGAAATACAGCGAAGCCCCGCTTTTCAGCGATGGAATACCGCTTTCACGGGCGCAAGCTGTATGTGTTGTCAACGTTAGGCGAAAGCCCGCATTGGGTTCAAAATGTGCTGGCGAACCCATCGGTGACGGTGCAGCGTGGCGGGCGGGTGATCGGGGCGCGGGCTGAACAGGTGACGCAGCCCGGCGAAATGCTGATGGCTTTACGGCTGTTTCATGGCACAGGATCATATATTTACGACTCGCTTTACAGCCCGATGCAGGCGCTGCGCGGGCGAAACGCTGTGAGCGAACGCGCACTGACCCAAATTACCGAGAAATATCTGATTTTTCGGCTGATGCCCACCGAGACGCCGCCAGAACTGCCGCCAATACAGGAAGATTTGCGCTGGATTCCCCCGGCTGTGGGTATGCTTTCGGCCATCGGTTTTGCGCTTGGTATCGCCGTTTATATCTGGCGAACCACGGCTGCGCGCCGCCAGAAGCTTAAGCGTGAATAGCCGGTTCCTCCAATGACCTCACCTCAACACGTAGCGAACGCCAGCGGCGGCGTTCGGGCATTTTTTACCCGCGTATTGTGGCAGGTTTACCCATCGGCCACGGTGCTGGTTGGGGCTGCCCCACAAGAATGCCTGCAAATGCTGGTGATGGCGGCGCGCCCCAGCACTGAACGCCTGCATCACCGCGATCTTTTTCAAGAAGGCCGGCGCTATTACGTACAGCCGCTAGAGAACGGTTTTCGGCTGACCAGCGATACCCGCGTATTTTGGGGCGAGAGGCGGCGGCGCACTGGCTCTGCGGCGATCTTAGATGGCCGGTTTTCGGCGGCAGGCGAGAACAGCGGAATGATCACGCTGCTGCGGCTGAATGCGCGAATGACACCTATGGCGTTGGCGACAGCGCTGCTGCTGCCGCTGTTCATTGCTTCGATTGTGGCTTATATGCCGTGGGGGCGCCCTATCGTCATTACGTTGATCGCGGCGTTATTTCTGCTAAGCTGGATCAGCCAGCGCTTTAACGCCGCCTACCAGGCCAACGAGATGGTATTCTTCGTCCGTAAGGTGATGGAAGATTTGCCGCAGGCTAAGGTTCCGGAACTGGCGGCGCGTGGGCCGGATGTGGTTATGAAAGCGCCGCCCCGCGATGTTTTTATGAGTGAGTGGGAACGTTTCTACGAAGAGCAGTCTGCGCGGGAACGCGGCGGGGAATGAGAAAACAAAACGGGATGCAATTTGCATCCCGTTCATTATTCACAGCATTTCTGGCTTAGGCCAGACGGTTGTAGAACTCGATGATCAGTTGTTCAGTGACCGGCACGGGAATTTCGGCGCGTTCCGGCATCGAGGTGAAGGTTGCGCTGAGGCTGTTCTTGTCTACGCTGAGGTAAGAGAGGTTATAGACCTGACTTTCCACGCTTTCAACGACATGAACGTTCTTACGCATCTTCTCGCTTAGGCCAAGAGTCATTCCGGGATTGACCTGAAATGAAGGTAGGTCTACTTTGTCGCCATTCACGGTGATGTGGCCGTGGCTGACCAATTGGCGCGCTGCCCAGATGGTAGCGGCAAAGCCAGCGCGATAGACCAGATTATCTAAGCGGCGTTCCAGCAGGCGCATCATGTTTTCACCGGTGTTACCGGGTTGGCGGCGCGCGCGCAGGAAGTAACGGCGCATTTGCGACTCGCGGATATTGTAGATATAGGCCAGCTTCTGCTTTTCGCTTAGCTGCATGCCATAGTCGCTGCGGCGGCCACTGCGGAAGGATTTTTCCTTGCCGTGATCGCCGGGGGGATAACCGCGCTTCTCAAGGATACGCTGATACTTGGCGCGTGGAATCAGCACCTCACCGAAGCGGCGCTGAACTCTTGCTTTTGGCCCGTGATAAGATGCCATCGAACAAAACCCTCGTTTATCTCAGTTTCAGCAGTCGTGAAAACGCCTGCAAGAATCATTTCTGCCAGAGTGAGAACGTATTCTACAGGACGAAGAATGAAATGCTAGGGTGAGATCTCTTGAAAGAGGATTCCGTATATTCTTTAGGGCTATCGCAGCAAATTTCAAAAGACACTGATGTTAGAAACACCCAAGAAAGAACCTGAGGGCTGCGCCCCTATGGACGGGTTTGAGGGCGGGAAATTCGGTTATGTTCAAGAAATATCCCCAAAACGGACAACGCATGCGTTGTCCCTACGGATAGGTTAGAGGGGAGGCCACGCGGGGGGCAGCAGGGGTGAGGTCAAGGTTATGTCCTGCTATTTCCCCACTCCCGGTGGGCTATTTTGAAGTGGACTTGATCGTAAGCCCCATCTCGTAGACAGTCTTGCGATCACGGCCTGAGACGGTGGCGATGGCTTTTGCGGCGTCACGTAAAGAGTCGCCAGCGTTTAACCGGGCATTGAGCGCCTCAATCACGGCATCATCATCCCATGCAACCAGCGATTCGGGCGGCGATCCGTCAATCAGCACGACGATTTCGCCACGCGGGGGATGTGCGGTATAGCGCGCCAGCAAATCGGCGGCGGTTCCCCGCTGAAATTCCTCATAAATTTTGGTCAGTTCACGGGCTACCACGACAGGGCGGCTTGCTAATACGGCTTGAATATCGGTCAGAAGGTCGGTCAGGCGATTCGGGCTTTCGTAGAAGATGAGTGTTCGCGGCACATGAGCGAGACGTTCCAGCAGTTCGCGGCGCAATTTCTGTTTTCGGGGCGGAAAGCCGATAAACAGGAAGGTTGCGGTATTCAAGCCAGAACCGATTAGGGCGGTCAAGGCGGCATTTGCCCCCGGCAGCGGTGTAACTGTGATGCCGCGCATAATTGCCGCGTGGATGAGTTCGTAACCGGGATCGCTGATGCCGGGTGTGCCAGCATCCGAAATGAGCGCCACATCACCGCTTTCTAACGCATCGAAAATGACATCCAATTTGGCGAATTTGTTGTGTTCGTGATAACTGGTTAATGGGGTGGTGATGCTGAAATGCTGGAGTAATACCCGTGAAGTGCGCGTGTCTTCGGCGGCGATCAGCGTCACTTCGCGCAGTATCCGCAGCGCCCGCAGGGTGATGTCTTCAAGGTTGCCAATTGGCGTGGGGACGAGATAGAGGATACCCATCTTTATAGTTTAACGTGAGAACGGCGGTTAAACAGCCCACATTATCGGCGGGGGAGTGGGGACTTTCGAGGATATTGCCTGATGATAACCTCACCCCTCATTCCCATTTCCGTGCACAGCGAGGGGAAGAAAGATTGAAGAATGGGCGTAGCGCGCTGCGCCCCTACGGACGGGTTTGAGGGCTGGAAATTCGGTTATGTTCAAGAAATATCCCCAAAACGGATAACGCATGCGTTGTCCCTACAGATAGGTTAGAGGGGAGGCCACGCGGGGGGCAGCAGAGGTGAGGTCAAGGTTATATCCTGCTATTTCCCCACTCCCTATCGGTGGTTGTTTGGCCTAGATGGACATAACCGCCAGCGGGCAAGACCGGTACAATGGTCTTAAAGGGTGCATGATGACATGCGCCCTTCTGTATTGAAAAACCACGCCCGTCTTTTTATGAGGTTCACAGTTCATGCCTGCTGCATCTACGCCGCGTCGGTGGTTAGTGATACTGGCCTTCGCCTGCGTTTATATTATCTGGGGTTCGAGTTATCTAGGCATCAGCATCGCCATTGAGACGATCCCCCCATTTTTGATGACAGGATTCCGATTCTCGGCGGCGGGCATCATCCTAATTGGGTGGGCGATGCTGCGCGGGGGGGCGCTGCCGGGCTGGCGGCAGTGGCGCGCAGCGTTGATCGCTGGCGGCCTGCTGTTCCTATTCAATAACGGGTTGATTGTGCTGGCAGAACTGGTAGATGTGCCGACGGGCATGATCGCGCTGTTGATTGCAACCACGCCGATGTGGATGGTGATTGTGACTACGCTTAACGGCACTATTCGCCCGAACCGGCTGACGGTGATCGGGCTGGGGATGGGGACGCTGGGGATTGCCCTGCTGGTGGATTTGAACGGGGCGATGAACGGTGAGGGACTGGTACTGCTGGGGATGATCGCAGTGGTGGCTGCCGCGTTGTTTTGGGCGTTGGGATCGCTGTATGCGCGGAGCGCGGATCTGCCGGCGAATACGATGCTTTCGACGGGGATGCAGCTTTTATGCGGTGGGCTGCTTCAATTCGGGCTGGCAACCTTCACTGGCGACTTTGCGCGGTTGGATTTTGACGCGATTTCTATGCGCTCGCTGGCGGCGATGTTCTACCTGATGATTTTCGCTTCGATCATCGCGTTCACGGCATTTACATGGCTGATGCGTAACGTTAACCCGGCGCTGGTGGCAACTTATGCCTACGTGAACCCGGTGATCGCGGTGCTGCTAGGGGCGTTGATTCTAGATGAGCCGCTGACGCTGCGGATCGTGATCGCCGGAAGCATCATCATCGCTGCGGTAGTTGTCATCGGCCGGGGAACGGCGGGCGGCAAGCGCGGCGATAACGTGATGGAGGCGATAGAGGATGCGCCGTCGGTGATGCCGGAAGCGGTGTGAAGGATTAGATTCTCGCTGAATGACAACCGCGGCTATAATGGATGATACGAATTTGAGCCGCTGCTAGCGAGATTGATGCCTTCACGAGAGATTCATGAACAGAGAACTTTCCGTCACCTATATGAGCGGGCCGCTGGACGGCAAAACTCAGCGTTTTGAACAACCGGAACCGGGCGATGAGCTGATCCTTTCGATTGGCCGCCGTGATGGATGCGATATTTTTCTCCCTTTTGATAATCAAGTGTCGCGCTTGCATGCCAAGTTGGGCTGTACTGTGGAGATGATCACGGCCAGCGAAGCAGTCAGCGAGCCTTTTTTACTGTCGTTCTGGTTGGAAGATTTGAACAGCCGCAACGGCACTTATATTGAACGTGAGAAGCGGGGCATTAAGGGGCGGATCAATATCCGGCCGGGCAGCTTGTTTCGCATCGGGCGAACGTGGCTGCGGTTGGATGTGCCGATGTCGATTTAGGGGGCAATTCGGTGATTACCCCCCGATGATCTGAAGATGCGCTGTTTACGCGCCCTTCACGGTTTCCAGATAGCCATGTTCCAGTACATTGCCAGCGGCATCAAACACGTATAGCAGCGGCACGCCGGTGGGGATATTCACTTCCAGAATTTGGGCGTCTGTGAGTTGATCCAGCTCTTTCACCAGCGAACGCAGGCTGTTGCCGTGCGCTGCGACGATGATGCTTTCTCCAGCCAGCACCCGCGGCAGGATGTTGGCGTGATAGTAGGGCAGCACCCGCTCGCCGGTCATTTTTAGGCTTTCGCCGTTGGGCGGGGGAACGTCATACGAACGCCGCCAGATATGCACCTGTTCATCGCCAAATTTCTTCGCGGTTTCGGCCTTGTTCAACCCTTGAAGATCGCCATACATGCGTTCATTTAGCGCCTGATCGTATTCGATAGGCAGATCGGTTTGCCCGATCACCTCAAGGATGATGCGCAGCGTTTCTTGAGCACGGATGAGCGCCGATGCGTACCCATGATCGAAACGATAGCCGTAGCTTTTTAGGATTTCACCCGCGTGAGAGGCTTCTTCAATGCCGAGAGGGGACAGCGGAACATCTACCCAACCGGTAAAACGGTTCTCAAGATTCCATTGTGATTGCCCATGCCGAATCAACACCAATATGCCGTGAGCGTCTGCCATTGCTCTACCCTCATTTCATGACAACATTGCCGCTTATTATGCCACGCGGGGGGCTAAACCTCACGCCCGAAATTTTTCCGTGTCGCAAAAAAAAGGACGGCTCATAGATTGAACCGCCCCATAAAAGGATCGCCTTAAGGCTTACGCGCTGACCAACGCCAGCACGCGGGTGGGGCCGCCGCCGCTGCCTTCCCAACGGGGGATGCCGATGATCACGATGGCATTTTCTGCGCCTTCCAGCGCATCCAGATTGGCGGCATTTTCGACGCCATAGATGCCGTTGCCGCAAACTGCATAATGCGCGTCAAAGGTGGCGGAATTGCCGGGATCAAGGCTGAGGGTGTCTACGCCGATGCCGTTGATGCCGCGATTTTCAAGCAGCCAAGTGACTGCTTCGCCGCTGAAACCGGGGTAATGCTGCACGCCTTCAGCATCGGCGTTGCGAAAATCTTCGTTCGGCCAGCGGGAAGCCCAACCGCTGTTCATAAAGACCACCGCGCCGGCGGGAATTTCGCCGTGTTCTGCTTCCCATGCCTCAATATCCGCCACTTCCAGCATGGCATCGGCGTTTTCGGCGGCTTTGGCGGCGATATTGATGACGACTGCGCGGGAAACCAACTGCGCGGCGTCGTAATTTTCGACGGTTTCGCCATCTGCGACGAAGTGCGCGGGAAAATCGCAGTGTGTGCCGACGTGTTCATAGAACGTCCAATATTGAATGAAGTACCCGTTTTCCTCAACTGACAGATAGGTTTCGCGGGTGGGGGCTTCACCGAGGGTGTAAACCGGCATATCCGGCCCGAATACATGCGAGAGATCGATCACGGTAAAGCCAGCAGCCCCCTGAGCAGCGGCGCTGCGGGTGGGTGAAGCAAGAGAGGCGAAAGCTAGGCCAAGCGCGCTAGCGCCGCCAGCCTTCAGCAGATTGCGGCGCGTTAGCTGGGGTCTGCCTTCACGGGCGATACGTTCAGAAACAACTTTGGCAATTTCTGGCGAACACATGATCTTTACAAGCCTCTCTCCACTACTGCTATAGGATGGGTGGGTAAATCATCGTGAAGCATTATAGTAGAAGAATGAGGGGAGATATTGCAAATTTTTGTTGAGAGGCGGGAACTACTATCCCCCTCTCTCTCTGACTGCGTGGAAGAGAGGGGGATATAGAGGATATAGAAGGCGTATTAGCCGGCAGCGCCTAATGCAATCGGATTGAGGGCGGCCTGCTCTAGGCCTGATGCTAGCGATGCGGCATTTTCCCCTGCCTGAAGCACCAGCAGTTCAATCGGAAAATAGGCGCGAATAACTTCGGCGAAGGGTTGATCGGTCTTGGCGCCATCGCGGACTGCCTGCGCCCAATTATCGCCATTGGGAATTAAGCTGAAGAACAGCTCTCCGGCGGGCGATGATAGCAGCCGCCCTAACCCGTAGGCATCGCCCTGATAAACCAACTGTTCAGCTTCGCCATCGAGGCGGTAAATAGAGACCGTGTTCGCAGCAATTTCGCCAAGCTGCATCTCGACTAGAGAAGGCACGTCGTTTGCGTCTATGACACGGGTGGTTTCATGGGCGCTGTAATAGAGCGCGCCGCTGCCATCGGCGGCGAAGGCGGTCACGTCGGGAATCGCCGCCGTATCGAGTTCGCTCATCTCTCCAGACTCCAGATCGATCAGGGTGAGCGTGCCGGTATTGGGATCGCCAGCTTCTTCCTGAGCGCCTAATACCTGCTGTCCATCGCTTGACACGCTGAGATTAGCTAAATGTTCGCCTAGTTCGGCGCTTTCCCCGGATTCTAAATTGAGCAGCGCCGCGCCGCTGCCGGTGCAGTTGGTGCTGTAGACGAGACCGTAGGGCGTACTTTCCAGCGTCAGCGGGCGAGAGCCATAGCCAGCTTCATTCCACAGCGCAGACATTCCGGGATACGGACTGCCGCCGCCGCAGCCTACGCCAAAGACAGCCCGCCCGATTTCCTGAGGTTGGGCGCCTGCGGCAGTTGGCAGCGCGTAGAAGATGATATTTTCGCCGCCGGGGCCTGTCGTTTCGGAACCTTCGGTGTATCGATTGGCTTTGTTGCTGGTGGCATAAATGAGATTTTGGCCGTTATCGTCGTAGTCAAAGGGCATGGCGAGATAGGTATCGGCGGCGATCAGCTCGACCAGCGAGGTTTCCAGCGAGGCGCGATAGATATTGATCACCGGCGCGCCTTCAGGAATATAGCTGAGTACGGCGAAAGCTGCGGAAAGGCCGTCGGGCGCAAATTCGATGTGGGTGATGAAGGCGTCGCCTTCATTCGGGTTGGGGATGGGGAAGCTGTAGTTGGGTGTGGCGAGGCCATCGAGATAAGCGTAGAACTGAAGGGTATCGCCAAGCTGGCCCGCCAATGCCGGAAGCATCGCTAAATTCAGCGGCTCTGCGGCGGGCGTGGCGGAGGCCGGAACAACGCCAGTAGGTTCTACATAGTAAGTGTCTGGCAGTTGGCCTTCGGCTGTCCAGCCGGTTTGATTGTTGGCGGCGACCTGCCACCAGACGATGCCATCGGCGCAAACTGGGCCGCCGATGATGGCGAAAGCCGCGCCAGAGCCAAGCAGGCCGATCTGCGCGCCGGTTAGCGAGGGGGTTTCGCGCAGGCGGTTCGGGGTGCTGCCAACGGGTACCTGCCCCTGACCTCCAATTTGTAGGCGCGGCGTGAGGTAGCCGGGGTAGCCTGCAGGGCAAGCGATAGAGGGGTCTGTTGTCGGCTGCGCCACTGGAGTAAAGGTGGGCAGGGTGGATGTGGCGGCAGCATCTACCGTCGCCTGCTGGGGCGCGCTTTCGCTGCAAAGAAAAACCCACGAGAGATCAGAGGCGACGCGGTAATCATAGGCGATATCCTGATAAATCAGCCTGACTTGATAGGCGGTGAAACTGCCGGATGTGTAGGGCGCGTTAGGGGCTGTAGGGCAGTCATAGGATGTGTCGGCATAGCGATTTTCAGAGAACGACCAGCGGCTAACCTCATTCGTCGTCAAGGGAATCCCTAAGCGCGATGAAAGATCGCTGATCGCGGCCTGAACGTGCGGCTCAACATCTTGAGCCGCGATAGCCAGCGGTGCGGTGAGCGAGAATAAGAGGAACAGGAAAGCAAACCGTTTTAGCATAGGAATTTCCCTTTGCGTGATAGGCGCATTGGCTCTTGAGAGAGTCTAAGACTGTATTACAGCATAACGGTTTTGATGGCAAACTGCCGGTCAGGCAGCCTGTGCTAGCGCTGCGGATGACCAACGGGTGGGCGACTGTAGAACCTAAGCTATTCTAGGCCGTGTAAAGTGCGCGCAAAAACAGCCATGTGGCTTAACTAGGAATTTCACCGGGGTGATACAAGCGGAATTTCACATTCGCATGCCCCCTCACCCACTGTGCGGCGCAGCAGGTGAAAGGGCGGGCAAACATTTAGCCGGCTGCCGGTTCGAGATCGTGGATCACGCCTTCAACCAGCGAAACGGCGCTTGACAGCGTGGGCGTATCCAGCGCGAATTTTGCTCCAGCAGCGGCGAACAGGCCGGGCAAGCCCACCGTTCCGCCTAAGGCCAGCGCCTTACGGTAGTTGGCGACGGCGGCATCCTGATCTTTCAGGGCATTGCCGTAAACCTGTACCGCGCCTAGCTGGGCGATGCCGTACTCGACGTAATAGAACGGAATTTGGAAGATGTGCAGCTTACGATGCCAACCAGTGGCCTTCACATCATCCAGCCCTGAGTAATCAATGCCGACCATGAAGCGATCCCATTGGCGCGCCCATTCCTGATCGCAGTTATCGGGGTTGAGCGCGGCTTCGGGGTTGGTATACACCCACTGTTGGAAGGCATCCACCACCGCCATATAAGGCCAGAAGGTGATCACGCCTTCGAGATGCTCAATGCGCGCGCGGGCGGTATCCGATGCAGAATAGAAGCCGCCTTCGCTTTCAGCCAGATAAGGCGCGGCCAGCAGTTCCATGCTCATTGAGGCGACTTCGCAAAACTCTAAGGGGGGCATGCCGCGGCGGTAAGCCGGAAGCGCACGGAACATTTCAAAGGCATGGAAAGCGTGGCCGCCTTCATGCAGTAGGGTTTGCACATCATCATGAATGCCGACGGCGTTCTGGAAGATGAAGGGGCGTTCGCTCATATCGAAGCTGGTGCAGTAGCCGCCGGGCGCTTTCCCCTTGCGGTTGTCAAGATCAAGCAGGCGTTCTTCCATCATGATGTCATAGTATTCGCCAAGCTGGCCGTCTACTTTATGGAAGATGCCGCTGCTGGTGCTGATCAGCTGGTTCACGTCGCTAAACGGCTTCAATGCGGGCTTGCCGGAAGGGTCTACGTGAAGCTGATGTTCGCTGTCCCACGGGCGCAGGGACTCAACGCCAAGCATTTGGCGGCGCTTGTCGTAGATGCGGGCGGCGGCAGGGACGACGGCTTCTTCGATGGCCTTGTGGAAGCTGTAGCAGTCTTCCGGCGTATAGTCGAAGCGATGGCGTTCCTTCCACTTCATGGCGCGGAAGTCCATGCCGGCATTTTCGGCCATTTGCAGGCGCAGCTTGAGGAAGCGCGTCCAAAGATCGTTCAGGGTGGCGCGATCTTGCAGGGTGCGTTCCATGGCCGCACGCCAAGCGGATTCGCGCACAGAACGATCTTGATCTAGGCGGAAGGGCAGCAGCTGAGAGAGGGTTTTCTCTTCGCCGCGCCACTGGACTGTTTGCGCCCCGGCAACTTTATCGTATTCCTGCTGAAGCTTCTGTTCTTCGGTCATCAGCGGCACGTTTTCATCGCGGAAAATTTCGGCATCGGCCTGCATGTCACGCAAGGGGATTTCGTAGCCTTCAGGCTCGAAGCCGGAAGCGAGCAGTTTTTCCTTCAAACGCTGGTTGGCGATCATGGCGGGGGGCATGATCGTTTCGATGAAGGTGTTGTATTTTTCTTCGGCTGCTTTATCGGTGGTATCCAGCGTGGTGGCGACACTGCGGCGGGAATAGGTTTCGCTGATCATGCCCTCAATCTGCGTCCAATCTTTCAGCCATTCAACGACGTTTTCGGCGGTCAGGGGGCGCTCGCCCAACTCGGCCAGATACGGCTCAATCTGTTCCCAAGACCAATCCATAAAGGTATAGATATCTGACGGTAATCCTGTCAACAAAATGGTTTTCCTTTCAAATAGCGTATGGAGGTGATTATACAACCTGTTTAGGTAGGCAGCGTATGAGGGGGCGTGGGGACTTTCGAGGATATTGCCTGATGATAACCTCACCCCTCATTCCCCGTGCACGGCTGAGGAGAGGAAAGATAGGGGCATGGGGCATAATACATGATGCCCCTACGAGGGACGGGGGTAAGGGAAGAAACGGACAAGGCATGCGTTGTCCCTACGGGTAGGTTAAGGGGGGAGGCCACGCGGGGGGCAGCAGAGGTGGGAATCAAAACGCCCCGTCTCGAAAGAGGCGGGGCGTTTTTGGGTCTTCGCTCTGAATTAGAGGGCGTTGACGATGTTCGAGAAAATGTTGCCGATGGCCGGGCCAAGCAGCGCCAGGATGACGATTACGACGACGGCGACCAAGACGAGGATGAGCGCGTACTCAACCAGACCTTGACCCTCTTCACGGGGCATATACATCATGATGATAACTCTCCTGAAATGAAATCGTGATCACTTTGAGGTAGCAATAAACTACCCTAATTTCATGCTAGCATAAGTTTGGAATAACGCTATATAAGAAACATAAAAAAATTGTGAAGATTTCTCAATGGTTGGGATCGTCAAGTTTTCGGCAATTGTTCGAGGTGATGCGAAAGCGTCTGTAATGACTCACGCAGGGCATCAGAAAGCTGCGGCGATTCAATGAAACGGATGAGCGCATAGCGATCATTCAGATTCGTTGCCTGAATAGCCAGAATCGCATATTTGGATCGCTGACGTATCAACATCGGGTATTCCTGCGCGGCGTGAAAGCGTACGCTGTCCAGCACCATTTTGAGCGAGGTGTCGCGGGAATCGAGATGCAGTATGATGGATGGTAGATCAAGAACTGCGGCGCTGGCGGTGTTTTCGGCAGCGGCAGTTAGCGCCACCGTCTGGCGAAACCACGTAAACAGCGGCGCATGGTCAGCTTCGGCTTGCAGCGATTTTGGCTTTTCGCCGCGGATGGTCATTTTGAGGCTGACGACGAAGGCTCTTATATAATCACCGGGGCTGTGGCGGGGCATCAGATCATCCTTCACTTAACGACGCCGTTTGCCAGCGCGGCGCAGAAATTCAAACCCAGCGACTAGCACTACGCCAGCCTGCACCACAATTGCAACAATCAGCCATGTATTAGGCGGCGCACCGCTCTCGCTGACAGGTTGTACTGCTGGTTCTAGACCGGGAAGCTGCGCGATTTCAGTACCAGCGGGCGAGGGGCTGGCGCCAGCGCCAATCGTTGGCGTCACTGCCATGACAACCGCCAGTTCGGTAGGCACAGCGGCGGCAGTAGCGATAGTTCCCCGCGTTGGCGAGGGCGTTGGGCTGGGGCTGGCGGCCTGCGTTAGCGCGTCCAGCGGGGTGACGATCAGCGTTGCCGGGTTGGAAACCGGACGAAAGGCCACATATGGCGTGATTGAAGGCGGGATCGGGGTTGGGGTGTTCGGCGGGTTGGTCGGCGGGATCGGGGTTTCAGAGGGGCCGCCGGGGGTGGGTGTGTAGGTGCCAGCGTGAGAAGGCACTAGAAAGATTGAGCCGACCTCCAGATCGCGAACATCAGCGAGATTATTGAGCGCCATCAGGCGCGGCAGATCATCCCACGTGTAGCCGTAAATCAGGGCAATATCCCCCAACGTGTCGCCGGCCTGTACCATATGCATCAGATTACCGCTGCCGTCTACACCTGCAAAATAGGCAGGCGGGCCTTGCTGTGCCGGGGAATCTGCTGCCGCTGTTACGGCGGATGCACCTGAGCTAGAAGGCGGCGGGGGCGGTGGCCCGCCGGAATTGCCGAATACCAGCACATAGGCCGCGCCATTTGCGCCGTGTGCCACGCCAACACCCATTTCAGCGAAGTTGGCATTCACCATGCCAGCATAATGCACGCCAGAATTGACCCAGAACGTCCACGCAGAATCGACGTTAGCCATACCGCCGATATAGATATTTTCACCAACCATGGTGGAAGGGTAACCGGCATTTAGGGCACGGGTACGCGGGCCAGAGCCATCCGGGCGGGTGTGGCTTACGCTGCCCGTTTCCAGCATCCACTGCGCTTGATTTTGCGCCGCCGCTGCCAGCGCCGCATTGTAGGTATAGGCGGGGCGGCCAACTGAAGCCCGCAGATTATTGACGCGCGCAAAAAGATCAGTGGCTTCGTCCTGAGCAGATAATGCGCCCATAGTCAGACAAAGCAACAGCAAAGCAAGCGAGAGGGCGGAGATAGCTTTACAGCGCATGGCGGCTATTCTAGCAGAGGCCGCAAAAATACGGCGAAGTTCAAGGGGTATGCGATTCCGACGATTTCCCAATGATGGGGGCAATATCAGTTTTTGTAGGGCAAGGTTGTAGGCCTTGCCCTCACTCGTTGCCGCTTTTAATTTTTAACTATAGCTGCGTCACTTCCCCTCTTTTTCATAGGGGATGCCGTTCGCTTTTGGCGACTGCGCTTTGCCGACCAGCCCCGCGAGCACGATCACCGTGATGATGTAAGGCACCATCTGTAAGAACTGCGGCGGAATTGGCACGCCTAAGAATTGGAAACGCTGGCCGAGCGCGTCGGAGAAGCCGAACAATACCCCGCCCGCAAACGAGCCAATGGGTGTCCATTTGCCGAAGATCATGGCTGCCAGCGCGATGAACCCGCGCCCGCTGGTCATGTTATCGTCAAAGCTGCCGGTGGTTTCCAGCGAGAACCATGCCCCTGCCAGCCCGGCAATTAAGCCGCCGATGAATACGTTAATCCAGCGGTTGCGGATGACATTCACGCCCAGCGTATCGGCAGCGCGCGGGTTTTCACCTACTGCGCGGGTACGTAAGCCCCAGCGGGTGAAATAGAGCATGACATGGGTTACGATCAGCAGGATGAACATGCTGTAGAAGATCGGGCGGCCATCGAAAAAGACTTCGCCCAACACAGGTATCTTTGAGAGGATCGGGATCGGAATGGATTGCAGCGTTTCGCGGCCTGCCTCTGACGAGAACAGCACTTCGCGGCGAATGTAGCTGGTCAAGCCCACTGCGAGAATATTGATCACTGTACCGGCGACGATTTGATTGGTTTTGAAGGTAATAGACAGCCACGCCAACAGCAGCGACATGGCGCCGCCTGCGGTGACAGCAACGATCAGGCCGATGATCTGCGCCTGCCCGGTTGCCATTGAGCCAGCTAACTGAGCAAAGACCACAAAACCGAGACATGCGCCGGTCAGCATCATTCCTTCAATAGCGATGTTGGACACACCGCTGCGTTCGCACCAGATACCTGCCAGCGCGCCGAGTACAATCGGGGTCGCAAGACGGATGCTGACGCTGAGCATGGTGGTGACGTTGGTGCTGTTGTTGGCCGCCGCGATGATCAACACCGTGGGGATAATCAACAGACCGCCGATGAACAGTAGTATCGTTTTCAGTTTGCCATTGGGAATAGCCAACCCCAGTACGCCGGCCACCGCATAAAAAATGCCGATGATGATCGCATAGGCTTGTGTGGGGACGGGCAAACGTGGCAAATCTGTGCCGAAGGTGAGCGTCGTGATGGCGTCTGGCGCGATGGCGTTCATACCGCCCAGAACTAGCCATGCGCCAAAGGCTAAAAATAACACCGAAAAGACGCCAATGCGGGTAATCTTCATGCGGAAGCGCGGCGCGGCAGCGGCCGTATTGTAAGTAGGTGTCGCAGCGGCCATGGATTAGCTCCCCCAGCCCTTGATAAATACGCTGGCCGTCTTTTCAGTTGAAGCCGGTATTCGCCAGAGATAGCGAATGATGGCATCAGCAGCGATAAACATGATGATCAGCGCCTGAATAATTTTTACGAGGTCAATTGAGATATTGGCGCGTACTTGCATCAAGCCAGCGCCGGCCAGCAGCGCGCCCCACAGTAAACCAGAGGCAATCATGCTGCGGGGGTTGCTGCGCGCCAGCAGCGCCACGGCAATAGCATCAAAGCCTAACCCGGCGAAGAACGCAGGCTGCATGTTGTACTGTACGCCGGTAATTTCAATGGTTCCCGCAAGGCCAGCTATCGCGCCGCTGAGCGCCATCGCCAGCACAACGTTCCGTCTGACATTCATGCCTGAATATTTAGCGGCGTCAGAATTGGTGCCAACCGTCTGTAATTCAAAGCCGAGCGTCGTTCGGTTTAGATACCAATCCACCAGCCACACCGCTACCAGCATGATCAGGAAGCCGATATGCAGCGCGCCGCCAACCGTGATCCACCATAGGAACATTCCCAACAAAATCACGGTGAGACCGGTCACAATGGGCCGTACCACGGCGCGCCAATTCCGGGCAATTTGCTGACGGTGGGTATAGAGCAAATAAACTGCGGTGATGATGCCCGCAGCGATGATTAACCACGGGGGAATTGCGTCCATGCGCGGGAGTCGGGCTGAGTCTGGGATGAAGGGGGTGCGCGGGGTGCTGGCATTCACGTCCAGGAGCAGCAGCGGATTGCGCGATTTGATGATCCAGTCCACCAGCAGCACCGCGATATAGTTTAGCATGATAGTGACGATCACCTCATGCGCGCCGGTGTAAGCTTTTAACGCGCCGGGTATCGCCCCCCATAAGAAACCGCCTAAAATTCCGGCGGCGATGACCAGCGGAAGATGGATGAACCATGGGATCGCCTCAAACCCCGGCAGGATGGCGACGGTCACGGCTAAAACGCCGCCCGCATAAAGCTGGCCTTCAGCGCCGATGTTGAATAGGCCAGCTTTGAAGCCCAGCGCTACCGCCAGACCGGCGATGATAAACGGCGTGGCGCGCACGAGCATCGTTTCCAGATTACCGGGGAAGAACAGCAGCGCGCTGCCCCCCAAACGCAGGAAAACTAGACTTGGTTTGGCGCGCAGCGCGCCTTCGGTGGTTTGCGCCTGTGTGGGATCGGTGGTGGCGACTTCTGAGCCGGTTTCACCAGAAGTGACCGCGCCGGCTGTGCCAGCTTCCACAGCCTCCGCCGAGGCTGCATAGATGATGCCGAAAGTTTCGCCACCGGGCGCGACGATTAGACGGTTGCCGGGGCGGCGCACGATCAGGTTATTCTGCGTGACTGCCTCAAGCTCGGTGTTCACCGCCTGAATTACATCTTCGCTGGTCAACAAGTTGTTGCTGTACATCGCACGGATGATTTCAATCTGCTCTTGCAGCGCGGTCAGGTCAATCACGCCTGCCTGATCCATCAGGGCGATGGTTTCGGCAGCTTGACGGGCTTCGGCTGTTCCCTCACGCAGCGAGGTGATGGAGATCAGATCGGCGGCGGTTTGCGACTCCGGCGTCACGTTTGCGGCTTCCAGCAGCGCCAGCCGTTCTTGCAATCGCCCTAAACGGACGATGCCGTGTTCTTCGATGATCCGCAGGTAGGCCAACGCTTCGGCGGCATCCAGTTCCGCGAGCGCAGGGGCTGCTGCCAGCGCCGCATCAATCTGCGCTTGTGAGGCATTTTCGGGATCGCGGAAGGGTTCAACGAGATCGCTGACGGCGCTGCGTTCCAGCTCTGAAAGCTGCTCAACGGCGGGCGTCAGGGCGCGCAGGGTATCCGCGCCGATGGTCTGTATATCTTCGATGCTTTCGGCAAGCGCGGTGATCGTTTCGTCGTCCAGATCGTCGAATGGCGCTAGGGCTGCGGCAAATGCCCGCGCGCGTTCCGGCGTGACTTCTACAACCGCGCCGATATTGTTGGCAAGACGGCGCAGATCGCGGCGATCTAGCGTGTCGCCGGTGCTGGCTTGCGCGGCGGCAAAGGTCAGCGCCTGCCGCAGATCGTCGGCAGAAACGATGTCGTTGATCGCCAGCCCGACAGAGCCTTCAAGCAGAGAGGCATAGGCTGTGCCGGCGATATACAGCCCGCGCCCTATATCGCCTTTGCCGCCGGTGATGACCATTAACGGCACCGTGAAGATCAGCGCCGTGATCACTGCGAGAATTGGCACTAGTGGCGGTGATATTCGTGACCATAAGTTGCCGATGGAACGAAAAAAGCCGGGCGAAGCAGGTTTCGGTTGTGGCTGCATTGTCGCTTCAGCCATAAGGGGACTCCTGAACAGCGTAAAATAGTCGTCGTGAATTGTATAAAGTGAACCTCATATTTTTAGTTCCTGAAATCTGTTCTGCTCTCTTAAACGTGTGCTTGCAACTGCTGCTTGACCGTATCCGGTATGACGCCGGCCATCAATAGGCCAACGGTATTGCGATCTGCCAGTTCGATGGGTAGGATGCCGATGATCTTGCCTGCGTACATCACCGCTACGCGATCTGAAAGCGATAGGATCTCATCCAATTCAGCGGATACCAGCAGCACGCCCGCGCCGCTGTCACGCATGCCTACGATCTGCTTGTGAATGTATTCAATTGAACCAACATCAAGGCCGCGTGTGGGCTGCGCCGCAATCAGCAGCTTCAAGGGGCGCGAAAACTCGCGGGCGACGATCACTTTTTGCTGGTTGCCGCCAGACAGCTTGGCGACCGGGGTAAACACATTCGGCGTGCGCACGTCGTACTGCTTGACCAACTGCTCGGCATTTTCTACGATGTCGTCTTCTGCGCGCAAAATGCCGGCACTGAATGGCTTGAGATAGTAAGTTTGCAAAATCAGGTTATCTTTGACCGGGAAGGGGGCGACCATGCCGTTCTTCTGGCGGTCTTCAGGCACATGGCCGATACCTGCTTCGGTGATGTGGCGTGGCGAGGCGTTGGTCACATCTTTGCCATCAATGGAGATGCTGCCGCTGACAGGTGCGCGTAGGCCGGTGATCACCTCAACCAGTTCGGTTTGCCCGTTGCCCTGCACCCC
>DAOTUZ010000024.1:0-48150 GCA_034437295.1 Anaerolineae bacterium | reverse complement strand
GGACGCCTTCACTGCTGAAACCGGCATTCAGGTCATCGTGGAAAGCAACCGTCAGTTGGTGCCTATTCTCCGCACCCGTCTGGCTGGCGGCAGCCCGCCCGATCTGGCGCTGATTCCGCAGCCCGGCCTGTTGGCTGAATTTGCCCGCGCTGGTTACCTCGTGCCTCTGGTCAACGAAGATGGCAGCGCCGGCCTGATTGATGCCGCCGTCCTTTCCGATAATTACGCTCAGGGTATCATTGACCTCGGTAACGTGGATGGCGTTCAGTACGGCATCCTCGCCAAAGCCAATTCCAAGAGCACCGTGTGGTATCGCCCCGCATCCTTTGAAAGTCTCGGCGTAGAAGTTCCCACCACTTGGGACGAACTGATCGCTGTTCAGCAGGCTTATCTCGATGCAGGCTTGACTCCCTGGAGCATCGGCGGCGCCGATAGCTGGACTCTCACCGACTGGTTCGAGAATATTTACGTCCGCCAGAATGGCCCCGAAGCCTATCAGCAGTTGTTCGTGACCCACGAAATTCCGTGGACTGATGCCAGCGTCACCGCTGCGCTGGATGCCTTCCGCCAGATTGTTGACCCGGCAGATACCAATCTCGCTGGTGGCGTAGACGGCACCCTCTCCACCGACTTCATCACCGCTGCAAACATGGTCTTCCGCCCCGATCCCGCAGCCGAAATGTATTACGAAGGCGGTTTCATGGGTGGTATCATCGCCTCCAACTTCCCGGATCTGGTGCCGGTGGAAGACTTCAACGCCTTCCTGTTCCCCGCCATCAGTGAAGAACAAGGCGCCCCCGTAGTGGGTGGTGGCGACCTCTTGGCCGCCTTCTCTGATCGCCCCGAAGTTGCCGCGTTGGTTGAGTGGATGGCTGGCGTTGAGGGGAACACCCTCTGGGCAAGCGCACCCACCGGTGCAGTCGTTTCGCCGAATGTCAACGTTGACCTCAGCGTCTACAGCCCGATTGCCGCCATTGATGCGGCTCAGGTTGCCAACGCCAGCGCCTTCGTATTCGACGGTTCTGACTTGATGCCGAGCGCCGTCTCTGAAGCCTTCAGCATCGCCTTGCAAGACTTCATCGCCAATCCTGACGATGCCGCGAATATCTTCGCTGGTCTGGAAGATACAGCAGCAGCCAATTACTAAGCTTTAGCTTTTCGTAGGGGCAGGGCATCCGCCTTGCCCCTATCCATGATTTTCATTAACTGTTTTTCTCTCTGAAAATTCTGTTTCATAGATTCCTGAGATACTTCCCTAATGTCTCAAAAAGCATGGCTAGGCTATCTCTTCATCCTTCCCGCTGTCGTGTTAATCGTCTTTTTCCTAATCTACCCGACGATCCGCACGATTCAGCTTAGTTTCGATACCGGCTTGGGGTTCACCACCACTGAATATGTCGGGTTGCAACATTACATCAATCTGTTCACCCGTGACCGCCTATTTTTTGACATCAGTAGTTGGCCGCCTAGCGGCGCAGTATTCAACACCATCCTCTGGTTGATCCTGTTCACTTTTGGCACGGTGGGCATCGGCCTGTTTGTGGCTGTGCTGGCAAATTCCGTGCGTTACGAAGTGCTGATCAAAACCATTATTTTTGTGCCGATGGCAATTTCTTTCACCGCGGCGGGTATCATCTGGCGGTTCGTCTACAGTCCCGATCCCAATTCCGGTATCCTCAATGCCCTGCTGGTTGGGCTGATTCCTTCCGCTACCCCAATCCCCTGGCTTGGCCGCACCGATATTGTCAATTACGCGCTGATCATCGCTGGTATTTGGCTGTGGACGGGCTTCTGCATGGTGATCATTTCTGCCGCGCTGAAAGGGCTGCCCACCGAAGTGCTAGAAGCCGCTAAAGTGGACGGCGCAAACCCGTGGCAGTCCTTCTGGCGCGTCACGTTCCCCATGCTCTGGCCGACTATTCTGGTGATTACCACCACGATGATCATCAATGTGCTGAAGGCCTTTGACCTTGTTTACATCATGACGCAAGGTGGCCCACGCGGCGCCAGCCGTATCATCGGTTTCTCTATGTACTGGGAAACCTTTCAAAACGGAAAGCCCGGTTATGGCGCGGCCATCGCGGTGATCATGCTGATTCTGGTGACTCCTTTCGTCATCATTAATATTCGCCGCTACCGGCGAGAGGAGCGAGAACGATGACTGCTGTTTCCTCTACTGCGGTATCTACCACCACGACAAATCGGCGCGGCTTGCGTTTTTCCGGTAAATGGTTCGTGCATATCATCCTGTTCTGCCTGGCCGTAGTCTGGTTGATCCCTTCCGTTGGGCTGCTCATCACCTCATTTCGCCCGCGTGAAGCGATTGCCACTTCTGGCTGGTGGACGGCATTTTCGCCAGCCCAGTTCACCACTGAAAATTATATGGAAGTGCTGAACGCGCAGGGGATGGCCGACAGCTTTATCAACAGCTTCAAGATCACGATTCCCGGCACGCTGCTGCCGATTTTAATTGCTGCGGTTGCAGCCTATGCGCTGGCCTGGATGCCAATCAAGGGTAAAGATTGGATACTGGTGATCCTGCTGGCGCTGCTGGTGATCCCAATACAAACTACGCTGGTACCGGTGCTGCGTCTATTTAACCAGTTTGGGCTGACTGGAACTTATCTGGGCATTTGGATCGCGCATACGGCCTACGGGCTGCCCTTCTGCATTTATCTGCTGCGCAACTTCTTCATTTCGCTGCCCAAGGAATTGATGGAATCGGCCAAGATTGACGGTGCCAGCGAAATTACCATTTTTTGGCGTATTGTGATCCCGCTGTCGGTGCCGGCGCTGGCTTCGCTGGCGATTTTCCAGTTTATGTGGGTGTGGAATGACCTGCTGGTGGCGCTGGTGTTCATGAGCGATCCCCTCAATCAGCCGATGACTGTTCGGATTCAGGCGATGCTTGGCACGTATGCCACCGAATGGCACATCATGAGCGCGGCATCGTTCATTTCAATGGCGGTTCCGCTGGTGGTTTTCTTCGCCCTACAGCGTTATTTCGTGACTGGCCTCACTGCCGGCGCAGTGAAACAATAGCAATTCATGCTTCATTAAAGAGGTTGTAAGGGCGCAGTACGTGCGCCCTTTTTGTTATTTCCCATAAGACCATCCAATTCGCAACTGCCTAACATTCCGCATATACTGCACCCGCATCAACTGAAGGGTCGCTAGGGTTCCGCCGATCAGCCTATCGGGGCTGGCCCAAGAGCGGCAGCTGACTGTTTGCACAGTCTTCACCGGCTGGAAGAAAAGGCCAGAGGGAGTAAGTTGAGCGATTTTTCGCTCGTCTATTTCCGATGGAGACACCCTATGTTCAGTTCGCTTTCACCCCATACCCGCGCCATCCTCACCGCCTTATTCGTCACTTTCTTATGGGCTACCTCATGGGTGATCATCAAATTTGGCCTGCGCGATAATATTCCGCCGCTCACTTTTGCCGGAACACGCTATACGCTGGCCGCGCTCTGTTTACTGCCGTTGGTGCTGGGGCAGTCATCGCTGCGCGCCCCCTTACGCACGCTGTCACGGCGGCAGTGGATGATGCTGGCGGCGCTTGGTTTGATCTTCATTGGCGTGGCACAAGGCGCGCAGTTCGTCAGCCTGAATTACCTGCCTGCCGTCACCGTCAATTTGCTGCTCAGCTTCACGACGATTGTGGTGACGGCGCTGGGGATTTTCTTCCTGCGCGAGCGCCCTTTGCGGGTACAGTGGTTGGGGCTGGCGCTTTATTTAGTAGGCGCGCTGATCTATTTCTATCCGGCGTCTCTCTCAGGAAACGAAATTTCCGGTATACTTGCCGCGCTGGTCTGCCTGACTGCTAATGCTGTTGGCGCTGTTCTAGGCCGCGCAATCAATCGCTCTGCAACCATCCCACCGATCACTGTAACGCTCATTTCTATGGGCATCGGCGGAACCGCCTTGCTGGCAGTGGGCATTATCCTTGAGCCTACGCCAATGTTTAGCCTCATCAGCATCCTTTCAATTCTCTGGCTTTCGGTGGTGAATACGGCTTTTGCTTTCACCATCTGGAATTGGGCGCTGCGAACCCTGACGGCTATCGAAGCGAATATCATTAACAGCATGATGCTGGTGTTCATTCCGGGTCTGGCATGGCTGTTTCTGGGCGAAACCATCACGCTTAAGGCGCTGCTGGCGCTGGCGCTGGCAACTGGCGGCATCTTTGTGGTGACGCTGGCGCGCTGGGAAAACCCGCTGGCTTCTGTTAGAGCATTTACGCGGTACAAACGAAGTTCTTACGCCAAACAGACTATACTGAACCCTACGCGAGATACAGATTCCACTGTGGATTAATGTAACTTGCGTTAGAATCAAGTTGAATACACTCAGGGTAGGTAACAAACACGATGATGCGTTTTGATCGTTTTACTGAACGCGCGCAAGATGTTGCGGCACGCGCCTATGAGATTCTACAGCGATACGGTCACAATCAGGTGGACACCGAGCATATTTTGCTGGCGCTGCTAGAACAGACCGACGGCACTATTCCGCCGCTGCTGGAGCGTTTGTCGGCAGACCCTACGGCCATGCGCACACGGCTTGATGAAGTGCTGCGCGCCAGCCCGAAAGCCGCGATTTACGGCGGTGGCGCGGGGCAGGTATTCATCACCCCGCGGGTGAAGCGGATCATTGACCTTGCTAACGAAGAAGCCAACCGTTTACGCGACGAATACATCTCAACTGAACACCTATTTCTGGCTATTTTGAGCGAGCGCAATACTGCCACTGCGCGTATCTTGAGCGAAGCCGGCATTGCCCGTGAGCGCGTTTATGAAGCCATTAAAGAGATTCGCGGCGGCCAGCGCGTCACCGATCCACAGGCAGAAAGCCGCTATCGCACGCTGGAAAAATACAGCCGCGATTTGACGCGCATGGCACTGGAAGGCAAGCTCGATCCAGTGATCGGGCGTGATGGCGAAATCATGCGCGTGATCCAGATTTTATGCCGCCGCACCAAGAATAATCCGGTGCTGATCGGTGAAGCTGGCGTGGGCAAGACCGCCATTGTTGAAGGGCTGGCCCAAAAGATCGTCAGCGCTGATGTGCCGGAAATTTTGCTCAACAAGAAAGTTATCAGCCTTGATCTTAGCGCGATGCTGGCTGGCAGCCGCTTTCGTGGCGAATTTGAAGAGCGCCTGAAAGTGACGATAGAAGAAGTGCAGCGCAGCGAAGGTGACATCATCCTGTTCATTGACGAACTGCATCAGGTGGTTGGCGCAGGCGCGGCACAGGGCGCGCTGGATGCTGGCAATATGATGAAACCGGCGCTGGCACGCGGCGAACTACAGTGCGTGGGCGCCACCACGCTGGACGAGTACCGCCAGTACATCGAAAAAGACTCGGCGCTGGATCGTCGTTTTGCGCCGGTGTATGTAGAAGAGCCGAACGTTGAAGATACCATTGAAATGCTGTTCGGCCTGCGTGACCGCTATGAGGCGCATCACAAAGTTACCATCAGCGATGATGCGGTGATCAGCGCGGCGCGGATGGCAGATCGCTATATCAATGATCGCAAGCTGCCGGATAAGGCCATTGACCTGCTGGACGAAGCCGCTTCGCGCTTGCGGGTACAGCTTTACAGCCTGCCGCCGCGCCTGAAAGAGATGAAAGACGCGATCACCCGCCTTGAGGCCGACGAAGAAGCTGCTGGCATGGCGCGTGAATACGAACGCGCCGCCGAATATAAGACTCGCCGTTTGCAGCTTGTGGCCGATTTTGACGGCGAACGCTATGAGTGGCAGCAAGAAAACTCGATGGATGAAGTTGTCTCTGCCGAAGATATTGCCAAAGTGCTGGCGCAATGGACAGGTATCCCCGTTTCGCAGGTGCTGGAAAGCGAAAGCGAAAAGCTGATCCGCATGGAAGACGCGATGCACGAACGGGTGATCGGTCAGGATGGCGCGGTTTCCGCGATTGCCCATGCTATTCGCCGCGCTCGCAGCGGCTTGAAGAACCCGAACCGCCCGATTGGATCATTCATCTTTCTGGGTTCCTCTGGCGTCGGTAAGACCGAACTGGCGAAGGCATTGGCTGAATTCCTGTTTGACGATGAAAAAGCGTTAATCCGCATTGACATGAGCGAATACCGCGAGCAGCATACCGCCAGCCGTCTGTTTGGCGCGCCGCCCGGTTATATCGGCTATGAAGAAGGTGGTCAGTTAACCGAGCAGGTTCGCCGCCGTCCGTACCGAGTGGTGCTGTTTGATGAGATCGAGAAGGCACATCCGGACGTATGGAATGCCTTGCTGCAAATTCTGGAAGATGGCCGCCTGACCGATGGACAGGGGCATACCGTAGATTTCACGAATACGGTGATCATCATGACCAGCAACCTTGGGACTGAATACGCCCGTAAAGGCGGCGCATTGGGCTTTGTGCAGGCAACTGATGAGCAGGCAATAGCCGATCATCAGAAGATTGAAAAGGCGATGCGCGAAACCTTCCGCCCTGAATTTCTGAACCGCATTGATGAGATCATCATCTTTGAACCGCTGACGCTGGCACAGGTGGAACACATCGTTGACCTGCAAATGAAGGAAATTGCAGCTCGACTGCGCGAACTGGGTATCACCGTTCATCTGACTGAACCCGCCTGCCGCTGGCTGGCGCAAAAGGGCTATGATCCGCAGTTTGGGGCGCGGCCTTTACGCAGAGCTTTGCAGCGCTACGTTGAGAACATCCTTAGCGGCATGATTCTGAAGGGCGAAGCACGTCGCGGCGATATGGTGGTGATTGATGAAATTGACGGGCAGTTGGTATTCGACTGGCACGAAAATTCCAGCACCGACTATCTGAACCTGACGCAGGATCAGATGATAGACTAGGCCAAACGGCAGTCAGTATATGGGGCGAGATTATCAGATGATGATCTCGCCTTTTTTTGTTCACTGCTGACTAATCGCCCTCACCCTCAATCCCCTCCTGCGCGGCTGAGGGGATGCTAAACGCAGCACAGAAGGATGAAGCAAGCAGCTTTTCTTTATTTTTGCGCTAGGTGACGAAATCACGCCAGGTGATGCTGCCGCAGCGGTGATCGGGCGCGGTATTCAGCCCCCGACGATAGGCCGCAATCGCTTCGGGCGACGGCCAGAACAATTTGGGATCGGGGGTAAGCGTAGGTTCGATGGGACGAGAATCTTTGCGCGCATCGAGTAAAATTTGCGCCATATCGCCAAGCATGAGTACTTCCGGCCCGCCGGTATCGGGCAGCCTGCCGTTCGCTGGCGTATGCAGATAGGTGAGTGTTTGCGCTGCCGCTTCCCGCGAATCAATGCTTTGAAATTGTATATCTGTCGGAATCCGCAGCGGCGCGTCGGGAATTTTGAGCAACGGCTCAAATATGCCCAATACCAGTGAGTGAAATTGGGTGATCCGGGCGATAGAGTAGGGTATCGCCGCGGTAGAGACTACCGCTTCAGCGTCAAGCTTGTGGCGATAATAGCCAAACGGCATCTGATCAATTCCGACAATCGAGATATGCAGGAAATGGCCGATCTTGTGACTTTGCGCGGCATTGAGCAGTAATTGGAGGCCAACTACGTCTGCCAGATGCGTATTGCCGCCGGAATCGCTCGCGGCATTGATAATGATATCAGCGCCACGCACGGCATCATCAACGCCGGTACCTGTCGCTAGATTGGCGACTGCCCATTCAATATTTGCAGGCAGATCGGGCGGTGCGGGTTTGCGGCTCATGATTCGGAGCGTGTGCGCTGTTGGCTGCAACAGCGCGGTGAGATCGCGGCCAAAGGTGCCGGTGCCGCCGGTGATGAGGATAGTGGACATGATTGCCTCCAATTTGAGATCTGAATTTACGAGTTGAATTTAAGGTTAGCACATATTTTCTGTTTATTGGTGACTATATTGCTAACAAAATGGACTCAAAATTTGAGGGGAAAAAGGGGCATAAAATGAAGAAAAACCATCAATAATGGGACATGAGTAATGTGGAAAGGGATGGTTCAAAATTAAAGAAAATGCTGAGTTAGGGGTGGAAGGGGGAAGCGATAGGTTGAACGCTAACGGCGTTCGCGCACAGAGGTTTTTCATTTAGCCAACACTTTTATTACATTTCGGCGCTATCATCAGGAATACGGCTTATGGGTGGCTTTCGCTGTGTAGATTGCCCCCAGATTCACCAGAAGGCGATATACATGAGCGATACGATCCTGATCGTAGACGATGAACAGCATATTATTGATCTCGCCAAAATGTATCTTGAGGTGGAGGGATTCAAGATAGGCAGCGCCACCGATGGCAAAGCGGCGCTGAGCAAAATTCTCGCGGAGAAGCCGTCGCTGGTGGTGCTAGATTTGATGCTGCCGGAACTAGACGGGTGGGAAGTATGCCGCCGCGTGCGCGCTGAATCTGACGTGCCGATCATCATGCTGACGGCACGCAGTGAAGATATTGATCGTATTGTGGGGCTGGAGCTGGGCGCAGATGACTATTTGACCAAGCCGTTCAACCCACGCGAACTGGTGGCGCGGGTGAAGGCGATTTTGCGGCGTACTGAAAGGCGCAATTCCCCCTCTGCGGATTCGATCTTGAAGCTGGACAATTTATGGATATTTCCAGATCGCCGGATTGTGACGGTGGAAGGCAAGACGGTAGATCTGCGGGTGAAGGAATTTGATCTGTTGGTGACGCTGGCCGAACATAAAGGGATGGTTTTCACCCGCGAAAAGCTGCTAGATGTGGTGTGGGGCTACGATTTTGCGGGGGAAACCCGCACCGTGGACGTGCATATTGCCCATTTGCGACACAAGCTGCAAGGTATGAAGCCAACGATTGAAACGGTGTGGGGAGTTGGCTACCGGCTGGATCTATGAGGGGATTCATGCGCGGCATTCGGGGGCGTTTGCTGCTGTCGTATCTGTTTCTGGTGATCGTCGCTGTGGGGACGATTGGGCTGTCATTCATCCTAATTTTGAACACTCGCGCCGCGCCACCAGAGCCGGTGTATCAGGAATTAGCGACGATTGCTTTACAGGCAGACCCGCTGCGGGTGCTGCTGGAGTCTTGGCATCCCGGCCTGCTGCGCGATCCTGATGAATCGCTGGCGGCGCTAGGCGAAGAATTTTCGACGCTGGCAGCCGAGCAGAACGTGCGGGTGCTGATCGCCAACCTTACAAACCGCAGCGTGGTTTATGACAGTGAGGGCCGGTTAACCAATACCCCGCTGTATGCTGAGATTCAGAACTATCGCTTTCCGGCGGGGCTGCGACGAGGGCAGTTTGCCCCGGTTGATGCGCTAGGCGGCAGTTTCATAGATGAGAACCGCGAATGGCTGTTTGTAGGTATTCGCGGGCTGGCATTTGCAGACGATCAATATTACATGCTGTTTGCCGATACGCGGCCGGTGCAAACTTTACGCGAGGCGCTGTCTGATTTTGGGACGGAGATACTGCCGCTGTTGGCGCAGGCGGCGCTGATCAGCGTGGCAATTGCGGTGGCGCTGTCGTGGATTATCAGCCGAAGCATTGCCCGCCCGCTGCAAACGATGTCGAAAGCCGCGGGGGCGATTGCTGACGGGCATTACGAGCGAAGGATACCAGAACAGGGCTTCGAGGAATCGCGGGATCTGGGGCAGGCGTTCAACCGGCTGGTGGATCAGGTTCAGGGTGAGCAGCGCAGCCAGCAGGATTTTCTGGTGAATGTGTCGCATGATTTGAAAACGCCGCTGACTTCGATACAAGGTTTTTCGCAGGCGATTGTGGACGGGGCAGCGCCCGATCCGGCGAAGGCGGCGCAGATCATCTATGATGAGGCGGCGCGGCTGAATCGGATGGTGACGGAGCTAACCGATTTGGCGCGGCTGCAAGCGGGGCGGCTTTCGATGAACATTTCGCCGCTGGATATGGGGCAGCTTACTGAAGCGATTGGGCAGCGGTTGGGCATTGTTGCGGGGGAAAAGGGCGTGACGCTGAGGCTGGAAACTGCGCCGATGCCAGCGATTGCCGGAGATGGCGACCGGATGGCGCAAGTTTTGACCAATTTATTCAGCAACGCGATTAAGTTTACGCCTGCGGGCGGCACAGTTACGGCGCGCACCTTCGTGCAGAACAACGGCGTGGCGGTGGAGATCAGCGATACGGGCGTGGGCATGTCTGCGGAACAGCTTCCGCGCATTTTTGAACGCTTCTATCAGGTGGATAAGGCGCGAGGGCCACAGCGCGGCACCGGCTTAGGGCTGGCGATCACGCAGGAAATTGTGCAGGCGCACGGCGGCACGATCACGGCGGGCAGCGCCGGGGAAGGCAAAGGCGCAACCTTCACCGTTTGGCTGCCCTACGCGCAGATGGGGGCGGGGACGCGAAGAAGGGCGTAAGAACCTCACGGCGGGGCGGTGAGCTTCCAGATCAGGTTGGAGAAGAAACGGGTGCGCACGCCGATAGTCATCAGCACCGCCGTAACGCCGAAAACCACGATCACCAACGCCCATTCCAGCAAGTTCAGCGGCACGAAGGCGAGAATTTGCGGCACAAGGTAGCCGGCAAGGATGGTGACGAAGGCCGCGCCTAAGCCGAACAGGAACACCAACGGGTTTTTACCCCAAGTGCGCGGCTGCAAGATTTCGATGCCGCACACGTTCCAGAAAACCAACATGCCGAACAGCGTTAGGAATACCACAATCACGCTGCGGGCGGCGAGCATGCCTTCGACCCCTTCACCACGCTCAAAGAAGGTAACGGCATAGACCAGCGTCGCCATGACTGCGCCTAAAGCCCCCGTCGTGACCACGTAATCGAGTACATCTTTACGGAAATGCTCCATCTTTTTGGGCGCGTACAGGCGGAAGGTCATCAGCCCGGCGGTGATATTGACCACGCCGAAGGTGACCCAACTGATCTGCGTCGGGTTGATTGGGAACGGCAGATACATGAAGCCGACAAAGACGAAGAAGAGCAGGCTGTAGAGGTTTTTGACCAAAAAGATTTTGCAAGTGCCGAAGATGATCTGGGTGATGGTGCGGCCTTCAAAGAAGGCTTCGGGCAAGGTGGTGAGCGCATTATTGAGCAGCACGATATCGGCCACATCTTTGGTGATCTGCGCGCCGTCGTTCATGGCGATGGCGAGATGCGCCTCTTTGAGCGAAGGCACGTCATTCACGCCGTCGCCGGTCATGGCGACATAATGCCCCTGCGCCTTGAGAGAAGCGATTAACTTTCGCTTTTGATCTGGCTCGATACGGGCGAAAAGGTTGCCTTCGATGGCGGCGGCGGCAAATTCGATCTCGTTCATCTGCGCCAGTTGATCGCCGGTGAAGGCTTGACGGATATTCATGCCGGCCTGCGTGGCGACTTCGCGCACGGTTTGCAGGTTATCGCCGCTGATCACCTTGAGTTCGACGTTTTGCGCGGCGAAAGCATCCAGCGTGGCCTTCATATCGCTGCGGGTGCGGTCACTGAGGACGATCAGCGCGATTGTGGCGCGGTTTTCGGGAAGCGATTGATCGGCTAACTCGCCTTGAGCGCGAGAGATGGCGATCAACCGGTAGCCGCGTTCGGCCAGCGCGTTGGCCTGCTCCGAAAGCTGCTTTTCTGAAGCGGTAATCACCCGTTCCGGCGCGCCCATGATCAGGGTTTCGCCGGGGAAGATCAGCGCGCTCCATTTGCGGGTGGAATTAAACGGCACTTCGCGCAGTTTGCGTTGTGCAGGTTGGGTATCTTTTTCGACGCCCACATAGATTGCGATGGCGGCAGCGGTGCGATTCAGCGCCGAAAGGTTGAGCAGCATGAGCCGCAGTTTCTCTTTTAGCGCGGCTTCATCAATCCCGTTTTGCGGCAGGACTTCGTGAACGGCCAGCTTATTTTCGGTGAGCGTGCCGGTCTTGTCGAAGCAGAGACAGGTGACATTCCCCATGGATTCAACGGCGTTCACGCGCTGCACCAGCGTTTGGCGGCGGCTGATGGCGATAGCGCCGATGGTTAGGGACAGCGTGGCGGTGAGTACCAAGCCCTGCGGCACGATGCTGGCGACAAAGACCACGGCGCTCTGAAAGTTGGTCAGATTGACGACTTCGCCTACCTGCCGGTAACCGGCGACGAAGATCATCGGGGTGCAGACGACCATGATGAAGATCGAAAGCTGAACGATCAGATTGATGCGGCGCTGTGTGGGGGTTAGCACGTAGCGATAGGTTTTGGCGACACTGGTGAGCTTGTTGACGGTGCTGTTTTCGCCTACGATTTCGGCGCGCATGATGCCGCTGCCAGCCACACAAAATGAGCCAGAAAAGAGTTTGTCGTTTGTCTCTTTTAACACGGCGTCAGATTCGCCGGTGAGCTGCGACTCGTCCATCTCCAGCGAGTCGGACTCAAGGGCGGTGCCATCGGCCACGATTTTGTCGCCGGGTTCCAGCGGCAGAACATCGTCTTTGACCACTTCAAAGACGGAAATTTCCTGTTCACGCCCGTCGCGGATGACTTTGACGCGGGGGGCTTGCATCGCCATCAGGCGGTCAAATTTGCGCTTAGAGTAGACTTCCTGAATCGTGCCGAAGGCGGCGTTAGAGAGGACAGAAAAGCCGGCGAAGAATACCGTCGAATAATCGCCCATGAACAGGACGATGGAGAGCATGATGAGCATGGTGAGGGTGAATACGTTAAAGACGTTTTCGCGAATGATGTCCCAGTAGGAACGCCCGACTTTGGGGTGAAAGTTGTTGGTTTCGCCACGCTTCACCCGTTCTGCAACTTCGGCGGCGGTGAGGCCGGTTAGCGCAGAAGGAAGGGGTTTAAGTTGGGGGTTGGCAATTTCAAGAGCCAAGCAGCATCTCCGAGCAGGCGATCAGGCAGCGTGTATTGTAGCTGAAGGCTGCGATTTTGGGAAAATAAAGCGGCAGGAAAAGTGCGATTTTATGAACTTCAGGGCTGCTATTTGGCGCTTATGTATATAAGAATATATACGATTCTGTATAAATTTATCGTTTTTGAAGAAACTACGGAGTACTATGTAGAAACTGACCCGCATAGAGATGAACAACATACGCGGTGTCGTTTTGCGTGCGCGTAAGCCAACGCGCGCGCGGTATGGTCATTACAGTAACCATCTTTGAAAAACATACTTGTAGGAGTGGACAGGCCCATGTTCCAGAAACCCCTCGCCCATGGGAAGCACGCGCTGCGTTTGGTGTCAATCTTCCTCGTTTTTCTGCTCAGTTTCGCGCTGATACAAACACAACCGGCTTTTGCGGCGACTTTCACGCCCGGATGTACTTCCGGCGTGGGCGATGCGGCGGCATTAGCCAGCGCGGTCACAACAGCCAACAGCAACGGCGAAGCGGACACGATCAATCTAGCCGCAGGCTGTACATACACGCTTACAGCAACGTTGAGTATTGGGGCTGACAGCGGCCATTTGCTGACCATCAACGGAAACGGCGCGACCATCAGCGGGAACAACGCCGTGCGCGTATTTTACATCAACGGCGGCGCAAATGTGGCCTTCAATAATCCAACCATCAGCGGTGGAAGCGCAGCCATCGGCGGCGGTATATTGAGTTTCGGCACGGTGACCCTCAGCGGCAGTATCATCTCCGGCAATCAGGCAACTGGACACGGCGCCGGCATCGCTAACGACGGCACGCTGACCATCATCAGCAGCACTATCCGTGGTAACACGGCGGGAAATTATGGCGGCGGCCTATGGAATGGTGGCGCACTAACCATCAGCAACAGCACTATCTCCGGCAATCAGTCAACTGGCAGCGGCGGCGGCGGCATTTACAGCGCAGGCAGCGCCACGATTAGCAACAGCACTGTCTCCGGCAATCAGGCAACTACCAGTATCGGCGGCGGCATCTTTAATCATGGCACGATGGCGATTACCAACAGTACCATCTCCGGCAATTCGGCAGCCAGCGTCGGGGATGGCCTATACGGCGGCACAGGCAGCGTCACGCTGATCAACAATATCGTGACTGGAAACGGCACTAGTGACTGTTATGGTTTAGGAATCACCCTGAGCGGCCCGAACCTTGGCTGCGGCGGTTCAGTGACCGGAAATGCGAATCTGGGCAGCTTCAACGGCAGCACCTACCCGCTGCTGCCGGGCAGCGCGGCGCTAGACAGCGGTAATAATGCGATCTGCGCGGCATCGCCGGTTAACAATCTTGACCAGATAGGCAATGCGCGGCCTGTCGATGGGGATGGGAACGGCACCGCAACCTGCGATCTGGGCGCGGTGGAAGAGCAGGTCTCCGTGCCGCCGGATGTGAGCATTTCCCCGGCAAGCGCCAACACAGCGGAAGGCGGCAGCACAGCCGTGACTCTCACCCGCAGCTACAGCAGCGCCAACGCGCTGACGGTATCCCTGAACGTTACGGCCAGCGGGGCAACGACCAGCGACTACACACTTTCGGGCGGCGCGATCAGCGGGCAGACGGGAAGCGTGACCGCCAGCATTCCGGCAAACCAAACATCGGTCAATGTGACGCTGAGTGTGACGGACGATATTCACGCCGAAGCGGACGAGAGCGTGACGCTGACGCTGGTGGACACAGCAGCCTATAATTTGGGCGCGACGACTTCCAGCACAACTACCATTCCCGCCAACGATCTGGTGGCGATCAATGCGAATGACAGCGGCGAAGGCTCGCTGCGGCAGGCGATTGACAATGCCAATGCTTTCTCCTCAAACGACACGATCACCTTTAGCGGCGTGAGCGGCACGATAACGCTGACTTCCGGACAACTGGCGCTGGCTAACAACGGCACGCTGATCATTGAAGGCGGCGGCATTACCGTGAGCGGGAATAACGCTTCGCGGGTGTTTGAAGTCAACAGCGGCGCAAATGTAACGCTGAACGGCATGACAATCACCAGCGGCGCTTCAAGCAAAGGCAGCGGTGTGTCAAATAACGGCACGCTGACGCTGAATAACAGTGTCGTCTCCGGCAATTCTTCCACCGATGATGGCGGCGGCCTATGGAATGGTGGCGCACTAACCATCAGCAACAGCACCATTTCCGGCAATTCAGCAGCCAGCGATGGCGGCGGCATTGATGATGACGGCGGTTCCTCTGTTACCATCAGCAACAGCATCTTCTCTGGCAACAGCGCGGGCAGCGGCGACGGCGGCGGCATGGACAACGCGGCTCCCCTGACCATTACCAACAGCACCTTCTCTGGCAATTCGGCTGGCGATGATGGCGGCGGCCTGTGGAACGACGGCGCGCTGACCATCACCAACAGCACCTTCTCTGGCAATTCGGCGGTGGAAGGGGGCGGTATTTACAATAATAACGGTACGACGACTTTGAACAACAGTATCGTCGCCAACAGCACCGGCGGTGACTGCGTTCAGGTTGGCGGGACTGTCAACACCAGCCACTCGCTGGTGGAAGGCGGGGGCTGCGGCGTGACTAACGGCGTGAATGGCAACCGCGCGGGCGTTGACCCGGCGCTGAACGGCGACTTGACGCTTTCAGCTTCCAGCCCGGCGATTAACGCTGGCAGCAACGCATTGGTCATAGGCAGCACCGATCTGGCGGGCAACCCGCGTATTCAGAATGGCATTGTGGATATGGGGGCGTTCGAGTCCGGCTTCAGCGCGCCGACATTGAGCATCAACGATGTTTCGTTGGCGGAAGGCAACAGCGGCACGACGATCTTCAGCTTCACGGTCAGCCTGAGCGCGGCTGCCCCCTCTGGCGGCGTCACTTTCGACATTGCCACTGCGGATAACACCGCGACCACTGCTGACAATGATTACGTCGCTCAAACGCTGACTGGTCAGACCATCCCCGCGGGCAGCACCAGCTTTACTTTTGATGTGACGGTGAATGGGGATACCGTCGCTGAACTGGACGAGATTTTCTTCGTGAATATCAGCAACGCCATTGGCGCAACTATCCTTGATGCGCAGGGTAATGGCACGATCATCAACGACGACAGCACCGGCATTATCGTCAGCCCGACCAGCGGATTGACTACTACCGAAGGCGGGGGAACAGCAACGTTCACAGTCGTCTTAACTTCTACGCCGACAGCCGATGTCGTGATTGCCCTGACCAGCAGCAATACTGCTGAAGGCACGGTTGATCCGGCTTCGCTCACCTTCACCAGCGCCAACTGGAACGTGGCGCAGACCGTGACCGTGACCGGCGTGGATGATCCAACTGCCGATGGCGATGTGGTGTTCAATATCAGCTTCGTGGTCACCAGCGGCGATCCGAATTATGACGGGGTGGCGCTGCCGGATGTTCCGGTCACCAACCTAGATGATGACACAAGCGGGGTGACGATTTCCCCAACCGAGTTTATCGGGCGGGAGAATGAGACTTACAGCTACAGCATCCAGCTTAGCAGCGTACCCAGCGGCGCGGTAACGATTGCCGCCGCCTTCGATCCGGCTTATCTAGAGCTGAACGGCAGCAGCGTTTCGCCCGTCACCCTCACCTTCACGAATACTGCGCCGCAAATTGTGAGCGCGCGGGTGGTGCAGAACGACAACGACGATGGCAACCGCACGACCCGCATCAACCACAGCATCAGCGCGAGTTCGGCGGCTGAATATGCGGCGGGAACGGTGCTGGCAGCGGTGACCGTGAACATTGAGGACTTCCCGCCGCCACCGCCGGTACCCACCTGCGAGGATCACAATTTTGATGAGGGCGGCGTGGTGCGTTCCAGCACGGCTGACGCCTTCGGCTATGCAGTCAACTGCCGCGTGATGTACCAGAACGGACACCCAACCACGTGGTACGGCGCTGATCTGTATGGGGCGGGCAACATTGGTATTCAGGGCGTGATGGATCTGGGTGTGCAGCAGGCGATTGATATTTTCAGCCCGCCGGGTATGACTTACTTTGAAGGCGGGGCGGTATTCTGCCTGCGCGGAAGCGGCATGCTGATCTGGATGGCGGCCAGCCAAACGCCGCGCCACGCCGAGATCATCGGCAGTTACACGGTACCCGACTTTCCCGGATTCACCTGCGCTACGCTGTTTGAGCCGGGGACGCTGGTGCTGGTTGAAGGCAGTTAAACTATAAAGAGTGAAGTGATCGAAAACAGGGCGGTTTACGAACCGCCCTGTTTTTTTTGAAAGGCGCTATCGTTCCACGCATAAAGCTGCTGCGTGATTCATGCTTAGCCGTTGAACAACGGCGCTAGCCCCGGATAGTTGAGCGGGTAGCGCCGCGCACGGAAAACTGCGGATCGGCTGAAATAGAACATCCCCTCAGGCAGGCTGCCCGTATGATCGTTGAGATATTCCCAAACCAGCTCGCCTTCGGGAGTCACTTCAATGAAGCGGCCACCTGTGCCATTGACGATCAGCGTGTTGCCGTTGGGTAGGCGCTGAACGCTGGAGACGAAGGCCGCGAAGAAACTTTCCGGCGGATCGGCGCGATATTCCCAAATTTCTTCAGCCGTAAAGATGCCATCTTCACGGGCGTAAGTGCCATCTTCCAGCAGCGGCAGCGCAATTTCCAGCGCGGTTGAGTAGCGATACTCTGCGCGGGTATCATCGCCATTGTTGAAGATCAGGATATTTCCCGCGCCCGGAAGTCCGGGATCGATCCATTGGGCGTCATGCTGGTAAAGCAGCGTTTGATCTTCAACGGTGCCGCCCTGATAGGTGCTGGGGTTTCCCCAACGGTAGAGCAGATCGCCGCCCATGCCGCTGCTGCCGCCGGTACTGCCAGCCGCTTCTTCAGTGGTGGTGCTGTGATCGATAACCCAGATTTCGCTGAAATTGCGCGAACTGAGCATGATCTGGTCAAGCTGTGGGTTGTAGTCAATGGAATTAACGTGCTGCCAATCGCCCAAGCTTTGCTGTGGCCCAACATAATTGATGTTAAACCGTTCTGGGTGTTCGGCCACGACGCCGTAATTGGGAAGATCGGGATCAGCATCCTGAATCAGATGATCCCATACGCGCCAGCGCCAAACGATCTCGTTCGTCTGCGGGTTCAACTCAACCACGTGTTCCGGCCAAATTGTATCGCCATCTGGCACGCGATCAGGGCGTAAACCTAAGGAAAGCGCCTCATCGGCAGAGATGACTTCCCACGCCACCAGTAGAATATTGCCGTTAGGCATCAGTTCAATGTCGTGATGCTGCTGGTAAGTATCGCCAGCGTAATCATACTGCCAGAGCAGCTCGCCATCCCACGAATACTCTTTCAGCCCGCCGGCAACCCCGCCGACTTCCCCAAATTGGGGCAGCACCGCTGAATTGACGGTTGTTTGCACCAACAAATTGCCATTAGGAAGCAAATAAGGCTCTTGCGAGGTGGCAACATTCGCTTCAAATGTCCAGCTTCGTACTACCTGCCCATCCATATCAATGAGATAGGCCTGCTGCCCAACCAGCGGCGAAAATAATGTTAGCCCGTCAAAGGCGCCGTCACCCCGAAACAGTACGCCAGTTTGCGGCGCGTCGGGCGGCGAATCCTGGGCTTGCGCGCTGATGCCAGAGGCGAGAAGTAGGAGGAGCAGCGGGAGAAGAAGGAGGGTTGATCTGACTTTCATAGGCACATTGATGCTGCGACTTCGTGGGGCAACGAACGGGCGATTCTAGAAGCGCAAGCATTATCCTTTCAGCAAGTAAAGATTCCGAACGCGCCATTATTAGCAACAACATTCGGATATGACAATGGAACGGGGCATGTTCGTAGGGAAATCGAATAGGAAGTGGGTGACCATAAAGCAAGAGGGCGCGCCGAGGCACGCCCATAAACGTCATTTTGCATCCGAGCGACTGGCGATGCTGGCCTAGCGGCTTTGCGCGTCAATAACCGAGACGGCGGTCATGGCGACGATGGCATCTACGTCATCACCCGCTTGCAGCACATGCACCGGCGCGCCTAAGCCAAGCAAGATTGGGCCGATGGTTTCGGCGTTACCCAACCGCGCCATCAATTTGTAGGCGACATTGGCAGATGCTAAATCTGGAAAAACGAGCACGTTGGCATCTTTGACCCGGCTGAAGTTATAGCGCGACTCGACTAGTTCTGGCACAACCGCGACATCGGCCTGCATTTCACCGTCAATCGCAATATCCGGGCGCTTGTGGCGCACCCGCTCGACGGCTTCGCGCACTTTAGTGGACAGGGGGTGAGGCGTACTGCCAAAATTGGAGAACGAAAGCATGGCAACTTTCGGCTCGATCTCCAGCGTGCGGGCAAAGTCAGCGGCGAGGATAGCCACTTCACACAGCGTGGCAGCATCGGGGTCAATATTCACGGTGGCATCGGTGAAGAAATACACCCGCCCCTTGACGATGACGATGTATACACCGCTGGCACGCAGCGCGCCGGGGCGGGTATGGAATAATTGAAGGGCGGGGCGCACGACATCAGGGTATTCATAGGTGATACCACTGAGGAAGGCATCGGCATCGCCCATGCGCAGCATCATCGGGCCAAAATAATTGCGATCACGCAGCAGCACCCGCGCCCCGCGAAGCGTTACGCCGCGCCGCTGGCGCATTTCGTGCATCGGCCCCTGATAGCGACTGCGCCACAGCTCATCATACGGATCGATAATTTCTGGCAGCGGGTCAAAATGCAGACCGAGTTCCTCAATACGCTGCTCAATGCGATCTTTGCGGCCCAGCAAAATGGGTATGGCTAGGTCTTCGTCCTGCACCACCGCGGCAGCACGCAGCACTTTCGGCTCTTCGCCTTCGGCATAGACCACCCGCTTACGGGGGCCATTTTTCGCCATGCTGATGATGCGATTACGGATGAGCTGGCCGCTGCTCATCCGGTTGATCAGCTCATCACGGTAGGCGACGAGATCAATTTCACGACGGGCCACCCCGCTGGTCATGGCCGCTTCAGCAACGGCAGGCGCAACAAACCGCAGCACACGTGAATCTAACGGCTTCGGAATCAGATAATCGCGGCCAAAATGCAGCGACTCTAACCCGTAGGCGGAAAGCACGCTGTCTGGCACATCTTCATGCGCCAGCGCCGCCAGCGCGTGAGAGGCGGCGAGTTTCATTTCCTCATTGATTTGGCGCGCATAGACATCTAAAGCGCCGCGAAAGAGGAAGGGGAATCCGAGAACGTTATTCACCTGATTGGGGTAGTCGCTGCGCCCCGTAGCAACCAACGCATCTTGACGCACCTCAAACACCTGTTCAGGCATGATTTCGGGCGTGGGGTTTGCCAGCGCAAAAATGATCGGATCTGCGGCCATTCGCTTGACCATCTCTGGCTTAAGCACGCCACCCGCAGAGAGGCCAAGAAACACATCTGCCCCGCCGATCACGTCGTTGAGCGTGCCGGGCGATTTGCCGGCGGCAAACGCGCCCTTATAAACATCCATATCTTCAGGGCGTTCGGGGTAAACTACCCCGTAGAGATCGGTGAGGGTGATATTCTCGCGTTTCACACCCAAGCGCACGTAAAATTCAGATGTAGAGATGGCAGCAGCACCGGCGCCGCTGACGACAACCCGTATTTCATCTAAACGCTTGCCAACGATGGCGCAGGCATTCATCAAGGCTGCGCCGCTGATGATGGCGGTGCCGTGCTGATCGTCGTGAAAAACGGGGATATCGAGTTCATCTCGCAAGCGGGTTTCGATCTCAAAACATTCAGGGGATTTGATATCTTCAAGGTTGATGCCGCCAAAGGTGGGCGCTAAGGCGCGCACGACGGCGATCACTTCATCGGCGGTGCTGGCGTTAATTTCGATATCGAACACGTCAATATCGGCAAACCGCTTAAAAAGGACGCCTTTCCCTTCCATGACCGGTTTGGAAGCCAGCGGGCCAAGATTGCCTAGCCCAAGAATGGCTGTGCCGTTGGTGATGACGCCGACGAGATTACTCTTAGCGGTCAGTTCATAGGCAGCGACGGGGTGGCGGTCAATTTCAAGCACCGCTTCAGCCACGCCGGGGGTGTAGGCCAGCGAAAGATCGCGCTGGGTGCGCAGCGGCTTGGTGGAGACCACCTCAATTTTTCCGGGGCGACCCTTGCTATGGTATTCAAAGACATCTTGTTTTGTGAAAGAAGGCATTTTTCTATTTCCTGTTCGTAGGCGCTTATTGTAGCCAAGTTTTGGTTCGAGCGCGTGTTCGATTTGAGCGAACGCCGTTATCTCGCGTTCCCCTCTCTAAAGTGTTAGAGGGGAACGCGGGGGATACGCTAAGGGCTAATCAGGCATATCTACGCCGCAAGTACCGGCGACTGATGGGCAGGTGGCGACTATTTGCCCGTTGTTGTAGACGTCAAATGTTTCTCCGCTCCAGAAATAGACAATATCGGCGGAATACCACGCCGCGAGATCATCACAGGGGGTGGTGAGGCGCGGCGCGTCCGGATAGGCCAGCGGGCGGAAACCGGCGCAGGCGTTATTTGGCATGGCGTACAGATTAAAGGCGGGGTTGCCGGATACCCAGAAATTCGGATCGGCGCGGCGGTTATTGCCTGCAAAGGCTAGGCCGCTGATGTTGATGGGCGCGCCGGAAACATTGGTCATCAGCATCTGCGTTGTATCCCACGTGAGCAGCAGATCAATATCTGCGGGAGCGGCGGGCGTGGCTGTAGGGGCGATGGTTGGTTGGGTGGTGGGCGGCTGCGTGGCATTGGCCGAAATAGGCGCATTAGGATTAATCACTGGCTGCCCCCCGTTCAGTGGGGTAAGCAGTAAACGATAGTTTGCGATAAATCCCCCGCCGGCATGGGTGATGATCAGGCGATATTCTGAAGTTTCGCCCGCGCCAACAGCAGGGATGATGAATGCTCCACCATCCAGCAGCGCGCTAAAACTGCCGACGACAGTGCCAGAGTCGTCTTGTAAAGTGATTTCAATGGTGCCGACAGATGCGCGGCGCGCTTCAAGTACCTGCGGGGTATCTAATGGGCGAATTACGTAGACCTGCTGCGGGGTATCGGCGCTAACGCCACCCTGCTCAGACTCACCGGGGACGAGTTCGGGCAGGATCGGGGGTGGTTCCGCCTGCGTGGGTGTGTTTTCGATTGGCGGCGATGTGGGGGTGGTTGTGGGAGAAACCAACGGTTGATCGCCTTCCAGAATCGCAAGCTGGAATTGACCCCGCGAACCGCCCGCGCCCTGTACCTGCACAAAATAGCGCCCGGCAGCATTCAGGGCTATAGTGCCGCCGATGATTTGCACGCCGGGAGAGGCGCTTAGGGTTTCGATCACGTTGTTACTGGCATCGGCCAGCAGGACGACAGGATTGAATCCTGAAGTTGTGGTTTCCAGCCGGATGGTGATGGTTTGACCGGCTTCCGCATCGAAGAAGTAGCTGGGGGCGGGAACCGCATCGGTAACACTGCCAACCACCGCCCCGCCGATAGTAATCGTCTCGACGGATTGAGCTGCGGCAGGCAGGATGAGCATTAACAGCACAAATGCCGCGGCCAAAAACATAGAATAAAGGCGCATCATCGCTCCTTGAACCCTGCAACTATACTCGAAAGGCAGGCGCTATTCCCATGCTAGATTTTGTTTTTTCGCTCCGCCCGACGGTTGATTTCGGGCTGACGTTTACCTCAGCGGCGGGATACCAGACATTGGGGCACACACATAAAGAAGGGGAACTGGCGCGTTATCGTCAGGCGGTGCGGGTGGGTGGGGCGGTGGCGCTGGTGGAGCTGACGGGGGAAGGGACAACGGCAGCGCCGCTAATGCGGGTGAAACTTCTGGCGGCAAAAGGCGCGATCTCAGAAGATGGACTGCGTGAAAATATGGCGTGGATGATCGATCCGGCGTTTGATCCTGCGCCATTTTATGTGCTGGCGGCGGCTGATCCGGTGCTGCACGGCACGGTTGAACGACTGCGGGGGCTGCGATTGCTGCGCTTCAGCAGCGTTTTTGAGGCGCTGATGGTGACGATCATTGAACAGCAGATCGCGCTGAAGGCGGCGCAAAAAGCCGAGATGTGGCTGGCGGAAACCTACGGCGACTCTGTGGCGTATGAAGGCGAGCGTTATTACGTGTACCCGACGCCGGAACGATTGGCGGCGCTGGAACCGGCGGAATTAGCGCCGTTGAAGATCACTTTTGTGCGCGTGGGGCGGATGCTGGATATTGCCCGACGCGAAGTTCCGGGGGAATTGGGATTAGAACGGCTGCTGGTGGGGGGCGAAAAGGCGATGTATGCGGCGCTGCGGGCGCTGCCGGGGGTCGGGCATTGGACGGCGGCATGGACGATGATTCGTTCGCTGGGGCATTTCTTATATGTTGGCGGGGCGGATGTGGCGCTGCGGTCTGCCGTGAATCATTATTATCATGGCGAAAAGGGACGGATTGATATTCCAGCGATGGATGCGATCTTTCAGCGATATGGCGATTATGCCGGGCTGGCAGGATTTTATACGCTCACGCGCTGGGCGCTTGATAAGTCGGCGTTTGAAGTACGCTAATTTTCTTCCAAGATTAAGGTGATGGAGACGCGGCCAGTATCGCCACCCAATGCGTGTGTGAGCATTACGGTATAGACGCCATCAGCCGGCAGTTCAAACTGACGAATGGCCGCGCTCAAGCTGCTTCCATTTGCATCATCGTTGGCGGCGAGGGGAATGCCGTCTTTATCCAGCAGTACCAGCAGCGGATCAATCGTATTACCGGTGAGAGGTTCGGCACGGACGCTAGTTAACTGCCCCTGCTCACCTTCAAAAGTGAACAGCAAAACGTCGCCATTGGTCACTTCTACGATAGAGGCTTCGCCCCGTGTGTTCAGTTCTCCAGCAGTGATCACGTTCGTTTGAATGAGATTCACATAACGCAAAATTTCCGCAGCTTCGGCGCTGGAATCTTGCATCTGAGCGTATAGATTGGCGCGAGCTAATGCCAGCAGCGGAATATCGGGCAGCAGCCCGGCGGCGCTGTCAAAGTCGGCTAATGCTTCTTCAAAACGCCGCGCGCCAGCGAGGAGAAACCCGCGATTGGCGTAATTTTCGCCGGTTGGATCGAGATCCAAGGCTGATGTGTAATCGTCCAGCGCCAGAGCAAATGATCCATCCTGCTGATAGACCTGACCCCGCAATCCGAAAAGGTTGGCAAGGTAGCGCGGGCTGGTTTGCGGGGCAAAGGCTAGCGCGCTGGTGAGATCGGTGATTGCAGCATCATGGTTGTCCCGGGCGATTTGGGTAAGCGCACGAGCGAAGAAACCCTGTGAGTAAGTGGGGTTGAACAGTAGAAACAGGCTGAAATCCAGCGCTGCGCCTTCGTAATCGCCGGAATTGAGGCGAGTTCCGCCGCGCTCGTAAAGCTGCGGCAGCACAGAACCGGGGGCGGCAGCCTGTGAACTACCTTGTTCTGCCCCAGTTTGTTGGGCAAGCGAGGGTAAGGCGCTGCTCGCTAAAAGCGTGGTCAGCAAGATTAAGGCGATCAAGAGACGTTTCATCGCAACCAAGCCCTACTGTGATGGCTACTGTGGACGATTGTACATGATTTGAATCGCCTCCCATCCCTGCGCGGCGCTGTACAGCGTGATTTTGCATTTGAGAGCGTGCTTGAAAAGCCCTCAACCTCTTAATCCCACTTCCATTACAAGGTGGAGATGGGATTAAGAGGCGCAGCCGGCGCGGAGATCAATAAACAGGATGCCGCATCAACATTTGCTGAACGCTTAATCCAAATTGGCAGATTTATGGCTTAGCCGACGAGCAGCGCCGATTGCGCCAGATAGCCCAATATTTTCCCGACTTCATTATAGTAGCCGTCGCGCACTTCTAAAGGCGTTTTTTTGCGTGGGGCGACGGCGACCCGCTCTAACTCGCGCGCGATATCTTCCGCGCTGGTTTGCCCGTCAAGGCGCAGCATTACGAAGCGCGTGGTTTCATCCAGATTGACGCGCTCATGACGCTGATTGGTGACCACCAATGAATTTTGCGCCTGATAACGCGCGTAGAAGCTGGCGATTGGGTGTTCACTGATTTCGATGACCATCGGGGCGGGGCTGGCGCGTAACTCGACCATATCGTAACTGCGCCCGAAGGATTGCAGGATATTTGCGGCGGTGGATTGTAAGTCCTGATCGAGTGTTTTAGGCGGGATTTGATAAGTATAGGCGTCTGCGCGGGCGGCCTCAACCAGTTCGAGCAGGCTATATTCGGCGGGATAGGCGGCGGTGAGCAGCGAAAATGAGGAGACCGTCATTGGATCGTTGCTAGCGAAGGAAAGCTCGTTGCTGCGGGTGGCGAATTTGATCCCGTTCGGGACGCCATCTTCAGGCGCGGCAGGGCTTTTGGTCATGGGTGAGGTGATCAATAATTTTGCCAACTGCTGCGGCTTGATGCGGCGGTCAAGTTGTAGATCGCTGTGGACTAGCAGGGTTTGGCGGAAGGTGCGGTTGCGAAAGTAATCGAGAAACTGCTCTAACTCAATGATATTGGTGGCATGCGCCCCTAGGAAATCACGTACATTCTCAGGGAAATTGGTGAGCACGCTGTAGGGAAAATACGATTCGGACAGGAATTGTAGGCCGGCGGCTTCGGCGCGTTCCATAAATTCATAGAAATACAGGGCTTCATTGTTGTATTCGAGTTCATCATGGACAAACATTTCATCGGGCTTGGACTGCAAATAGGATGCCTGACTTTGCAGCAGAATGCCGAAAGCGTTCATAAACTGCGACCAGTGGGTATCGTTATCCAGCGATTTCGGAATATTCGCAATGAAATTGAAGAACTCACGGGCGATACGGGTACGTTCGGCATAATCAGTGACATTGCGGATGCGATACATCATCATTTCGCGGCCAACGCCGTACATGCGCCATCCGGGCAGCGTGTTATAGCTGATATAGGCAATGCCGTTTGGCGCGAGATGCTGTTTATAGAGATCGAGCATTTTGGTCTGAACCGTGCGCGGCACCCATGAATAGATGCCATGGGCGATGATGTAATCAAATTCACCCAGCGATTCATCCGTTACATCGAGAAAGTTTTTGGCGAGAAACTCAATATTCTGGAGCTTAACCGCATCTGACGCGGCGCGGGCGACATCAATCTGGGTGGCGGCGTAATCAATCCCTACAAAGGCGCTGTTGGGGTACTGGTAGGCCATAGGGATCAGGTTTCCGCCGGTGCCACAACCAAGCTCTAGGACGCGGCAGTTTTCGACTGGCGCGGGGGTCATGCCGAGCAGGGTGCCTAACATCGCAAGGCGATCGGGGTGGGATTGGGCGAAGGCGGCTTCAGGGTAAATAATGTCGTCGTAAGGTGTACGAACAGGGTTGGGATCGGTCATGGTGGATGCTTCTCGATTATCCGTTGGTGATTTAGCGTATATAGAAGAGCATACAGCAGGGATACAAAGTGCGCATTAACTGGGGGCGGGTTAGAGATAAGGGGTGATAACCCAAACCGACGGACTAGAAACACCCGCCGAAGCGGGCTGAAGGTAACTGTTTTCAGCCCGCTTCATAAGCTTTCACCCGTCTTTCACTCAAAACTTCTTTTGACTCATCACCCATCACGTATTACTTTTGTCTCTTAATACCTCACAGAAGGTAGTTTGTGCTATAGTCGAGACATGCAAAATGCCTCCAAGAACCCACCTGAATGGATTGCTGAACTACGTGCGCGTGGATGGTCTCATGCTGCTTTGACGGCGCTGGATATTTTGGAACCCTTTGGGGCATTGAGCGCCCAGTTGCTTTATGTGACCAGCCCGACACTGGGCATTTTGGGCTGGCGCAGCCCTGCTGAGGGACTGGCGAGGGCGCTGGAAACCCCGGAAGGCATTGAGCAAATTCGCAGTTGGCTTCAAGAGCCGGCGGGGGGCGGCTAACCGTGGATCCGACGACACGTGTATGGACGATCCTGATGATTGTGCTGGCATTTGCGACACTTGCGACAGCAATTCCGGTGGCGCGCCGGCGTAAGGAAGGCTTAACGCTGCGGATGATTCCGGGGTACCGAGCGATGTCTGGCATTGTGGGCGCCTCTATTGAAACTGGCCGCCCGATGCTGATCGCTATTGCACAGGATGGGATTGGCGGCACACCGACCCCTTTTGCCCTAGCAAGTACAGAAATTGCCTATCAGGTGGCGAAGCAGGCAGCAATTGGCGAACGCGCGCCGGTGATAGCGGTGAGTGACGTGACAATGATCCCCCTTGCATACAGCGCCCAATACCGCGCAGTGCAGGCCGTGGGGCATACCGGGCGATTGCAGCAGGCAAGGTATGTGCAGTGGTATGCGCCGGGCAACCGTTTACTGGCTTTTGCCGCGATATTGACGGGCGTGGCCGCGAGTGAGGATGCGGCTGGCGGCATATATACCGGCGGTTTTGGCGTGGAACTGGCGCTGCCTTTATGGGATGCTGCGAATAAGAGTATGTACTCAATTGCTGCCAGCCGCGATCTGGAAGGGCAGGCGGTGGGCTATGTGATGGCCGACTATGCCCTGCTGGGCGATGAATTTTCGCTTGCAGGCGGTTATCTGGGCGAAGACAGTGTGCATATTGGCAGCGCGCTGGCCCAGCAGGTACTACAATTTGTGGTGATCATCGGCTTGCTCATTCCCGTCATTGTGGTAATTGGTGATGCTGTGACTGGCGGTGTGATCACCCGCTTTTTGACTGGATTGTTCGGCGGGGGCGGTTAATGTCCCGAATTATTGGCTTGCTGGCGACGGCGCTGGCGATTAGCTCTGGCTTGATCATGCTGATCGGGTTGGCGACGGGTGCGCTGAGCAGCCTGACCAATCTGCTGCTGCAAATCACGATTATCACTGCGGGAATGGCGATGATCATCGGCGTGATTAATTTGCTGAGCGTGCATTTGCGGCGCATTATCGGGCGAGAACGTGGCTTGCTATACAGTGTTGCCCTAGTGCTCAGTTTCTTGCTGGTGATTGCGCTGTATGTACTCGGCGCGGATGCCGAACGGCGTATCTTGCTGCGCGATGTTGAAGGTTCAATAGAATCCGCGCTGGCGGCGCTGCTAGTCTTTGCGCTGGTCTATGGCGCATACCGGCTGATGCGGCGCGGCGTAACGTGGGCGGCGCTGCTTTTCACTTTGGCGCTGCTGATTACGCTGCTGGGCGCGCTACCTTTCAGTCAGTTAAGCGTAATGAGTGAAATTCGCGCATGGATGGTAGCAGTTCCGGCGAGTGCCGGGGCGCGGGGTTTGCTGATCGGAATAGCGTTGGCGGCTGTGGTTGCCGGTATGCGCGCGTTGATCGGGCAAGAACGGGCATACCGTGAATAGGGGATTGCGTTGAGCGACAACCATCCACACGACGGCGACAATGGCGAACTGCCACCGTGGCTGCGAGACGATCCGCCGCCGGAGGCTAAAAAACCGCCAACGCCTTCTGGAAGCGAACTTCCGGCTTTTCCGGGGATTCCAGCTTCGCCGGAGGATGAGGCTATTCCGCCGTGGCTGCGTGATGATAAGCTGACAAAAGTTAACCGGTTCGGAGAAGAAGATTGGCTGGCGGCGGCGGATATGCTGCCCCAGTCGTTGGATACCGGGCAAACTTATGATGATTGGGCGGCGATACAAAAAGAGCTTCAACGCGAAAAAGGTATTGAAGAAGAAGTTCCTGATCTTTCTACAGCGCTGCCGGATGAACCCCCTAAGGCCACCACGAAAACCGGCCCATTAGGGCAAACGGGCGAGCTGCCGGACTGGTTTCTGGGACTGGAAGAACTGGATACCACCGACGCGCCGGACTGGTTTACAGGTGAAAGCGCCTCGGCATTTCGAGACGAGCCTGAAGAGGAACTACCGCCCCCGCAAGATTCTAACGTCCATCCGGACTCGATCAGCTCATTTTTTGAGTCGCTGCACGAAGCGCCTGTCTACCATGAGCCTGATCCCAATAATCCGTTTGCGATCAGAAATGATGATTCGAACACTGATCAGCATGAAGAGGAACTGCCTAGCTTAGACTGGGTATCCTCGCAGCCATATGCGCCCGAAGCAGCGCCGGACGACAGTTACACTGGCACTGAGATGGACGCTTTCTTTAGATCGCTTTCCTCGTCTACTGCCCGCGTGGTGACTGGCGAATTAAAACTGCCACCTGATCAAACATTTGATGAACCGCCGCCGGACAGCACGCAGCCGGTAGAAGCCGTTTTCTCAGACGGGCAACCTGCCGAAGAACTGCCAGATGTGGACTGGTTTGGCGCTGTTGGCGTTACGAGCGCCGCCGCTGAAATTGAAGAACCGGAACTTGATTTGATCATGACCGATTCTTCAGCGGCCAGTACGCAGTTTCTGGAAACCCGCCTTGAACTAGATGAACCCGCCGAAGCAGATCCGGAAGAAGCGATCAGCGGGGAGACGATGGATTGGCTGAGTGAGCTTGAAAACATCGTCACTTCGGTTAATAGGCCGCTGGATGATGAAGAACCGCTACCTGCCGCGCCGGATTTTTCGACGCTAGAAGCATTTAATTTTGCCAGCGAAGGAATTGCAGATCCACTTGCAGAATCGCCAGTTTACGACTGGGAGGCCGCGGTAGAGGCGAGCATTCCTGATCCTGAAGAGGCGCAGGAATCTGAAGTTGTTATCAATCCCGAAGGTGTGGTGGGCATCAAGACGGACTGGCTAAAGGCGATTAACCCCGAAGCGATGGAGGCAGCACAGGCGGCTGCTGAAACCCTGCCGGAAGCGGACGAACCAGCGTGGGAATCGCCGCTGCTTCCGGTTGACCCCGGCATTAAGCTGACGGGTATGCTCACTCGCGCGGGGATACACGAAGCGCCGGAAGAACCAGAACCCGACTTTTTCGCCAGCCAATCAGAGGATGATGCTGGTATTTTTGGGGATTTAAGCTGGGATGAGGTGGTGAACTCGCCATCCGCAGCAGACCAGATTCCTGAGCCAGTTGGTTTTGATGAAGAGTCGCTGAATTCTGTGCTGCTGGCTGAGACGCTGATGGGCGGCGAGGGACTCGACAGCGACTTTGGCTTTGAGGCGGCGGCAGATGAGTCCTCGCTTGAATCGGCAGACGCCGATTGGAACGCAGAAATTGCTGCGCCCGATCTGGATTGGTTGAGCGGCGCGCAACTTGAAGACAACGAACCCGACACGGTATTTGCCGAAGAAGAAGCGTTGATCGCGGAACCGCCGGTTGAAACCGCGCCCGACAGCGATGAACTGGACTGGTTGGCAGCGATGCAAGCTGGCGGCGATCTAACGGTGGACGCCCCGGCGCTGGCGCAGGAAGCCAATGCCGATTTGGCTGCGTTTGAGCGCGCACTGTTTGGCGATAACAGCCCGCCGGCGGATCATTCGACGGGCGAAGAAACCGGCTGGATGAGCGATGAGTTGTTTGGCGAAGCCGAACCTGTCTCTGCGATGGGGGAGCAAGAACTGGAGTCGCTTGGGCTAGAAAGCTTTGATATTGGCGAACCGGATGCGGCATTAGATGTAGATCAGGACGCTGCTTCAGAGCTTGCGCGCGAACTTTCGGAACTTGCCCCATCCGATCTTGAAGACGATCTTTTTGCGGATGTTGAACTGGAAGAGCTGCTCGCTGGCGACTATGATGCTGCGACGTTGAGCGAGCTTGAGGCAGAATTCACGCCAACAGTTGAAGCCGATGTCTCGGAATATGAATCGCTGCTCGATACCGGCTTTGCGGAAACGCTCAGCGGGGGCGAGGCTGAACCTGAATTTGAACTTGATTTATCGGCCTTTGAAAGTGAGTCGTATCAAGATTTCACGGCCAAGGAAATTTTGGCTGACGATTTCGAGATCGATCTTGAAGGGTTTGAAACTGAACAGGGGATGGAAGAAACCTTGTTCAGCGATGCTGAAGAAGCATTTGAATCCGGCGAATTAAGCTTTGAGAACCCGGTTTCGGCGTCTGAATTGCTGGCGTTTCCGCAGGGCGATGTGACGCTGGAAGAAACTGCCGCCGATCTATTTGCTTTTGAACAACCGGACGCTGCTGGAGACGCATGGGCAAGCGATATTGCAGAGTCTTTCAGCGCGCCTGATTTCGTTGAACACGAAATGGCGCTGAGCGAAGACGACGACGATGATCGTATTGATGATGAGCAGTTTTATCCGGATTTAGAGGCGCTGCCGGATGAAGCGGTCACCTTCGGGCCTGAGCAGGAAATTTTGGCTGATGAAGCGGAGCCTGATCTGGAATGGCCTGCCGAGGAAGCGGCTGCAAGCGCATTGGATACAACAGCCGAACAGCTTGACGACGGCTTTGTTATTCATTTTGGAGGCGATGCTTTCGCTGAGGCTCACGCCGAAGCAGGGTTGGAAAGCGACGAAAACGCGCCGACCTTAGAAGAATTTGTGAGCGGCGAGGCCGTTTTTGATGACGAGAACAGCGAAGACGATTTTTATCGGTCGTTTGGTTTGGCGCAGGAAGAAAGCGGCGCGCAAGCGGAATCGCTGCCCTATGAAGAGGGGATTCCCGGTAGTTTTAGCTGGGAGGTGAATGCCTACGATGAGCCGCCGCTAGAAGATGATTTTGAATTTACTGCTTCTACGGATCAAGTTGAGCCGGATTTTGTGGCGAAAATAGAGCAGTATGATGCTGATGAAGTTGTAGAACCGGCGGACGATGAGGCGCAGTTTGAAGATCTAGATAGTTATCTCAAGACGCTGACCACTGGAACCGGCGTCTTGAAACCGGTGACTGATTCACTGCTTGAGCCGGATGCTGATCTGGAATCTTTACTGGAACAGAAAGTGACCGAAGATGCGCCCGCACCACAAGGCTACAATCCCTATGGTGTGGCCTCCCCCTTCGACATTTCGGATGATCCTGAACTGGCAGATCTTGCCGCGGCAGAGACGCCCGACTGGTTGGCGGATGTTAGCGTAGGCGAGATTTCAGCGACGGCGATTGTACGCAAGCAGCAGGATCGTTCAGAGGGCGATCTTGATGAGCGGCTGAAGAAGCTGCGCAGCCGTGCGGAGAAAATACCCCAGCAGACAGCTGCTACAGAGACAGACTCTCTGGAAACAGTACTGCCCGGCGTTGGTTCAGCGATTGCCCCGGCGCGAATCGGCATATCCTCCAGCGGTGTGGGCGAAGTGATGCTGACGCCAGATCAACAGAAGCAGCTGGCGCTGTTAACGTCGCTCGTTGCAACCGCGACGGACACGGCAGAACAGGATTCGGGGAAACGCGCCAGCGCAATTGATCAGACCTATGAGTTTGCGCACAATCTCGATTTTGATGAGGAGCATTCTGCCACGGCGGCTAAAGCGCCGGTGAAAGCCGCGCCCAAAAAACGGAAAGCGGGTGGCCGGCAGCGCATACGCATAGATCGCCTGCTGATCGCTTTGTTGATGTTGGCGGTGATTTCACTACCATTCTTCTTACGAGAAGCGCGTGTGGGCGAGCCACCGGCGGCGTCGTTTGCTGGAGATCCGCGGGCGATAGCGGCGTTTAACGTCATTGAAAATCTTGCGCCCGGATCGGTGGTGTTGGTGGGGGCTGAATATGCGTCGGCCGCGGCTGCCGAACTGGATATGGCGCTGGAAGCTATACTGCGGCACATTTTGCTTCGGGGCGCATATCCGGTTGTGTTGAGCGCGAATCCGCTAGGGCTTCTACGCGCCGAACTGCTGCTTGATGAGATTGCGGGTGACAGCGATTTTCTTGCGCAGTTTGGCGCTTCTGAACTGCTGCCCAACGCCGATTATTTTCTAGTGCAGTTCGTGCCGGGCGGCGCAATCGGGTTACGGGCATTTAGCGAAGATACGGCACAGCTTGTTCAAAACGATATTCGCGGGCAGGTCACTGGCCTGAACCTGACCACGCTGCGTGATTTCGCGGCGGTGGCGGTGGTTTCGGATCGCATTGACGATGTGCGCGCTTATGTGGAACAGATCGCCCCGCTGACTGGATCGCCCATGATTGCGCTGGTGAATTACAGCGCTGCGCCAATGGTTGAACCGTATGTTGATGGGCTGCCGGGGAGTATGCTGGCAGGATTGATCAGCGGCTACGAAGGGGCATATGCGTACAATACGCTGATTGGCAATTTCCCTGAGCCGCGTTCGGGGCTGGCAGCGCTGTTGATGCCTGAGACCACAGTTGGGGCTGAAGTGACGGCGGAGATAGCGGGGACGCCGTTCCCTACATCGGCAGCGCAATTTGTGCCGCGTGAAAACCGCCCCGCGCCGCTGCTGTTTACGCCTTCTGCAACCTTTACGCCGACGCCGACCTTCACACCGACGCATACGCCAACTTTCACACCGACGCATACGCTGACGCCGACGCTGACACCGACGCCGGTGCAGGGATCTATCTCTTCAAATCAGGCGGTGAATTTACGCGCACAGCCAGATACCACGGCTGAAGTGCTGGCGCGGTTACAACCGGGAACGACGGTGACGGTGATCGGCGTCAATGAAGATGGCTCATGGTTTAATGTACGTTTAGACGATGGTCTTGAAGGCTGGGTCTCCAGCCAATTGATCGCCATTTCGGGTGTGTATCATCTGACAGGTAAAGATACTGTCGCTAAACCGGCGAAACAAACGCTGCCAGACGAACCCACGCCAACGGCAGACTTTGATTCAGGGGAATTAACGGCAACGGCGCAGGTGAATGCCTTTGCGCTGACGGCAACGGCGCTGGTACAAGCGATACAATCAACCGAAGATACACAAACAGGCGAAGCAGCCGCGACGAATACACCCGCGCCAACAGCGACGAATACCCGCCGCCCGACTAGCACGCCAGAACCGACGGAAACTAACACCCGCCGCCCTTCGGCAACTGCTGAACCAACAGCGACGCCGACAGAGGAAGTGACAGAGGAAGTGACAACTCCCGAAGCTACCGAGCAGTTGGCGCCGCCGATTTCGTTCACAGTTCTGCCGCCTTCGGCTGGCTACCGCGATGAACGCTGGTATGCGCTGACGCTGGGTATTCTGGTCTCTGCGGGGGTGATCGCGCTAGGGGCTATCATCAATATCGCGCGCGGCATTTCGCGAAGGAGACGTGCACGGTGACGCCGGATCAGATCGGCTTAGCCGCCGGTTTCGTATTCACGCTGATGATCTTCAGCTATTTGCTAGGTGATAATTTTCTGTACCGACTGGCAGTTTACGTGTTTGCCGGGCTGGCTGCCGGCTATATCACGGTGCTGACGGTTGAAAGCGTCATTTTGCCGTGGCTGCGCGGCACGGTTGGCAGTGGTGAGTTTGGCGGAATCATCATTGGTATTTTGCCGGTGGCGCTGGGCGTGCTGCTGCTGGCGAAGTCGTTCCGGCGCTATCACAAACTGGGCAATCTAGCCCTAGGCTTGATCATTGGCGTGGGCGCGGCGGTAGGTATTGTTGGCGCGATTAGCGGCACGCTAATTCCGGTGATGAATGATACCGTCAGCGCGCTGCGCCCACAGGCCAGCGGAGATGATGCGGGCATTGCCCTGTTCAATGGTTTTCTGGTAGTGGGCGGGGTGATTTGTACGCTGGTCTATTTTGGACATTTTGGCCGTCGCGCATCAGATGGCACGGTGCGGCGCGGCGCCTTTGGGCGGATACTAGGTACTATTGGGCAAGGGTTTGTGGTGATCGCTCTAGGCGCTTTGTATGGCGGCGCAATCTTGACCGGGTTGGTAATTTTGACTGAGCGTTTGGCATTTATCTTCACTACGATAGGTGGCAGCTAAACGATGCCTGTAGAGGGGTCTATCCTCGCTGTTGATTTTGGCAACGTGAATACCCGCGCGGTATTGATCGATCTGGTTGAGGGCGCGTATACGGAAGTGGCTTCGGCCATTGAGCCGACGACAGCCGGTTTTCCGTATTACGACATTGGCATTGGCCTGAACCGAGTCGCCCGGCAGATCGGGCAGCTGACCGGGCGGCAGATGGTGAGTCCCGATGGCGCGCTGATTCGCCCTGAGCAGCCGGATCGTTCGGGCGTGGATATGTTTGTAGCGACGGCCAGCATCGGACGGCCTTTGCGTACCGTGGTCGTAGGTTTGATGCCTGAAATCAGCGCGGCCAGCGCATTACGCGCGGCGTCTGGTACTTATGTGAACGTGCTGGACACGATCACGCTGGAAGATGCCCGAACGCCGGGGCAAACCTTGAACGAGATTGTGCTGGCGCGCCCTGACCTGATCTTTTTGACAGGCGGAACTGATGATGGCGCGAAACAGGCGGTGCTGGATCTGGCGCGTATTGTACGGCTTTCCGCGGGGGTGATGCGTGGTCACGCGCCGCTAATCCTGTTTGCTGGAAATGCTGCGCTGCATGATGAAATACAATCACTTTTTCAAGATGTCGCGGATGTTTATTTTACTGAGAACGTGCGCCCGACTATTGGCGGCGAACGTTTAGACGCCGCGCAGCTAGAACTGGCGCGGGCATTTAATACGCTGGCCGGGCAGCGTGGTATCGGCTTTAACGCTGTGGGGCGAATGACGAAGTTGGGGGTGCTGCCCAACGCGCAAAGCTATCACACTATCGCTGAATACTTTGGCCGCCAGACTGCCGCTAAAGAAGGCGTATTGATCGCTGATATGGGCGCGACTGCCAGCACCCTTTCGGCCTATGTGAATGGCCGGGCGACGACCAGCATTCGTACTGACATTGGCCTAGGCACCAGCGCCCACAACCTGATTGATGTGGTGGGCATCAAGGCGATTCAGGCATGGCTGCCATTTGTATCTTATGATGATGAAATTCGAGATTACGCGCTGAATAAAACACTGCGCCCCAGCCTTGCGCCGGATACCCTGCGGGCGTTGTATTTGGAACATGCGCTGATACGGGCGGGGCTGCGCTCGCTGCTGGCGGCTGCCCGCCCGGCATGGACGCCGGATACCGCTTTTGATGATCCGCATGCGCCGCTTCAGCCAATGGCGCGCATTATCGCGGCGGGGGCTGGTCTGGCGAATACCGGCAGGCCGGGGCTGACTGCCATGCTGATGTTAGATGCGCTGGAACCGCGCGGCGTGACCCGTTTGCAGATCGATTCATCCGGGCTGATTCCAGCGCTAGGGGCATTGGCGCGGTTGAATCCGCAGGCGGTGGTTCAGCTTGCAGAGGGCATTGAAAATCTGGGAACGGCGATCAGCCTGAACGGCAAGCCCCGCGCCGGGCGCAAAGCTGCAACGTTGAAAATTAAGCTGGCGAACGGCAAAACTGAGCGCCGCGATGTGGATGGGGGCAGCCTGTTGATCTATAAGCTGGATGCAGGGTTAACTGCGGAAATCACCGTGAGCGCGGGGCGCGGCTTGAATATTGGCGGCAAGAAGCGGGTGAGGCTGACGGTTGAGGGTGGATCAGCGGGCATCATTATTGATGCTCGAGGCCGCCCGCTGGTCATGGGAAGCAGCGCGCAGGAATTGGCAGCGCAACTGCCGGCGTGGTATGCGCAGGCGACGGGCGATCCGATTCGTCAGGTGGCGATGGAGTGGCTAGAAACCATGATGGCAGAAAACATCGCCGGCATTGAGCCTGCTGACCCTTCGCAAGAGTCGAAGAAGGGGCGGCGAAAGAGCGCCAAGACCGCGCCGATACCTGAGCCTATCGAAATGCCGAGTTTGACTGATCTGGAGCCGCCTGTGACCAGATCATCACGAGGCATCAGGAAGCTTGATAAAGAACATCAGTCTCAGGGGAGTGACGATGAGCTTCGAAACTTACTATCCTGAGCAGCGGCAAATGCTGAACACGGCGGTGATTCGCCGCCCGCGACTGCTGCCAGATGATACCTATGAGGCGCAGGTTGAGGTTGGCGTTGGCGCGCGCGTTGGTTTGAAAGATGTGATTGCGCGCGGCTATTCGCCTGCGCCGTATACACTGGTTGACGCAGGGCGCTTCTTCGGCCTCAAGCAAGCATCAGAGCTTGAACCGCTGCTGGCCGTTCAGCAGGGCGACTTTGTAGAACGCACGCAGGCGCTTGCGCAAAAAGGGCGGCGACGTTTGCAAGCGCCGGTGACTGGCCGGGTGGTGTTGATTGACGGGGCAAACATCCTGCTGCAGGAAGAGTCTTCATCGGTAGAGCTGGAAGCGGGGGTCAATGGTCAGGTGATCGAAACCCGCCCCGAACGCGGCGTGGTTATCGAAACGATGGGCGCGCTATTTCAGGGTGTTTGGGGCAACGGGAAACGCGCTATCTCCACGCTGCGCTTTGCGCCAGAGACGGGTTTGGAGACGCTGCAGACCGATGAACTAGATTTTGACTATCGCGGTGCGATCATTATTACCAAACAGCCGCTTACGCCGAAAAGCCTGATGGTTATGGCTGAGCAAAGCTTTGCCGGGGTGATTGCCCCCAGCCTTGAAACGACACTGATTCCGGATGCGATGCACGCGCCGGGGGCAATTTTGCTCACTGAAGGCATCGGCTCAATGCGAATGAGCCTGCTGGTGACACAGTTTTTAGAGAGCATGGAAGGGCGTCAGGCGACATTGGATGCTTTGTGGGAAGAAGGCGGCAGCACTCGCCCGGAATTGATTGTGAATGTGCCGCTGACGGATATACGCCCCTCTCCGCCGCTGCTGAATTTGAGCCTACAACTGGGGATGATGGTGCGGGTTGCCCGCGCTGATGGCGTCAGTATATTTGGCAAGGTGATTTCTGTGCCAAGAAACCCGGTAATGCTGGAAAATGGGTTAAAATTACAATGCGCACAGGTGGAAACCGTGTCTGGTGAGCGAATTTTCGCCCCGCTTTCCAACATTGAAATACCGGGACGTTAGTCCTGTGAGCAAGATGCGGACTAAGAGCGATTTGCAGCAGATATTTACCCATGTCATAATGTCTTGCTACAAATGGGACGTAAACAGCTTCAATACCCATTTATCATTTGCAGCCCTTGAACGTCCGCAGGGGGGAAGTATGGCTGCGCCGGTACTGGCAAGGGGAAAAGCATGACCAACCGACCGAACGACTTCAATTTTGACGAAGATCCGTTTGGAGATGATAACCCGTTTAACGGAAACGGGAATGGGAACGGACACGACAACCCGCCCGACGATTTCAACGAATTTAATTTCGATGATTTCGATGAAGCGCCAGTTCCCGAATTTGATTTTAGTGATGACGAAACCGCGCTGCCGCCGGGTTTGGGAGACAATCTCGATTCGGACATGCCGACTCTCGAAGAAGATCTCGATTCGGGCGGTACCAGCCGGACGTTCATCTTACTTGCGCTGCTAATGGTGCTGCTGTTCCTTGGCGGGCTGGCGCTGGTGATTGTGCTGGTGCTGCGGCCGACAGGCCCCACGGACGCTGAATTGACCGCTACCCAAGTGGTCATGCTGAATCAGACGGTTGAAGCGCAATTTGCCCAAACGCAAACGCAGGCTGTGATTTTCGACAATATGACGCGGACGGTGGATGCGTTTACTGATACGCCTACCGCTACTGCCTCGCCCACAGAAGCGACTCGCCCGCCGACTCGCACGCCGACGGTGACGCTTGATCCAACGGAATTGGCGGGGACTGCGCAGGCGATTGCCTTTGCTCAAACTGCAACGGCATTAGCCCAGCCTTCAGTGACGGCGCTGCCGACAAATACCCCGACTACCAGCGCTGGCCTGGCAGAATTTTTCGCCACGCAGGTTGCTTTTGCGACGTTGCAAGGCGAGGCGCAGCAGGTGTTCTTCGGCACGCAGGTTGCAATTTTGGACAACAGCGCCGCAACCCAGCAAGCCATCAATGAAGCCATTCAGGCGACGCAAGCGGCGATGGTGAATGCGGGTGGCGAGCAGGAAGCAGTTGCAACTGCGCTGCAAGAAACACAGGTCGCTGCGGCAACAGGCGCTGCGCAGGTACAAGAAACGATCAACGCTGCTGACATCGCCATTCAGGCGACGCAGGCGGCATTAGATGCCAGCATCAATGATGTTGCGACGGCGATTGCGGAAGTGGATACCGGGTTGGGTAATTTCGCGCTGACGGCTGCACCGATTGCCACGCAGATCGCGCAGATTACACCTGAAGGCTTAGCGACGCAGGCGGCGATTGGGACGTTTGTGGCGAATGCTACGGTTGATGCGCAGCAAACACAGGCCTCAATTGCGACTCTGGTTGCTGAGGCGACAACGGCCCCTGAAACTTCACCGGAAGCGGGCGTTACCACTGAGCCATCAGGAACAGAAGTTGCGGCGCTTTCACCTGCTGTTCAAACGGCGGTTGCCTTTGCTACACAGTATGCTCAGGAATTGCCGGGATTGGTCGCCACGCAGCGCGGCGCTGCGACACAAGTGGCTCTGCAAACCCGCGCGGCGCTGGTGGAGCAGGCTTTAAGCGGCACGCTGATTGCGATGCAGCTAACGCCAACGGCGCCACCACTGAGCGGCATCAACCTGACGGCGACGGCCATTGCTGAAGCCTTCCAACTGCTGACGCAGCAAGCGCCAGAGGTGACGGTAGATCCGGGTATTCCAGCAACGGTAGGTTTCCCAACACTGGTGCCTACCCCGTCTACGCTGCCACAAACAGGTCTATTCGATGAGATGAGCAGCGGCGCGAATCTTGGCGTACTGGCGCTGATGGTTCTTGGTTTAGTTGGTGTGGTGTTCGGTGCGCGTTATCTGCGCTCACGCAGCCCCGTATCCGACATGGAAAGCGCGCCTGACGCGCCGGAACAGGCGCCGCCAGCAATAGAGCATCATGACTCGCCGGCAGAGGTGGAAGATTCGGGAGAAGAATAGAAACCCTCACCACCCTCAACCTTCAACCCCCTCGATTGCGTGGAGGGGGTTGAATTTATTCAATGAAAGAACAAGGGCGGTCAATTTTGGCCGCCTTTGTTGATATCACGGTGATATAATCGAGTATCTCATTCCTTATAGCTGGCTATATACCGCCCCATGCGTTTTGACACGCACCGCATCAGCGCATTTCTGGTCGAAGAATTTCAAAAAGCGAATCTAAACGTCCTGATTGATGACGGCGACCTGAAGCATGTGCGGACGGTAGACGGTAAGACGGCGGCGATCTATCTGGTTGAAACCGCACTACCTACCAGTGAACTGCGTTACTTTGTGGAGACCAATACCGCCGATCATCTCTACACGATGTTCATTCTATGGGCTGAACTGCTGATGCCCGCGCATGGCACACGCTATAAGCCGCACGATTACATGTCGTCGCTGCTGGCGTTACATGGCGAGAAGATTTATGCGTTTGACCCGTATGGCGGGGATCAACAGGTGTTTCCGGTATATTTTGAGGGCGAGCATGGCCGCCATGCCCGCTTTATCCGTTATGGTGATCCGGTTGTAGCGGGTAAGCTGGCCTGCCATTCGGTCAAAGTGAGCTTGCCGGGCTTGGATGGTGTGTGGCGAATGGCGGATTTTGAGAGTCGTGCCGGGGCGCAGCCTGCGAATGGGCGGATTTCGATTCATGATCCGCTGTATACACAGTTGGCGCTGCTAGGGGTGGAACGTAAAGCCACGCCGGAGGCCACGCGCATTGCCGTAAAACGGGCATATCGCAAGCTGGCGCGGCAGTATCACCCTGATTTGAATAAGCATGCGGATGCCGCTGATATGATGCGGAAAATCAACCAAGCCTATCAGACGATATTGGCGGGGCTGTAGGGGATGAATCTGTCTTATTATTCTCAAAAATATTATTCGACATTCTAGGAGCGATACAGCATGTTAAATATAGAGGCTCTTGAAGCCGCGATTATCCAACTGCCAGATGAGAATCCGTTTTCTGGTGTGGTTCACATTTGTAAAGGCGGCGAACCTATCTTTAGCCGCGCTTATGACTTTGCTGATAAAGCCAACGCCCGCCCCAACAACCTGAATACAAAATTTGCGGTTGCGTCCGGCTCCAAGACCTTCACGGCGGCGGCGATTTGCCATTTGGTTGATCAGGGCAACCTTAGCTTTGATACGCCCCTGAGCGAATGTTTGTCGGGGGTGTTCCCGCAGTTTGACCCGGCGGTGACCGTTCATCATCTGCTTACGCATACGTCTGGTATTCCCGACTATTTCGATGAAGAAAAAATGGATGATTACGCGGCGCTGTGGGCAGAAATTCCGATGTACAACATTCGCAAGCCTGCTGATTTCTTGCCGTTGTTCGGGCATTTGCCAATGAAGTTTACGCCGGGGGAACGTTTCGCCTACAACAATTCGGGGTATATCGTCCTTGGCCTGATTATTGAACAGGTCAGTGGAATGCCCTATACGGACTACGCAGTGAAATATATTTTTGAGCCTTGCGGCATGACTGGAAGCGGCTTTTATGAAACGGATCGGCTGCCGGAGAATACCGCTTACGGGTATATGCGCGGCGAGAATGGTGATTGGCGCACCAATTTCTTCTCCGTGCCGATTGTTGGCGGGGCAGATGGCGGCGTATTTGTGACCGCGCCAGATATGGCCCGTTTCTGGGATCATCTGCGCCATCATCACCTGCTGAGCGACGAATCGACGCGAAAGATGCTGACGCCGTACCATACATTCACCTATATGGACGACACGCCGGGCGGTTATGGTTACGGGTTGTGGATACGGATGCACGGTGATGATGTCTACATTTATCATGCTGAAGGTGGCGATCCGGGAGTGGAATTTATCTCTGGCGTGTGCGAGGCACAGAACATTGATTTTTCGGTGATCTCAAACACTGAAGACGGCGTAGAAGCGGTTTCCAGCCTGATTTTTGAGGCGTTGGGGTGAGGGCCGGAGGGCTGAAACTGCGCCGCGTGAACGGGGCTTTGACAGATATGTAATTTATGATTGATGGCAGGGCGATGGCTGATAGGTTGTGGTTGTTTACCCCAACCCCATCCCCTTAAACGCCCGAATCTGTTCCGTGATTGCGCGTTCGATGGGCAGGCGTTCGGCGCTGCTGGCCCCATAGAAACCAGCAATTCCCGGCATTTTGAGCATGGCCTGCGCAACGTTCTCCGGCTCATCAAACGGGCCGCCGTGACAGATCACCAGTTGATCGCGCTTGATTGACCAGCATGCTTCGGCAATAGACATCACAAACTCGATGCCGTCATCCAGCGTCATGGCGGTGGTAGCGCCGATGCTTCCGGCAGTGGTCAGGCCGGCATGGGCAACGATTAAATCAGCGCCAGCGTCCATCATGGCACGTGCCTCTTCGATGGTGAACACGTAAGGCGAGGTGAACAGATCGAGCTTGTGCGCTTCGCCAATCATATCCACTTCTTTCGCATAGCTGATACCGGTTTCCTCCATGTTCACGCGCATTTTGCCGTCAAACAGGCCGACAGTAGGGAAGTTTTGCACGCCGGAAAAGCCGATCTCTTTGACCTGTTTCAAAAAGTGGGGCATCTGGCGGAAGGGATCGGTGCCGTTGACGCCCGCTAGAACCGGCGTGTTTTTGACCACCGGCAAAACTTCACCTGCCATCTCCATGACAATGGCGTTGGCATCTCCATAGGCAAATAAGCCGGTCAGTGAACTGCGCCCGGCCATGCGGTAGCGTCCGCTGTTGTAGATGATGATCAGATCCGTGCCGCCCGCTTCTTCAAATTTGGCGGAGATACCAGTACCTGCGCCGGTGCCGATGATGGGTTTGCCCCCTACCAACTGAGCGCGCAAACGGCGCAAAATTTCATCGCGTGCAATGGACATGATCTCTCCAGTTTTTGAACCGTTGGGGCGCCAAGCGTGATTTTTAGTGAATACTGCCGAACTGAGCGCCCCGACACAGTTTAGATTCTATCAACGAGCATTTCCAGCAGGGCATCTGCGGCGGCATTCGCGAAATCTGGATCATTGATATGGGTATCGTATTCGACTACCTGAATCTGATCGTTGAGGTTTCGCTTGAGCGCATCACGGAAGGCGGTTAATGTTTCCGGCCAATAGAACGGCTTGCCCTGTACATCAATTTCGGAGACGCCGCGCATCGGCAGCAATATTTTGACCGGCGCGGCAGCGCGATTCAGCTTTTGCGCGAAGATTTCACCCAACTGCGCAGTTTCTTCGGGCGTGGTGCGCATCAGCGTGACGTTGGCATTCCACTCGTAAAAAAGGCGATCTGCGAACTGCGGCGGTACATTTTCGCGCCCCCAGAAATTCACCATATCAATGCAACCGGGTACGATCACCTGCGGAATATTGCCCAGCGTGGCGGCATCTAAGCGTTCTGATCCAGCGGTCAGTACGCCACCTACCAGCTCGTCAGCCCATTCGGTAGTGGTCATGTCCAGTACGGCAGCGAACTGGCCTTCAGAGATGAGCATTTCCATAGTGCGCCCGCCGGTGCCGGTGGCATGGAAGATGATGACTTCAAAGCCCGCCGCTTCGAGGCGCTTTTTGGCATGATTGACGGCCTGCGTCGTATTGCCGAACATGGAGATTGCGACCATCGGGCGCTGATCGTGGGTAGCAGCCTCAAGTGTGCGTGGGTCGCACATGCCGCAGATAGCCCCGGCAGCGTTAGCGTAAATTTTACGGCTGATGCGATTTAGCCCGGCCACATCAATCACGGCAGGCATTAGCGCAATATCGCTGCTGCCGATGAAACGGGCAGTTTCGCCGGACGCCACCGTGGAGACGATCAACTTGGGAAAGCCAACGGGCAGCGCGCGCATGGCAATTGATGCGACGGTGGTGCCGCCGCCACCACCCATGCTGATGATCCCATCAATTTTTTCCTGTGCGTATAGGCGGCGCACAATTTCAGCCGCGCCCGTCGCCATGACTTCCATTGCCTGACCGCGATCATCGTTAGCTTGCAATGTTGCCAGCGGCACTTCGCCCGCCGCCGCCACCTCTTCACGGGGGATGTCGGCGGAGAAGGCAGGTTCACCAATGACGCTGAAATCAATCATCAGCGTTTGATACCCACGGTTCTCGATTTCAGTTTTTAGGAATGCGAAGTCCTCGCCTTTGGTGTCCAATGCGCCAAGTAAAGCAATTGTGCTCATAAGCCTTCACCTCCAATCCCCCCTCACGAAGAGGGGAGATCGAACTTCTGAAAATGATTGAGACGCTTCATTCTGCTGTCATGATGGCAGTGTGGCGAAAAATAATGAAAGGCGCAAGCCTATGATGGGCAGTTTATGCAAATTGACCCGACGGATATGAACCAATTGCAGCGTTTGGGCGGCTCAAACCCTTTATCTTTTGACAATTTTGGCAAAAGTTGTTCGATAGAAAAATATCTTGTTGACACTGAAAAAATGACATGTTATGTTTTGACATATTAATTTGAACTATTATTTTTGAAATGAATTGATGGACAGCGTAAGAGAACTTATTTCCCCTCCGCCGTTCCTTTTACAGCCCCCGCAGGCGAAGATTGTCGCCTGCCTGCGGCGGCAAGGCCCCCTTTCGCGCACTGATATTGCAGATATAACCGGCTACTCACGCTCAACGATCACCACGCTGGTTAACGAACTCACAGATGCAGGCATTCTGGAGGAAATGGGGGAAGGTGAATCCAGTGGTGGCCGCCGCCCCCGCGTGGTCAGCTTTCGATCCGACTTTGGCTACATTGTGGCCGTTGATATGGGGGCAACCGGTTTTGATCTGGCGGTTGCCAATTTTAATGCGGTGCTGTTGGAACGGGTTTCAATGCCGATTGACGTGCGCGATGGCGCAGCGCCGATTCTGGGCATTCTGCATCGCCTCACGCTTGAGATTTTAGAACGCCACGCGATTCCCCCTGAAAAAATATATGCGTTTGGGATTGGCGTGCCGGGGCCAGTAGATTTTGCCGCCGGCATTTTGAACGCCCCGCCGATTATGCCGGGTTGGGATGCTTACCCGATTCGCGCCTTCTTCCGCTCTACTTTTCCCAACGCCATCGTCATCGTAGATAACGATGTGAATATGATGGCACAGGGCGAGTTGGCGGCAGGCGCTGGCCGGAAACATGAAAATTTCCTGTTCGTCAAAATTGGTACTGGCATCGGCTGCGGCATTGTGGCGCGCGGGGAAATTTATCGCGGTTCTACGGGCAGCGCGGGCGACATTGGTCATATTTGCGCGGATAGAAACGGGCCGATGTGCCACTGCGGCAATGTTGGATGTTTAGAAGCGGTAGCCGCTGGGCCAGCGATAGCCCATCGCGCTAGTGAGGCCGCATTAGCCGGGCGCAGCGCTATTTTGAAGAAATATTATGAGCAGTGTGGTGGGCAGCTGACGGCGGTTGAGGTAGGCCGCGCGGCAGCTGAAGGCGACAAAGTTGCCAACGAGATTGTGCGCGACAGCGGCTACATCATTGGTGAGGTGCTGGCCGGGCAGGTGAATTTCTTCAATCCAAGCCTGATCTTGATCGGCGGGGGCGTCAGTAATATCGGGCTGATGTTCCTGTCGTCAATTCGCAGCGGAATTTTGACGCATTCGCTGCCGCTTTCGACGCGCCACTTACGTATTGATACATCGGCCATAGCGCAGGATGCCGGTCTGATTGGGGCGGCAGCGTTGGCGCTTACCAATGTATTTTCGGAGGAGCGCTAACGCGCTCGCTGTATGCTGCCAACCCGCCATCTGGCGGCTTTAAGAGTGAGGCAGGTTCTTTATAGGAGGGCGAGTTATTGAAAAAAGCGAGCGAAAACCGAGAACTATCCGTTCAAAGATACTGTTCGATAGGAGAATACGAAGATGCTTAAGAAAATAGTGTTGTTGGTAGCGCTGGTAGCGCTGGTAGCGCTCGGCTTTGGCGGCGTTTCGGCGCAGGGTGTCACGGAACTCACCATCTGGTGGGCAGAATGGGATCCAGCCAATTATCTGCAGCAGCTCGGTAATGAGTATACGGAAGAAACCGGCATTACCATTAACGTGGTACAGACCCCGTGGGGCGAGTTTTACAACCGCGTAGCTGCTGAATGGGCGGCACAAGGGGATGCCTTCGATATCGTGATCGGTGACAGCCAGTGGTTGGGGCAGGCCGTTACGGAAGGTCATTATGTGAACCTGACCGATTTCCTTGTTGGCGAGGGCATTGCCGAAACTGTAACCCCGGCCACGCTGCAATACTACGGGGAATATCCGTCTGGCGGCGGCCAGTATTATGCGTACCCGACTGAAGGCGACGCCGATGGTTGGGCTTACCGCAGAGATCTATTTGAAGATCCCGATAACATGGCTGCCTTTGAAGCTGCTTACGGCTACCCGCTGGCTGTACCCACGACATGGGAACAACTGCGCGACATCGCTGAATTTTTCACCCGTCCGGATGATGGCCTGTATGGCGTCGGCGTGTATACGCAGATTGACTATGACGGAATCACCATGGGTTACGAAAACACGATGTTCAGCTACGGCGGTAACTGGTGGGATGGCGACGACTACAATGTGCTCGGTGTCGTGAACAGCCCGGAGAACGCGGCCGCGCTGGAAATGTACGCCCAACTATATGACTTTGCGCCTCCCGGCACGAACAATGCCTTCTTTGCTGAAATGAACGATGTGTTCATTAACGGTCAGGCCGCGATGATCATGAATTACTTCGCATTCTTCCCGGCATTGGCGAATCCTGAGATTAACCCGTATGCCGAAACAACCGGCTATTTTGCCAATCCAGCAGGCCCGAGCGGCGAGCGTTATGCAGCGTTGGGCGGCCAGGGCGCCAGCATCAATGCCTACATCAGCGAAGAACGCCAGGCGGCTTCGATGGATTTCTTGCGCTGGTTTGCACAGGAAGAAACTCAGGCGCGTTGGGCTGAGCTGGGCGGTTACACCTGCAATATCAATGTTTTGGAGAGCGAGGAATTCTTAGCGGTTGCGCCGTTTAATCCCGCATTTGCCGAGACCATGACCATGGTTAAGGACTTCTTCAACATTCCTGAGTTTGGCTCACTGCTGCCGATTACCCAGAACTACCTGCATCGCTACATCGTTGGCGGCGAGGGTACTGCGCAGGAAGCGCTGGACAATATGGCCGCGGAAATGGACGAAGTGCTGGCTGAGGCCGGATACGGCATGTAATCACCTGTATTTTGAATAGACTGCGCTTTGACCCTCATTCTGGCCTAAACGTTGGGTGAGGGTCAGGGCAGCAGCACGCTGCATTTGGAATTTCAAATGTGTTTGGCACGCACACCAAACTAAAACGTTACACCACGCGAGGGAATGATAGTGTCCCAATCAACAGCCGGAGCTGCTGCTCCACAAGTGACGCCCTATCGGGCTGCGGGACGCCGGCATTTGAGCGACCGGCAGATTATGCTGTTGTTCATTCTGCCGACGATGATTCTGCTCATCTGCATGAATCTGGTACCGCTTATTTATAGTCTTTTTCTGAGCTTTACTGAATTTTCGGTTATTTCTGGCGGCGCGCCGGTATGGGTGGGGACAGACAACTACACCCGGATTTTAACCAGCGTGGATTTCTGGGCAAACTTCGCCACTACAGGGCGATTCGCCATCCTCTCGGTGACGCTGGAGACGGCGGTCGGGTTTGGATTGGCGCTGCTGCTGCGACACAAATTTCGCGGAAGTGGCATCATCACTACGCTGATTCTCGTGCCGATGATGCTTTCGCCGATTGTCGTAGCGACCTTCTGGAAACTGATCTTCAACCCGTCATATGGCATCTTCAATTACCTGATCGGCTTTAGCAACCCGAATACCGCTCCCGAATGGCTGGGGGATGGTAATCTAGCGATGTGGGCGATTGTGATTGTTGATACGTGGATGTGGAGTCCGTTTGTGATGCTGTTGTGTTTGGCAGGGCTGAGCGCGATTCCAGATTACCTATACGAGGCGGCCAGCATTGATCGCGCCAGCGGGTGGTTTCAATTCCGCCGGATTACGCTGCCGCAGGTGATGCCGCTGCTGCTGATTGCCATCTTATTTAGAACTATTGAGGCGTTCAAACAATTTGACCTTGTGATGGGCTTAACTGGCGGCGGTTTATCCACTGAGACGGTTTCAGTGCGCCTATACCGGTTGGCATTTCAAGGCCAATTTGATACTGGCATGTCCAGCGCATTAGCTTACATCATCCTTGTGGTGATCATCGCGATTAGCAACCTGCTGATCCGCGCATTGAACCGGGTCAGAGAGGGGTAATGCCATGTCAACCATGACTCAAGCGCCGGGTGCGCCGGGCAGCCCGGTGGTCATCTCTACGCGGGTGGATAAAGTAGGCACGCGCCCGAAGGTGATCGGCGGGATTCGCGCAGTGATAGCGATCATCATCGCCTTCGTGATGTTAATTCCGGTGATCTGGATGGCGATGACCGCTTTCAAAAGCCGGCCTGAGGCGGTATCTGCGCCACCAGTGGTATTTTTCACTCCGACATTAGAAGGCTTTGCCAGCCTACTGACACAACGCCG